>NZ_JBIASM010000006.1:0-402784 GCF_042890765.1 Streptomyces sp. NPDC002032 | reverse complement strand
CGTTCCGCCGCCCAGAACGCGGAGACGGCCGCGTTGACGTCGTGGATCAGATCGTTGTTCTCATCGATCTTGTCCCCGTCGTCCTTCCAGTGCTCATCCCCACTGATCTTGTTGCTGAACGTGGTGGCCTTCGCCTGGAGCGACTTCAGCTGCGCCACGATCGGCCGCGCCTCGGTGATGTACTCACCCAGCGCCTTCGCCGCCGACTCCAGCTGATCGGCGAAGAAATCACTGTCCGTCTTCACCGGCTTCGTCGTCGCGAACAACTGCGCCGCCTCCGGCGCCGAATAGAACGCCGACAGCCCCTGGAACTCGGAATCGACGTTCGCACCCGCGTCCCGGAACGTCCCCGCCGCCGCCGTGATCGCCGTGTGATCCTGCTGGAGCGCGTCCAGGTCACCCGTGAACTGCGGAATCGTGCACGGATTGATCGGTACGTGATCGGTCACTTCTGCCCCGCCCCCGGGAGGTCGACCTTCGGCTCCTTCAGCGCCTCGGCCTGCGCGTTCGCCGCCTGCTCCAGGTTGCCCTGCACGTACGCCGTCGTCGCCTTGATCGCGCCGTTGAGCGAGGCCTCCGTACGCGCCGAGATGTACGCGAGCCGGTGCTGGTGGGAGTTCATGAGCTCGCCCAGCGCACCGGCGATCGGACCCATTCCCCCGCCTTCACCGCCCGTGCCGCCGCCCGGAGTGACCGTGCCGGCGTGCTTGGCCGCCTCCGGCAGCTCCGTCTGCAGCGACGTGCCCGCCTTCTGGAAGCCTTCCGCCGCGGTGATCGTCTTGTTGACGACGCCCTGTACGCCGGACGGCTTGATGTCCCAGCCCATGAACTGCCCCCGTGTCCTTCGTTTCCCTGCTCGGATCCCCTACGGCGCGAACCGTCAGCCGATGCCGTCCACCGCCGCCTTGGCCTTGGCCAGCGTGGCCTGCGCGGTGGTGTCGTTCTGCTCCAGCGTGCCGCGCACGAGGCGGATGATGTCGCGCACCTCGTTGGCCGCCTTGTGCCAGCGCAGTTCCTTGCCGTGGTACTCGTCCGAGACACCGTCGGCGGTGAATTCGGACATCGCCGCCTTCACGGCCGCCTCGCGCTCGCCGAGCACCCGCTCCAACTGGCCGATGATGCCGGCCAGTCCGCCCTGCACCTCCACGGAGGCTGCGACGTCGTACGACGTGCGGTCCAGGTTCTGTCCCATGTCCCTCAATCCCCCCGGGATCAGCGCGCGCCGAAGCGCGCGGCGTCGAAGTTCGCGGAGCCCTGGTTCTGGTGGGCGTTGTCCTGCTGCTCCTGGTCACCGGTGGTGAAGGAGGTGTTCATGCCCTGCTGGCCGCCGAGGATCGCGCGCAGCGAGGCGTTCAGCTCCGCCGTGATCGCGTCCGAGCGGCGCTTGAACGAGTCGAACGCGGCGCGTCCGGCTCCGTTGAACTTGCCCTCCAGCGGGTCCGCCGCGGCGACCAGCAGCTTGATCAGCGTGCCGAGGTCCTCGCTGGAGCCGCTCGTGGCCTTGCCCAGCTCGGACAGCGTGGTGCTGCCCATGTCGAACTTCATTCACCCACCCCTGACGTGTCGTTGCGTCACTCGCATGCTCGTACTTGTCTACCCAAGGGACGTTGCGAACACAAACACGGTTTCACATGGCCCGCACGTCTTCCAGGAATTACGTCATCCAGCGGTCGGGCCGCGCCGCCTCCCGCGAGGTACGGGAGCGGACCGCCTGGGCGTTCAGCAGCGCGGGCGCCTCCGCGGCCGGCCGCAACCGGGCGGTGACGGTGCCGTTCGCGCCGGTGTCCACATGCAGGTCGGCCACGCCCCGGGCGCGCTCCCAGGGCCCCTGGGACAGGCGCACGCTCTGTACCTTCGCGTGCGGAACGATCTCCGTACGTCGGCACAGGAGCCCGCGCCGCGCCGCGAACAGCTCCGCCGAGACGGCCAGGCCGTAGCCCCTCCACCACACCGGCACCACCCACCGCGAGCCCGCGCGCGGGGACGGGCTGAACGCCAGCGCCGCCAGGTCCGCGCCCGGCAGCACCCGGGCGATCACGGCGTGGGCGGCGCCCCGGGTGGCCACCGGGACCAGTACCGCGTTCTTCGAGCCCGCGACGGCCAGCTCCACCCGCACCCAGCCGCGCCGCCGCCACAGCAGCGGCTCCACGATCCGTACGGTCTGCACGCGCCCCGGCGGGACGGTCTCGTGGGCCCGGTCCAGCAGCCCGTGGTCCAGCCGCAGCCCGTCGGGGGACTCGGCGACCGTCCAGTCGTACTCGGCGAGGAAGCGGCCCAGGGTCCCCTTCCATGCCGCGCCCAGCATCGGTACGACGAGGGCCAGGGCCGCCCACGGGTTGTCGCTGAGCCACCACACCACCACCGGGGCGGCCAGCCCGCCGGCCAGCGCGGCCCACACGCCGAGGCTGAGCAGCAGGGAGACGACCAGGTCGCGCACCGACACCCGCAGCAGCTCCCGCTGCGGTGCCTCGCCGAGGGCGGCCGCCTCGGCCGGGGCGAATCCGGCGGCCCGGGCCAGCAGCTCCGCGCGCAGCGCGACGGCCTCGCGCTCCCCGAGGAAGGCCAGCTCGTCCTTCTCCTCGGTGCCGATGACGTCGAGCCGGAGTTTCGCGACGCCGGCCACCCGGGCGAGCATCGGGCGGGTGACGTCCACGGCCTGGAGGCGGTCGAGGCGGATGTGGGCGGTGCGGCGGAAGAGCAGGCCGGTGCGGATGCGGAGCTCGGTGTCGGTGACGGAGTAGTGGGTGAACCACCAGCTGAGCAGCCCGTACGTACCGAAGACGAGGACCAGCGCGGCCAGCCCGAGCAGCCGCAGCCCGACGGGGTAGGAGCGGACCCACTCCTGGGCCCGCTCGCCCTGCTGGAGGACCAGGCCCGCGGTGGCCGCGATCGGCACCCATGCCCGCCGCAGCGGGGTCAGCACGTGCAGCCGCCGCTCCCCCGGCGCCGTCGACGGCCGCTGCGCCGTCGACGGCCGCTGCGGCGTCGGCGGCCGCTGCGGTGTCCGCGCGGGCGGGGGCACGGGGCCGGCCGGTTCCCCCGAGGCCGCGGGGCCGGTCACAGGCCCGCCGATCGGGCCTCGCCGAGCTCCGTCAGCCGGTCGCGCAGCCGCTCCGCCTCCCCGGGGACCAGCCCCGGGATCCTGGCGTCCGAGGCCGCGGCGGCCGTGTGCAGCTGTACGGAGGCCAGCCCGAAGCGCCGCTCCAGCGGCCCGGAGGTGACCTCCACCAGCTGCATGCGCCCGTACGGCACCACCGTCTGCTTGCGCCACAGCACGCCCCGGCTGATCAGCAGGTCGTCGGCGCGCTCCGCGTACCGCCAGGACCGCCAGTTCCGCCCGAGCATCACCCACCCCCAGACCAGCGCGCAGGGCCACACCACCGCGAACGCCGCCCACGCCGCTCCGGCCAGCAGGCCCAGCGGCACACCGGTCGCCACCGTCAGGGCCACCGTCCACACCACCAGCAGCAGCCGCCGCAGCGTGAGCAGCCCGCCCGGCAGCCCCACCCACGCGGGCTCGCCCGTCTCACGCTTCGTCCCGGTTCCCATGCCCCCACCCTAGGGCTGAGACAATGCGGCCATGACGGAGACCACGGTCGGCATCGGCGGAGCGGCGGAGAGCACCGACATGGTGCTCAACATCGGACCCCAGCACCCTTCCACGCACGGCGTGCTGCGCCTGCGCCTCGTCCTGGACGGGGAGCGCATCGTCAGTGCCGAGCCGGTGGTCGGCTACATGCACCGCGGCGCGGAGAAGCTGTTCGAGGCCCGCGACTACCGCCAGATCGTGATGCTGGCCAACCGCCACGACTGGCTGTCGGCGTTCTCCAACGAGCTCGGCGTGGTCATGGCCGTCGAGCGGATGCTCGGCATGGAGGTGCCCGAGCGCGCGGTGTGGATGCGTACGCTGCTCGCCGAGCTGAACCGGGTCCTCAACCACCTCATGTTCCTCGGCTCGTACCCCCTCGAACTGGGCGGGATCACCCCGATCTTCCACGCGTTCCGCGAGCGCGAGGAGCTCCAGGCCGTCATGGAGGAGATCTCCGGCGGCCGCATGCACTACATGTTCAACCGCGTCGGCGGCCTCAAGGAGGACCTGCCCGCCGGCTGGCTCGGCCGGGCCCGCGCGGCCGTCGCCGACGTCCGGACCCGGATGGACGTCTACGACCGGCTCGTCCACGGCAACGAGATCTTCCGCGGCCGCACGCGCGGCGTCGGCGTCCTGTCCGCCGAGGCGGTGCACGCGTACGGGGTCTCCGGCCCGATCGCGCGCGCCTCCGGCGTCGACTTCGACCTGCGCCGCGACGAGCCGTACCTCGCCTACGGGGAGCTCCAGGACGTCCTCAGGGTGGTCACCCGCACCGACGGCGACTGCCTGGCCCGCTTCGAGGTCCTCCTGGAGCAGACGCACAACGCCCTCGACCTGGCCGTGGCCTGCCTGGACCGGATGGAGGAGCTGGCGCCCGGCCCGATCAACCAGCGGCTGCCGAAGGTGCTGAAGGCGCCCGAGGGCAGCACGTACGCCTGGACCGAGAACCCGCTCGGCATCAACGGCTACTACCTCGTCTCGAAGGGTGAGAAGACCCCGTACCGGCTGAAGCTGCGCAGCGCCTCCTTCAACAACATCCAGGCCCTCGCGGTACTGCTGCCGGGGCAGCTGGTCGCGGACATGGTGTCGATCCTGGGCTCGCTCTTCTTCGTCGTCGGCGACATCGACAAGTAGCCGGACCGCGCCCGGACCGGGCGCCACGCTGTCGGTGGGGCAGGGCACACTGGGGGCATGTCCCACTCCCCCCGGCGGGCCTGCCCCGCCTGCGGCCGCGACTGCGCCGTGACGGCCGGCCGGATCGCCCGGCACGACCCCCCGACCGGGCGCGGGCGCGGCGACCTGGTGTCCTGCCCGGGCTCCCGCGCGCGGGTGATGCTCGGCGCCTCGGCCCCGACGCTGGACGGGTTCACGCTCGGCCCGCACGCCGGTCAACTGCCGCTGTTCTGAACCGCGTCCCGCGCGGCCCCCGCTAGGAGATGGCGGTGCGCAGGCTGACGACGTCGATCGGCTCGGTCTCGTCGTGGGCGGTCAGGTCGATGACCTGGCCCAGGGCGCGCTGCTCGGGCGTGGCCGGCTTGAACTCCGGTCCGGAGGCGGTACCCGCGGACTCGGCCTTGTGCACGGCGAGGGCCTCGGCTCCGACCACGTCGGCGAGGTCCTCGTTCTGCACGGACTCGATGGCGGCGCGGGCCTGCGCGGTGGTCTTGGTGCCGAAGAAGTCGAAGCCGCCCTCGACGCGCGAGGCGGAGCGGCGCGGGGAGGCGTACGGGGCCACCGCGGCGGCCGGCCGGCGCGCCGGGACGGCCGCCGTGGCGGGTGCGCCACCGGGCGTACGGGTATGGGTGGTTGCTCCGGCCGCGGCCCCGGTCGGCGCGCCCGCTCCGGACGCGGCCCCGGCTGCCGCACCGGCTCCGGACGGGGTCCCCGCCGCCGCCCCGGCTCCGGACGCGGCTCCGGCGACCGGGACTCCGCCGCCCCTCGGCGCGGGCGGCCCGGCGGGAAGCTCCTTGGGCCCGGCGGTGCCGGCGGCCTTCGCCTCCGCCTTGCGGAGCAGGGCGACGAGCGCCGCGTTGGCCCGGGCGTAGCCGATGGCGGTGGGGGCGCCGCTGCCGGTGCGCTCCTGCGAGACGGCGGGCAGCTCCTTCGCCGCCCCGGCGGGGGCCTCGGCCGCCTCCAGGGCCAGCAGCCGGCGCTTCTCCAGGGCGCTGGCGCGCTCGGTCTCGGCGGTCGCGTACCGGCGCAGCAGCGCGGCGTGCTCGCCGCGCAGGCCCGCGAGTTCGACCCGCTTGGCGCGGAGCTTGGTGTCGAGCTTGACGCGCAGCAGGCGCGCCTCCTCCAGATCGGATTCGAGCTCGGCTATCCGCTCGTCCGTCTTCCACTCGTCCTTGACGCGTTCGCGCGCGAGCTCCGCGACACGGCGGCCGGCCGCCCTGTCCCAGGAACGCATGAGCACGGCGCCGCCGACGCCGGCGGCCGCGGTCAGGGCCACGAGCA
Source organism: Streptomyces sp. NPDC002032 (assembly GCF_042890765.1). Taxonomy (NCBI): domain Bacteria; kingdom Bacillati; phylum Actinomycetota; class Actinomycetes; order Kitasatosporales; family Streptomycetaceae; genus Streptomyces; species Streptomyces sp. NPDC002032. Next base: position 396,741 of record NZ_JBIASM010000006.1, on the reverse strand, counting down.
GGCGCAGCGCGAGCGGTTCCGCGAGCAGCCAGGCCGCGCCGGCGCTGGCGACGGAAACCCCGGCGACGGCCGTCGGCGTGAGGAGTCGGTGCAGGGGCTCGGGATTGCGGTGGCGTCCACGGGGCATGGCCTGAAATTTACAGTGCGTGGACGGCGCGTGGGGTACCCGCCCGGCAATCTCTTGCCGGGCGGTTACCCCACAATTCTCCATCAATCCGGTAACCGCTACTTGGCGAGAAGGCCCTTGGAGTCGAGATAGGCCTTCGCGACGTCCGCGGGCTTGGCGCGCTCGGCGTCCACCTTGCGGTTGAGGTCCACGAGGTCGGCCGTGGTGAGCACCTTGGTGAGCTTGTCCAGGGCGGCCGCGACCTCCGGGGCCCCGGCGTCCTTGGCGTTGACGACGGGCAGGACGTTGTCGGCGTTCTGGAGCTTCTTGTCGTCCTCCAGCAGGACCAGACCGAAGCTGTCCAGCGTGGCGTCGGTGGTGGTGGTCAGCACCAGCTGGTCGACCCCGTCCTTGACGGCCTGCTTGGCCTGCGGGGTGCCGACGCCCTTGGGGTCGATACCGGAAACGGAGATTCCGTACGTCTTCTCCAACCCCGGTGCGCAGAAGGGACGGACGGAGCATTCGTCACCCGCCGCGATCTTCACCTTCAGCCCCGACTTGCCGAGATCGGAAAGCGTCTTGAGGTTGTTCTTCTGGGCGAATTCCTTGCTCACCGCGAAGGCGTTCTGGTCGACCGCCGCACCCGCCGGAAGGGCCTTGAGGCCGAGCGGCGCGGCGAGCTTGTCCAGCGCCGCCACCGTCGCCGCCGCGTCGCTGGAGGCGACCGGCTTCTCCTTCGGCGCGCCGGAGCCGTTCACCTTGGCGTTGAGGAACTCCGCGAGGGTGGCCGCGTACTCCGGGACGACGTCGATCTCGCCCTTCTCCAGCGACGGCTCGTACAGCTCGCGGTTGTTGACCGTGGTGATGGAGCTGTCGTAGCCGGCCCCCTTGAGGAGCTGGGCGTAGAGCTCGGCCAGCACGTTGGACTCGGTGAAACCGGCCGAGCCGACGACCAGCTTGCCCTTGGCGCCGCCGCCGGAGGAGGACGCGGCGGCCGAGGAGCCGCCGTCCTTGGTCTTCTCCAGGCTGTCGCCCCCGCACGCGCTGAGCGAAACGGTCAGGGCCACCGCGCCCAGGGTCGCGCCGAGGATGCGCGTGGACTTGCTCATCAAAGCTCCTACGGGAAAGGGGAAAGGGGAACGGGAAGGGGAGGGAACGGACACGAAAGGAAACGCGAAAGGAGGGGAGCACGGAGGGGAGCACCGGGACCGGGTCAGCGCGCCGTCCGGCGGCTCGGCAGCAGCCGCTCCGCCGCCACCAGCGCGCCCTCCACCACCAGGGCCAGCAGCGCGACCAGCAGGGCCCCCGCGACGACCTGCGGAGTGTTGTACGTGTTGAAACCGGCGGTGATGATCCGGCCCAGGCCGCCCTGGCCGACCATCGCCGCGATGGTGGCGGTGGCGATGACCTGCACGGCGCCCGAGCGCAGCCCGGTCATCACCAGGCCGCGCGCGAGCGGCAGTTCCACCTTCAGGAACAGCTGGCGGCCGGACATGCCCATGCCCCGGGCGGCCTCGACCACCGAGCGGTCCACCTCGCGCATGCCCACGTAGGCGTTGGTCAGCAGCGGCGGCACGGCGAACAGCACCAGCGCGACGATGGTCGGCAGATAGCCCGCGCTGCGCAGCGGCGAGACCATGAACAGGGCCAGCACCGCGAAGACCGGGACGGCCCGGCCGGCGTTGGAGACGTTGACGGCGAGCGCGCCGCCCTTGCCGATGTGCCCGAGCCACAGCCCGAGGGGCAGGGCGATGGCGCAGGCGACGGCCAGGGCGATCCCGCTGACGTAGACGTGTTCGCCGAGGCGGTGCCAGACGCCGCTCTCCCCGGACCAGTTGGCCCCGTCGGCCAGCCAGTCCCAGGTCTGTCCGAGTACGCCCACGGCCTCAGGCCCCCTTCGCGGTGCGGGCGCCGGCCCGGGTCCACGGCGTCAGCAGCCGCTGCACCCCGAGCAGCAGCAGGTCGGCGAGGAGCGCGAGCAGCACGCACAGCACGGAGGCGGTGAGCACCTGCGCCTTGAAGGAGCTGTTGACGGCCGGGGCGATGAGGTTGCCCAGCCCGCCCTTGCCGACGATGGAGCCGACGGTGGTCAGCGCCACCGTCGAGACGGTCGCGATCCGCACCCCGGCGAGCAGCGCGGGCAGCGCCAGCGGCAGTTCCACCTGCCACAGCAGCCGGCCCGGTCCGTAGCCCATCCCGCGCGCGGCTTCCCGTACCTCCTCGGGGACGGCTTCCAGCCCGGCCAGCACGTTGCGCACCAGGATGGTCAGCGAGTACAGCACCAGGCCGGTCACCACCAGCGCCGCGGAGAGCCCGAAGAAGGGCAGCAGCAGCGAGAACATGGCGAGCGAGGGGACCGTGTAGAGCAGGGTGGTGAGCCCGAGCACGGGGGCCGCCCAGCGGCGGCCGCGGCGGGCCAGCAGCGCGAGCGGGACGGACACGGCGACGCCGATGAGCACCGAGACGCCGGTGATCCAGACGTGCTGGACGGTGGCGTCGGTGAGTTCCTGGGAGCGGGAGCTGACGTAGTCCCAGCAGATCCAGTCGTTGGCCACCAGGCAGCTCTGCCCGGCCATGCTCCTCACCCCCCGTCACCCGCGCGTCTCGTGGTCGTATGCGGCCCGCACGAACGCATGCGCGGCCACCAGCGACCATAACCCCCGGCACCGACAATGGCCGGAATCCTTCGCACTGAGGCAACACAGCCTTTACAAAACCCTGCCGCTCGTGAGGAAGGATGGCGATGTGATCCGATTCGAGCATGTGACCAAGCGCTACCCCGACGGGACCACGGCCGTCGAGGACCTGTCCTTCGAGGTGGCGGAGGGCGAGCTCGTCACGCTGGTGGGCCCGTCCGGCTGCGGCAAGACGACCACGATGAAGATGGTCAACCGGCTGATCGAGCCCACCTCGGGCCGGATCCTGCTCGGCGGCGAGGACATCGCGGCGGCCGACCCGGTCGAGCTGCGCCGCCGGATCGGCTACGTCATCCAGCAGGTCGGGCTGTTCCCGCACAAGACGGTGCTGGAGAACACGGCGACCGTGCCCCAGCTGATCGGCACCCCCAAGGCCAAGGCCCGCGCCCGGGCGGCCGAGCTCCTCGAACTGGTGGGGCTGGATCCGGCCGTCTACGGGGGCCGGTACCCGGAGCAGCTGTCGGGAGGCCAGCGCCAGCGCGTCGGCGTGGCCCGCGCGCTGGCCGCCGATCCGCCGGTGCTGCTGATGGACGAGCCGTTCGGCGCGGTGGACCCGGTGGTGCGCGAACGCCTCCAGAACGAGTTCCTCACCCTCCAGCGCACCGTCCGCAAGACGATCCTGCTGGTCACGCACGACCTGGAGGAGGCCGTCCGGCTCGGCGACCGGATCGCGGTCTACGGCGAGGGCACCATCGAGCAGTTCGCCCGCCCGGCCGCCGTGCTCGGCGCCCCGGCCACCGCGTACGTCGCCGGGTTCGTCGGCGCCGACCGGGGCCTCAAGCGGCTCGCCGTCACCCCCGTGGAGGCGGCCGACCTGGCTCCGGCGGCGGGCTCCTCGCCCGCCCCGGCCGCGTCCGTGGCCCTGGGGGCCTCGCTGCGCGAAGCCCTGGCCGCCCTGCTCCAGGAGGACTCCGGGCGGATCGGCGTCACGCATCCGGACACCGGCGCGCTGGTCGGCGTACTGACCCCGGAGGGCGTCCACCGCGCGCTGCGCCGGGCCCACCTGCAAGAGGCCTAGCCGTACCCGGGAACGGAAGAGGGCCCGACCGGAGTCGGGCCCTGCGCCTGTTCCCGCGGGGAATCAGGCCTGCATGCGCGTGCTCAGCCACACCAGCATCGGCGGGATCTCGCGGCGCCAGGTGTTGAAGTTGTGGCCGCCGCTGTCGAGGATGATCGAGGAGACCCGGTCCGGGCCCTTGACCAGCTTGATGAACTTCTTGGTGTCGTTCAGGTTGTCCTCGCCCTTCTCGCTCGTGGTGACGAGGAAGGACGTGCCGCTGGGCTTCTTGTTCTCCAGGCTGTGCAGGACGTCCGCGCGCTTCTTCAGCTTGTCGTCGCCGTGGAACAGGTCACCGGTCGTCGCGTCGTCCGCCGCCTTGTAGTACGCGGACAGGCCCACGGCCGTACCGAAGGTCTGCGGGTGCTGCGCGGCGATCTTCAGGGCGCAGTAGCCGCCGGTGGAGTTCCCGACGAAGCCCATGTTCTCCGGCTTCTTGCCGACCCGGAAGGTGGTCTGGATGGCCTGCGGCAGGTCCTGCGCGAAGAAGGTCTCCGTCTGCGGGCCGCCCGGAATGTCCACGCACTCGGTGTCGCGCGGCGGCGCGATGGTCGGCCGCAGCATGACCAGGATCATCGGCTTCATCTTGCCCTGCTTGGCCTGCTTGAAGGCCGTCATGGGGTAGTTCAGCCCTTTGATCAGGTTCTCGGCCGTTCCCGGGTACCCCGTCAGGACGATGGAGGCAGGAAAGTTCTGCCCTTTGTGCTGGGCCTGGAAGTACTCCGGCGGGAGCCAGACGTAGCCGGGACTCGTTATCTTCGACTTCTGCCCGGTTATGGCAACCTTCAGGATCTGACCACCGACCTGCGGCTTGCCGCCGCCCGGCACGTCGAGCTTCTGCTTGTCGATGACCTTGATGTCGCGGCTGCTCATCGAGTGGTCGACGACCTTGCCGATGGACGTCTCCTGGCCGAACAGGTCGGCCCACGAACCGTAGAAGAGGAACGACTTGTTCGCCGCCAGACCGACTGCCGAGAACAGCGCCAGCTGGGTCGCGAGCAGGAGGCCGATCCGGCCGGCGATCGAGCGCCAGGAGCGGCCCGAAAGCTTCGGCCAGAACCAGACCGTCACCCCGAACAGCAACACACCGGCGATGATGGCCAGGACCAGAACCGTATTACTGGTGAGACCCATGAGCAGTCAGTCGACTTTCTGATGGCAGGACTAGTTTTTTCCGACGGGAAGAGTGAACCGCCTCCTCCCGGATGTCGTCCTAGTGGACGCACCACACCCCGGAGGCCGTCACGGCCTTCGGCCACATGATCTCTCGCGGAGCAACGGGAAGCGATGTCTAGCAGGATAGATGGCGATAAGTCCGGACAGGTTCCGAAGCGGGTCGGCCGAATCCTCCGAGGCCCACGACCGGAGGCCGTCCCCGGCCTCGTAGGCACAGCCGTCATGATCGTCGGGCTGCTGGACGTCGCCGCGGGCGTCTTCCCGCGGTTCCGGCACAGCCGGATCCACGCGGTCACCGAAGTACTGCCCGGTTCGCTGGGCCCGTTCGCCGCGGCCCTCTCCATCAGCGCCGGCGTCCTCATCCTGCTCCTCGCGCACGGCCTCAAGCGGCGCAAGCGGCGGGCCTGGCGGGCCGCCGTCGTCCTGCTGCCGGCCGGTGCCGTGGCGCAGTTCGCGTACCGCCACTCCTTCATCGGCGTGGTCATCGCGGCCGTGCTCCTCGCGCTGCTGCTGCGTCACCAGGGCGAATTCAAGGCCCTCCCGGACCCGCGCAGCCGCTGGAAGGCGCTCGCGAACTTCGTGCTGATGAGCGCCGGCTCCATCGGCCTCGGCCTGGTGATCGTCAGCGTCCACCCGGGCAAGGTCGTCGGCCGTCCGAGCCTGTCCGAGAAGATCACCCACGTCGTCTACGGCCTCTTCGGCTTCGAGGGACCCGTCGACTACGCCGGCCGGGTGTCCTGGACCGTCGGCTACTCCCTCGGCGCCCTCGGCATGCTGACCGCCGTCACCACCATCTACCTGGCCTTCCGCCCCGAGCACCCGGCGGCCCGGCTCACCGCCGACGACGAGGCCAAGCTGCGCGAGCTGCTCCTCAAGCACGGCGGCCGCGACTCGCTCGGCCACTTCGCGCTCCGCCGCGACAAGGCCGTCGTCTTCTCCCCCAGCGGCAAGGCGGCCGTCACCTACCGCGTGGTCTCCGGCGTGATGCTCGCCTCCGGCGACCCCGTCGGCGACGTCGAGGCCTGGCCCGGCGCCATCGAGCGGTTCATGGAGGAGGCCAAGACCCACTCCTGGACCCCGGCCGTCGTGGGCTGCAGCGAGACCGGCGGCGAGGTCTGGACCCGCGAGACGGGCCTGGACGCCCTGGAGCTCGGGGACGAGGCGATCGTCGACGTCAAAGACTTCTCCCTCTCCGGCCGCCCCATGCGCAACGTCCGCCAGATGGTGAAGCGCATCGAGCGCAACGGCTACACCACCAAGGTCCGCCGGGTCAGCGAGCTGACCGAGACCGAGCTGGAGCAGGTGCGCGGCGCGGCCTCCGCCTGGCGCGGCACCGACACCGAACGCGGCTTCTCCATGGCCCTGGGGCGGGTCGGCGACGAGGGTGACGGAGACTGCTACATCGCCACCGCGCACCGCGTGGAGGAGGGCGACACCAGCCCCTTCGGCGACCTGAAGGCCGTCCTGCACTTCGTGCCCTGGGGCAAGGACGGCATGTCGCTGGAGCTGATGCGCCGCGACCGCGCCGCCGACCCCGGCATGAACGAGCTGCTGATCGTGGCCTCCCTGGAGGCCTGCCCGTCGCTCGGCATCGAGAAGGTCTCGCTGAACTTCGCGATGTTCCGCTCGGCGCTCGCCCGCGGCGAGAAGATCGGCGCCGGGCCGGTGCTGCGGATGTGGCGCGGCCTGCTGGTCTTCCTGTCGCGCTGGTTCCAGATCGAGTCGCTCTACAAGTTCAACGCGAAGTTCCGCCCCCGCTGGGAGCCCCGCTTCATGGTCTACCGGCAGACCCGCGACCTGCCGCGCATCGGCATCGCGGTGATGCAGGCCGAGGGGTTCGTGACGCTGGCCCTGCCCCGGCTGTTCGCCAGCCGCCGCGGCCCCAAGCCGGTCCGCACCTGCGCCCACACCCACGGGACGGTCCCGGCCCAGAAGGAACGCGAGATCCAGGCGGCCTGACCCCCGGCCGGGGCCTCCCTCCGGCGGGAGGCCGGCCGAGGCCCTTGGCCGAGGCCCTTGGCCGAGGCCCCTGGCCGAAGCCCTGGCCGAGGCCCCTGGCCGAGGCCCTGACCCACGGGCCGGAGGCCCGGCCTCACCGGCCCGGCCCACTCTCCCGCGGGAGGTCCGCCCCGGCCGGCGGCCCGCCCACCGCGCGCCGGCGGGGCCGGATTGCCCCGGCCCCGCCGGCGCCGGCGCATCCGGGCCCGCCCGGCCGCCGGGGAGCCCCCGGCCCGGTCGGCGCGGAGCCGCCCGGCCGGGGCGGGGCTCTACCCTGGACCCCATGAACACCAACCGCGGGCCCGCCTCCAGGGGCCTGGTCACCGGGCTGCCCGACTGGGACCGCTGCGGGGTCATGGGCGTCGTCAACGTCACCCCGGACTCCTTCTCCGACGGCGGCCGCTGGTTCGACACCACCGCCGCCGTCAAGCGCGGCCTCGACCTCGTCGCCCAGGGCGCCGACCTCATCGACGTCGGCGGCGAGTCCACCCGCCCCGGCGCCTCCCGCGTCGACGCCGACGAAGAGCTGCGCCGGGTCGTGCCCGTCGTCCGCGGCCTGGCCTCCGAGGGCGTCACCGTCTCCGTCGACACCATGCGCGCGGCCGTCGCCGCCCGGGCCGTCGAGGCGGGCGCCACCCTCGTCAACGACGTCAGCGGCGGCCTCGCCGACCCCGGCATGATCCCCGCGGTCGCGGCCGCCGAAGTGCCCTTCGTCGTCATGCACTGGCGCGGCTTCAGCGACGGCATGAACAGCCTCGCCGTCTACGAGGACGTCCTCGGCGAGGTCACCGCCGAACTGCGCGCCCGCATCGACGCCGTCGTCGGCGGCGGCATCGCCCCCGAGCGGCTCGTCGTCGACCCCGGCCTCGGCTTCGCGAAGAACGCCGAGCACGACCTGGCCCTGGTCGCCCACCTCCGCGAGCTGCGCGCCCTCGGCTTCCCGCTGCTGGTCGCCGCCTCGCGGAAGCGTTTCCTCGGCCGCGTCCTGGCCGGGACCGCCGACTGCCCCCCGCCGCCCGCCCGCGAGCGGGACGCCGCCACCGCGGCCGTCTCGGCCATCGCCGCCCACCAGGGCGCCTGGGCCGTACGGGTGCACGAGGTACGGGCGACCGCCGACGCGGTTCGGGTGGCCCGCGCCGTGGAAGGGGCACTGTGACCCGCCGTTCGCACAGGGAAGGGGCACGGTGAGCCTTACCGACATCGAAGCCGTCGAAGAGGTCAACGCGGCCTTCTACGAGGCCATGGAGCAGGGGGACTTCGACGCGCTGTCGGCGCTCTGGCTCGAGGACGAGATCTCCTGCGTGCACCCGGGCTGGCCGGTGCTCTCCGGGCGCGGCGAGGTGCTGCGCTCGTACGCGCTGATCATGTCCCACACCGAGTACATCCAGTTCTTCCTCACCGACACCAAGGTGGCCCTCATAGGCGACACCGCCCTGGTCACCTGCACCGAGAACATCCTGAGCGGCGGCCCCGCCCAGGAAGCCGGGGAACTGGGGCCGCTGGTCGGCCAGCTCGTCGTCGCCACGAATGTGTTCCGACGCACACCGGAGGGCTGGCGGCTCTGGTCCCACCACGGTTCTCCGGTTCTCACGGACTCCGAAGACGAGGACGAAGCGGGCACCGACTGACCCCAAGGGCGGGAGCGGAGCCGCGTCGCGGGTAAATTCGAAGGCGGACGACGCCGACCGCACTCGGCGTAGGCCCATGGCCCCGGGGAGCCCCGGGACCGGAAGCACCTACGAAAGCAGGAGTGATTCGCGTGGATCGTGTCGCACTGCGCGGCCTCAAGGCTCGCGGGCACCACGGCGTCTTCCCCCGGGAGCGCGAAGAGGGCCAGACCTTCATCGTCGACCTCGTGCTGCACCTCGACACCCGTCCCGCGGCGGCCGGCGACGACCTGGCCAAGACCGTGCACTACGGCGTCGTGGCCGAAGAGGTCGTCGACGTGGTCCGGGGAGAGCCGGTCGACCTGATCGAAACCCTCGCCGAGCGGATCGCCCAGCAGTGTCTGAAGCACGAAGCGGTGGCACAGGTGGAGGTCGTCGTCCACAAGCCGGACGCACCCATCACCGTCCCCTTCGACGACGTGACCATCACGATCACCCGGAGCCGCGCATGAACAACGGCCTGAACGCCCAGAGCGACCCCACCGTCCAGCCGGTACCCGCCTCCGTCGTCGAGGCGGTCGACGCGGCGGACGTGACCCTGTCCAACCCCAAATGGGCCGTGATCGCGCTCGGCGCGAACCTCGGCAACCGCCTGGACACCCTCCAGGGCGCGGTCGACGCCCTCGGCGACACCCCCGGCCTGCGGGTCAAGGCCGTCTCCCCGGTCTACGAGACCGAGCCGTGGGGCGTCGAGCCCGGCTCGCAGCCCTCGTACTTCAACGCCGTGGCCCTGGTGAAGACCACTCTGCCCCCCTCCAGCCTGCTGGAGCGCGGGCACGCGATCGAGGAGGCCTTCGACCGCGTCCGCGAGGAGCGCTGGGGGCCCCGCACCATCGACGTCGACATCGTGGCCTACGCGGACGTGGTCTCCGACGACCCCGTCCTGACCCTCCCCCACCCCCGGGCCCACCTGCGCGCCTTCGTCCTGGCCCCCTGGCACGACGTGGACCCCGAGGCCCAGGTCCCCGGCCACGGCCCCGTGGCCGCGCTGCTGGCCGCGGTCGGGCCGGCCGGCCTCACGGCACGCCCCGACCTGGAACTCCGCCTGCCGGAGTAGTCGTTAGTAGCCTGTTCAGGGCCGTGAAGGCCAGTCACTGAGAGCGGGGAACGGGCAAGTGAAGCAACTGAGGCCGGCGGTCCTGGCGGGCATCTTCGTGATCGCCGGGGTGCTGTCCTGGGCGGGCGCGAGGCTGTGGAACGCGTACGGCACCCTGCCGGGCGTTCCGCTGGCCGCGCCGATCGTGCTGGCGGTCATCGCCGTCGTCCTGTTCGCCACCGCGCTGTCGCTGCGCGCCCGGCTGAAGGCCCAGCGCGAGCGCCGGCCGGGGGCCAAGGGCGTGGAACCGCTGATGGCGGCCCGCGCGGTGGTCTTCGGGCAGGCCAGCGCGCTGGTCGCGGCCCTGGTGGCGGGCATGTACGGGGGCGTCGGGATCTTCCTGGTGACGGAGGCCCTCGACGTCCCCGCCCGCCGCGACCAGGCCTGGTACGCGGGCGGCTCGGTGCTGGCCGGAGCCGCCGTGATCGCCGCCGCGCTCTTCCTGGAACACGTCCTGAAGCTTCCGGAGGACGAGGACCCGGACAAGGCTCCCGCCACCGCTTGAGGCGGGCGGGACGCGCGGGGAGCCCGAGGGGGCGCCTGAGGAGCCCGGAGGCCCGGGAGGACCCCGGGCGCCCTGGGCCTCCCCGAGGCGCTCAGGAGCCCGTCAGCGCGCCATGATGAGGGTCATGGCCTCGTTGCGGGTCGCGGGGTCGCGGAGCTGGCCGCGGACCGCCGAGGTGATGGTCTTGGCGCCGGGCTTGCGGACCCCGCGCATGGTCATGCACATGTGCTCGCACTCGATGACCACGATGACACCGCGCGGGTCGAGGATCTCCATCAGGGAATCCGCGACCTGGGTGGTCAGCCGCTCCTGGACCTGGGGGCGCCGGGCGAAGACGTCCACCAGCCGCGCCAGCTTCGACAGTCCGGTGATCTTGCCGTCGGCGGACGGGATGTAGCCGACGTGCGCGACGCCGTGGAACGGGACCAGGTGGTGTTCGCAGCTGGACATGACCTCGATGTCCTTCACCAGGACCATCTCGTCGTGGCCCAGGTCGAAGGTCGTCGTCAGCACCTCTTCCGGCGTCTGCCACAGGCCGGAGAATATCTCCCGGTACGCCCGGGCCACGCGGCCCGGCGTCTCCAGGAGGCCCTCGCGCTCCGGGTCCTCGCCGACCGCGATCAGGAGCTCGCGGACCGCCGCCTCGGCGCGCTTCTCGTCGAACTCGCCGATCGTGCCCTCGCCACCGGTCAGGGTCACTGGGTCGGTCATCTCATCCTCGTTCCTGTCCACACCACGCGGTCATGAAAGAAGCCGCGCCCCCCAGGCTAGAACCTGGGAGGCGCGGCATCCATTCCGGACCTGGTCAGGCCTCCGGACGGTCCTCCGGGGAGGACTCCGGTGCCTTCTCCACCGACACGGCCGGCGTGGCCGCCGAGGTGCCGTTGGCGGAGTTCGTCAGCTGGAGCTCCTTGGGAGAGAGCACCGGCGGACGGGTGGAGGGGGTGCGGCGGGAGGAGCCGGTCCACGCGGGGCGGGCCGGACGCTTCACGATCGTGGAGAAGATCTCGGCGATCTGCTCCTTGTTCAGCGTTTCCTTCTCCAGCAGCGCGAGGACCAGGTTGTCCAGGACGTCCCGGTTCTCGACCAGGATCTCCCAGGCCTCGTTGTGCGCGGTCTCGATGAGCTTCTTGACCTCTTCGTCGACCAGCGCCGCGACCTCCTCCGAGTAGTCCCGCGGGTGCGACATCTCGCGGCCCAGGAACGGCTCGGTGTTGTCGCCGCCGAACTTGATCGCACCGAGACGCTCGGTCATGCCGTACTGCGTGACCATGGCCCGCGCCGTGGCGGTGGCCTTCTCGATGTCGTTCGCCGCGCCGGTCGTCGGGTCGTGGAAGACCAGCTCCTCGGCCGCGCGCCCGCCCAGCATGTACGCCAGCTGGTCGAGCATCTCGTTGCGCGTGGTCGAGTACTTGTCCTCGTCGGGCAGGACCATGGTGTAACCCAGGGCCCGGCCGCGGGACAGGATCGTGATCTTGTGGACCGGGTCGGAGTTCGGGGAGGCCGCCGCGACCAGGGCGTGTCCGCCCTCGTGGTACGCGGTGATCTTCTTTTCCCGGTCCGACATGATCCGGGTCCGCTTCTGCGGGCCCGCCACGACGCGGTCGATCGCCTCGTCCAGCATGTGGTTGTCGATCAGCTTCAGGTCCGAGCGGGCGGTCAGCAGGGCCGCCTCGTTCAGAACGTTGGACAGATCGGCACCGGTGAAGCCGGGGGTGCGGCGGGCGACGGCCGAGAGGTCGACGTCCGGAGCGACCGGCTTGCCCTTCTGGTGGACCTTGAGGATCTCCAGACGGCCCTGCATGTCCGGCCGGTCGACCGCGATCTGCCGGTCGAAGCGGCCCGGGCGCAGCAGCGCCGGGTCGAGGATGTCGGGCCGGTTCGTGGCGGCGATCAGGATGACGCCGCCCTTCACGTCGAAGCCGTCCATCTCGACGAGCAGCTGGTTCAGGGTCTGCTCGCGCTCGTCGTGACCGCCGCCGAGGCCCGCACCGCGGTGCCGGCCGACGGCGTCGATCTCGTCGACGAAGACGATCGCCGGTGCGTTGGCCTTGGCCTGTTCGAACAGGTCACGGACACGCGAGGCACCGACGCCGACGAACATCTCGACGAAGTCGGAACCGGAGATCGAGTAGAAGGGAACGCCGGCCTCGCCCGCGACGGCTCGCGCGAGCAGGGTCTTGCCGGTGCCGGGGGGCCCGTAGAGCAGCACGCCCTTGGGGATCTTGGCTCCGACGGCCTGGAACTTCGCCGGCTCCTGGAGGAACTCCTTGATCTCGTGGAGTTCCTCGACGGCCTCGTCCGCACCCGCGACGTCCGCGAACGTCGTCTTCGGGGTGTCCTTGGTGATGAGCTTCGCCTTGGACTTCCCGAAGTTCATGACCCTGGAGCCGCCGCCCTGCATCTGGTTCATCAGGAACAGGAAGACGACCACGATGAGGACGAAGGGCAGGAGCGAGAGCAGCACGCTCAGGAACGGGCTGGTCTTGTCCGGAGTGACCGAGTACCCGTCAGGGATCTGACCGGCTTCGAACTTGGTCTGGAGGTTCTGGGCGAGCTGTACGCCCTGATCCCCGATGTAGTTGGCCTGGAACTTGGTGCCGTCGTTGTTGCCGAGCTTCTGGTCCTTCTTCAGCTCGATCTTGATCATCTGGCTGTCACCGGTGGTCAGCTTGGCGCTTTCCACCTGGCCACTGTTGATCGCCTTGATGACCTCGCTGGTCTCCACCGACTTGTAGCCGCCGCCGGAGCCGACGACGTTCATCAACACGACCACGGCGAGGACGGCCAGCACGATCCACATGACCGGCCCACGGAAGTATCGCTTCACGTCCATCCATACGGGGCGCCAGGCACCCCGTCCCTCCTGCCCGTAGGTAAATGCTGCTGTGAGTAAAGACTGTTCTTCGGAATGTACCCCTGTATTGTCACCCGCGGCCTCATGGGACGGCTGACAGACCCGCTCCCCTCCTCAACGCAGGAGGCCGCCCCCAGGTTCCCCCGGGGGCGCGAGCGGCGGGACGGCCGACGTTACCGCCGTCCGGCGGGTTCAGCCGCCGTAGACGTGCGGGGCGAGCGTGCCGACGAACGGCAGGTTGCGGTACTTCTCCGCGTAGTCGAGGCCGTAACCGACGACGAACTCGTTCGGGATGTCGAAGCCGACCCACTCGACGTCGATCGCGACCTTCGCGGCCTCGGGCTTGCGCAGCAGCGTGACGACCTTCAGGGAGGCCGGCTCGCGGGAGCCCAGGTTGGACAGCAGCCAGGACAGGGTCAGGCCCGAGTCGATGATGTCCTCGACGATCAGGACGTGCTTGCCCTTGATGTCGGTGTCCAGGTCCTTGAGGATCCGGACCACGCCCGAGGACTGCGTCCCGGCGCCGTAGGAGGACACCGCCATCCAGTCCATGGTGAGCGGGGTGGACAAGGCACGCGCCAGGTCCGCCATCACCATCACGGCGCCCTTGAGCACACCGACGATGAGCAGGTCCTTGCCCGCGTACTCCGCGTCGATCTTCGCGGCCAGCTCGGCCAGCTTCGCGTCGATCTCTTCCTTGGTGATGAGCACCGACTGGAGGTCGCTGCCCATGTCCTTCTCGTCCACCCGCATCACTTTCGTTGTCGGCCGGGGCTCCGGGGGGTGACCCCGGAGGACTCAACCGTGTTTCAGCACCAATCAGCCCTGCCGGATGACAAGTCTGCCACCCTGCCGCTGGGCCTCGACGCGGCCGGGCAGGTTGATGGCGCCCTGGCCCCGCCATCCGGTGATGAGGCGGTCGACTTCCTCGATGTGCCGGGCGAAGAGGGAGCCGGCGGGGGACCCGGCCGCGACCACGGCCCTGCGCAGCACCCGGCGGCGGACGGCCGGGGGCAGGGCGTACAGCTTGGCGCACTCCAGGCGGCCGTCCTCGTCGCGGACTCCGGCCTCGGCGTCGGCGGCCCAGGCGTCGAGGGCGTCGGCATCGTCCCGGGACAGCTGGGCGGTGCGCGCGAGCGCTTCGACGACCCCCTTGCCGAGCGCCTTCTCAAGGGCGGGCAGTCCCTCGTGGCGCAGCCGGGAGCGGGTGTAGGCGGGGTCGATGTTGTGCGGGTCGTCCCAGACGGGGAGGGACTGGACCATGCAGGCCTTGCGGGCGGTCTGCCGGTCGATCTGGAGGAAGGGGCGCCGGTAGCGGTGGCTGCGGCCGGTGCCGCCGGACTTCTCCGCCATGCCGGACAGGGAGCGGATCCCGGAGCCGCGGGCGAGGCCCAGCAGGACGGTTTCGGCTTGGTCGTCGCGGGTGTGTCCGAGCAGCACGGCGACGGCGCCCAGCCGGTCCGCGGCCTCGTCGAGGGCGGCGTAGCGGGCGTCGCGGGCGGCCGCCTCGGGTCCGCCCTCGCGGCCGACGCGCACGGCGACGGACTCCACCGGGTCGAGGCGGAGCGCGGTCATGCGGGTGACGACCTCCGCGGCGCGCAGGTCGGAGCCGGCCTGGAGGCCGTGGTCCACGGTGACGCCGCCGGCCCGGATGCCGAGCTTGGGGGCCTCGAAGGCGAGGGCGGAGGCGAGGGCCATGGAGTCGGCGCCGCCGGAGCAGGCGACGAGGACGAGTGGCGTGCCGGCCCCGGTGCGGGGGTCGGCGGCGTGGGGAGGGAGGTCGTTCAGGACGTCGTGGAGTACGCGGCGGACCGCCAGGCGTATCGCCGCGACCGCAGGATGGGGACCCATGTCCGGTGCCCTTCGTGGAGTTCGGATGCTCGGAGGGTGGGGGTGTTGCGCGGGGAATGGCGTTCGTCACTCAGAGTGCGTCGATGGTGACAGAGACGAGCCGTTCTCCGAGCATCGCACGCCCTTCCACGGCCCACGGTCCCTCGGACGGGTGATGCTGCTTCCCCCAGTGAGACATGTTTACGCCCCCCGCGTCACCTTTCTTCGCTCCCCGCACTCCCCTTGCGGTGCACGCGCGCCACCCAGTCCGCGGGCCGGGCGATCTCGGCCTTGGTGGGCAGCGTGTTGGGCGAGGTCCACACCCGGTTGAAGCCGTCCGTGCCGACCTGGTCGACGACGGCGCGGACGAAGCGTTCGCCGTCGCGGTACTGGCGGAGCTTGGCGTCGAGGCCGAGCAGCTTGCGCAGGGCGGCGTCGAGCCGGCCGGCCCCGGTGGCGCGGCGCTGCTGGAACTTCTCCCGGATCTCGGCGACGGAGGGCACCACCTCGGGCCCGACACCGTCCATCACGAAGTCGGCGTGCCCCTCCAGCAGGGACATGACGGCGGTCAGGCGGCCGAGCACCTCGCGCTGCTGGGGGGTCTGGACGAGTTCGACGAGGGAGCGGCCCTCGTCGCCCTGTTCGGCTTCGGGGCGGGCCCCGGCGAAGGACTGGACGGCTTCGCGCAGCCGTACCAGGACGGCCCCGGGCTCCAGCTCGGTGGCGCCGAGGAACGTCTGGATTTCGCCCTCCAGGTGGGCGCGCAGCCACGGGACGGCCGTGAACTGGGTACGGTGCGTCTCCTCGTGCAGGCAGACCCAGAGCCGGAAGTCGTGCGGGTTCACCTCCAGCTCGCGCTCCACGTGCACGATGTTGGGGGCGACGAGCAGCAGCCTGCCGCCGGTGGCGGAGCCGCCGGGGAGGTCCGGGAGGGCGGGCGCGAAGGTCTCGTACTGGCCGAGCACCCGGGAGGCCAGGAAGCTCAGCAGCATGCCCAGCTCGACGCCGGTGACCTTGCCGCCGACCGCGCCGAGGACGGCGGCCCCGGGGGCGCCCGCGCGGCGGTCCTGCATCTTGCCGAGCAGGGGGCCCAGCAGTTCGCGGAAGCCCGCGACATTGGCCTTGACCCAGCCGGCCCGGTCCACGACCAGGACGGGGGTGTCGGGCAGGGGGCTGCCCTCGGGCATCATCCGGGTGAACGCGCGCACGTGCTCCTCGGAGGTCCGGGCGTGCCGGCGGAGCTCCGCCACCACCGCCCGTGCCTCGTCGCGGCTGACGTCGGGACCCGGCCGCACCAGCCGGGTCGCGGTCGCCACCGCGAGGTTCCAGTCGACCATCTCCGCACCACCGATGCTCGTCATGCGTCAACCGTACGTGGACCGGCGCTCCTGCGGATCCCCCTACGAGGTGGTGGCGACGGCGGCCGCCAGCTTGTCGAGGCCCTTCTCGGCGGCCGGGCCGTCCGCGGCGCCCGCCGTCAGGAAGGCGAAGGCGAGCAGCCGGCCGGAGGGGTCGACGACGGTTCCGGCGAGGGAGTTGACCCCGGTGAGGGTGCCGGTCTTGGCCCGGAGCAGCCCGGCGGCCGGGGAGGTGCCGGCGTTGCGGGCGCGCAGGGTGCCGGTGAACCCGGCCACGGGCAGCCCGGTGAGGACGGGCCGCAGCTCCGGGTGGCGGGGGTCGGCGGCGGCGGCGAGCAGGCCCGTCAGGAGGCGGGTGGTGACCTTGTCGGCCCGGTTGAGGCCGCTGCCGTCGGCGAAGCGGGTGCCGGTGACGTCGACGCCGAGGGAGGCGAGCTTCTCCGCGACGGCCTTCTCGGCGCCCTCGAAGGCGGCGCCCTGCCCGGCGGCGAGGGCGGTCTGGCGGGCGAGGGCCTCGGCGATGTCGTTGTCGCTGTTGGTCAGCATCCGCTCGACGAGCCCGGCGAGCGGGGTGGACAGGGTGGTGGCCAGCGGCTGCGCCCCGGCGGGGGCCTGGGCCTTGGCGGGGTCGCCGGTCACCTTGATGCCGCGGTCGCGCAGCAGGCCGGCGAAGGCGCGGGCGGTGTCCCCGGAGGGGTCCTCGGTACGGGTGACGGGCCCGGAGGTGGAGTCGTCGGGGCGGCCCTCGTCGGCGGTGAGGGCCGTGACGGGCGCGAGGTTGTCGTTGCGGCCGATCGGGTGGCGGACGGCTCCGGTGTAGAGCGAGTCGTCGTAGCCGAGGGTGACCGTGTCGGTGCCGGCGGCCTTGAGGGCCTGGGCGGTGTCGGCGGCGAGGGCGACGAGGCTGCCGCCGGATCCGGCGGGGCTCTTCTTCCTGGCGGTCAGGGACGGGTCGCCGCCGCCGACCAGGACGATCGTGCCGGGGCCGGCGCCGGGCGTCACGGTGGTCCGGATGCGGTGTTCGGGGCCGAGGGCGGCGAGGGCGGCGCTGGCGGTGGCGATCTTGACGGTGGAGGCCGGGGTCATGGCCTCGCTCGAACCCGACTCGAAGAGGACCCGTCCCGTGGCGGTGTCGACCACGCTGGCGGCGCGTACGGTGCCCAGCGCCGGGTCGGCGAGCAGCGGTCCCAGCACCCCGGCCAGGGCGTCGGGGGCCGCGCCCACGGCGTCGGCGGGGCGCGGGCCGACCCCGGCGAGCACCCCGGGGGCGCTGGGCGCCGCCTGGGGCGGGCCGCCCGCGGTCGCGGCGTGATCTGCGCCACCCGTGCGGCTCCAGGAGGCGGCCTTGTCCCGCTCGGCCTTACGCTGGCCGGAGTCCCAGGGGCCGGCGGCGGACACCACCGCGGCCGAGAGGGCGAGGCCGGCGACGGCCGACCCCGCGATGAGCTGCCATGTCTTGGCCAAGGGCACCTCGGACCAGCCCCTTTCGCGATCACACATATGCGTGAGGGACACTTAACCACTGCGTCTTGCCGCGAGCATGGCACCCCACCCGGCAGGGCTGGGCCGTACGAGCGCGCAGATGGATCAATGCAGTCTCGAAGCAATGAAGCTGAGCATGGAGGAGCAGGACGTGGAGTTCGACGTCACCATCGAGATCCCCAAGGGTTCGCGGAACAAGTACGAGGTGGACCACGAGACCGGCCGGATCCGTCTGGACCGTCGCCTCTTCACCTCGACCAGCTACCCGGCCGACTACGGCTTCGTCGAGAACACCCTCGGCGAGGACGGCGACCCGCTGGACGCGCTGGTCATCCTTGACGAGCCGACCTTCCCGGGCTGCCTGATCAAGTGCCGCGCGATCGGCATGTTCAACATGACGGACGAGGCGGGCGGCGACGCCAAGCTGCTGTGCGTGCCGGCCTCCGACCCGCGTGTCGAGCACCTGCGCGACATCCACCACGTCTCCGAGTTCGACCGCCTGGAGATCCAGCACTTCTTCGAGGTCTACAAGGACCTGGAGCCCGGCAAGTCCGTCGAGGGCGCGAACTGGGTCGGCCGTACCGAGGCCGAGGCCGAGATCGAGGCCTCGTTCAAGCGCCTGGAGGCGCAGGGCGGCCACCACTGAGCTTCCGCTCACTGACCGTCCCGACGGGCGGCATCCCTCAGGGGGTGCCGCCCGTCGGCGTTCGCGCACGTCCCGGCCCTGCCCGTTCGCCTGGCGCCCGTCTGCCCGCGCCGTCCGTCGCTCCGCGTGTGATTCCGGTTTCGCAGGGGAGGAAACGATTCCGCATACTGGTGCGGAGGCTGCCCAGGACGGGAGGACGAGTGGCGGAGGCCGAAGGATCCGGGTCCGAGGACCGGAAGCCGAAGTCGGACGAGGCGCACAGCGCCTTCACCCCGCCGCCCGGGATGGCGCCGGAGGCTCCGGAGGAAGACCAGCCGACCTCCGAGTTCGCCGTCCCCGACGGCATGGCCGCGCAGGTCCCCGAGCCCGAGGGCTCCGCCTTCGCCGCCCCGGCGACGTACAGCGCCCACCAGTCCCCGCCCGCCTACGTCCCCGGCGGCTTCCCCGTCTCGCGGATGAAGGAGTCCCCCTGGCAGGACCGGATGCGCACGATGCTGCGCATGCCGGTCGACGTGCGTCCGGTGGCCGAGCCGGTGCAGAAGCAGAGCGAGGCGGGCCCCGCCGTGGGCCGCGTCCTGGACCTGACGCTGCGCATCGGCGAGCTGCTGCTCGCGGGCGGCGAGGGCGCCGAGGACGTGGAAGCCGCCATGTTCGCCGTGGCCCGCTCCTACGGACTCGACCGCTGCGAGCCCACCGTCACCTTCACCATGCTCTCGATCACCCACCAGCCCTCCCTGGTGGACCACCCCGTCTCCGCGAGCCGCACCGTGCGCCGCCGCGGCACCGACTACACCCGGCTGGCCGCCGTCTTCCGGCTGGTGGACGACATCAGCGCGCCCGAGGTGGACGTCTCCCTGGAGGAGGCCTACCGGCGCCTCGCCGAGATCCGCCGCAACCGCCACCCGTACCCCACCTGGGTGCTCACGGCCGCCGCGGGGCTGCTCGCGGGCGCCGCCTCCATCCTGGTCGGCGGCGGGGTGACGGTCTTCTTCTGCGCGGCCCTCGGCGCCGTCCTCGGCGACCGGCTGGCCTGGTTCTGCGCCGGGCGCGGGCTGCCGGAGTTCTACCAGTTCGTGGTGGCCGCGATGCCGCCCGCCGCCATCGGCGTGGCCCTGAAGATCGCCCAGATCGAGGTGCGGGCCTCCGCCGTGATCACCGGCGGGCTCTTCGCGCTGCTGCCCGGGCGGGCCCTGGTCGCGGCCGTCCAGGACGGCCTGACCGGCTACTACATCACCGCTTCGGCCCGGCTGCTGGAGGTCATGTACCTCTTCATCGGGATCATCAGCGGCGTCCTCGCCGTGATCTACCTGGGCCTCCAGTTCGGCGCCCAGCCCAACCCCGACGAGGTGCTCCAGATCCCGAGCCGGCCGGTGATCCAGATCCTGGCCTCGATGGTCCTGGTGTTCACCTTCGCGATCCTGCTCCAGCAGGAGTGGTCGACGGTGACGATCGTGACCCTGAACGGCGCGGTCGCCTGGGTGACCTTCGGCGCGCTGCGGGCCGCCGAGCTGCCCCCCGTACCGTCCACGGCCATCGCGGCCGGGCTGGTCGGCCTGTTCGGACAGCTCTTCTCCCGCTACCGCTTCGCCTCCGCCCTGCCCTATGTGACGGCGGCCATCGGGCCGCTGCTGCCGGGCTCGGCGACGTACTACGGGCTGCTCTCGATCGCCGAGAACCGCCTCGACACCGGACTGGCCTCGCTGACCAATGCCGCCGCCATCGCCCTGGCCATCGCCGTCGGGGTGAACCTGGGGTCGGAGACCTCGCGGCTCTTCATGCGGATCCCGGGCGCCCAGAGCGCGGCCAAGCGCCGGGCGGCGAAGCGCACCCGCGGCTTCTGACCCCGGGCACGCGAAAGCCCCGGGGACGCCGGTCTCCGGGGCTTTCGGCGGGGCGCGGCGGGGGCGGCCGTTGCGGGCCCGCTGGGCACCCGCTAGCGCTTGGCGTGCCGCCCGCGCTGCCCGGGAGCCTGCGGGTCCTCCGGGGCGCCGTACGGCGCGGCGGGGGCCTGCCCGGCGGTCTTCGCCTTGTTCTTGCGGGACTTGAGCACCTCGAAGATCACCGGGATGACGGAGACGAGCACGATGCCGATGAAGATCGTCTCGACGTTGTTCTTGATGACGTCGAACTGGCCCAGCTGGTAGCCCAGGCAGGTGACGCCCGCGCCCCAGGCGATGCCGCCGATGACGTTGAAGGTCAGGAAGGTGCGGTACTTCATCGCGCCGGCGCCCGCGACCATCGGCGCGAAGGTGCGGATGATCGGCACGAAGCGGGCCAGCACGATGGCCTTGGGGCCGTGCTTGTCCATGAACTCGTGCGCCGCGTCGAGGTTTTCGCGCTTGAACACCTTGCTGTTCGGCCGGTTGAAGAGCTTCGGGCCGAAGTACTTGCCGATCAGGTAGCCCACCTGGTCACCGATGATCGCGGCGGCCACGATCAGCGTGCAGACGAGCCACAGGGGCTGGCTGATGTCGCCGCTCGCGACGAACAAGCCCGCCGTGAACAGCAGGGAGTCGCCGGGCAGGAACGCGAAGAGACCCGATTCCGCGAAGACGATGACCAGGATGCCGATGAGGCCGAAATGGCCGATCAGGTACTCCGGGGACAGCCACTCAGGGCCGAGCGCAAGCGTGTACACGAGTTCCGGGCTCTCCTGGATCAGGGGGTGTCGGCGGTGGGGGGCGACGAGTCAGCTGGTCTCAATTATCAACGCACACGACCCCCGCCGGGTTCCAGGCCCGGAGGGGGTCGTGTGAGCAAGCTCGCGGCCACCGCACGGTGACGCGCGGGTCACACCCTGCGCACGGCGTTGGCCGTGATCGCGTCCCGCAGGTGCTCGGCCAGGCCCGGCCGCACCGCGTCGTAGAAGGCCTTGAAGCGCTCGTCCGCCACGTACATGTCGCCGAGGCAGGTGTGCATCTCGTACGGGCACTCGTAGAACCACGCGCAGATGTGCCGGCGGTGCTCCTCGGCCAGATCCATCGCGGCCTCGCCCTCGGCCGGCTCCCCCGCCTCCATCAGGGCCGCGTACCGGGCACTCCAGTCGGCGGCCTCGTCCTGCATCCGCTTCCAGTCGTCCTTGGTGTACGAGGCGGCCCGGCGCTGCGACTGCGCGTAGGCGTCGGTGTGGCCCCACCGCTGCCCGGCCTCCTCGGCGTACTGCTCGGGGTCCTGGTCCCCGAAGACCTCGAACCTCTCCTGCGGCGTGAGGTTGATGCCCATCGTGTTCGCCTCCATGGCGTGCTCGACGGCCGCGGCCATCTGCTGGAGCCGGGCGATCCGTCCGGACAGGAGGGCGTGCTGCCGGCGCAGGTGCTCGCTCGGGTCCGCATCCGGATCGTCCAGCAGGGCCGCGACCTCGTCGAGCGGGAAGCCGAGCTCCCGGTAGAACAGGATCCGCTGGAGCCGGTCGAGGTCGGCGTCGTCGTACCGCCGGTGCCCCGCCCCGCTGCGGCCGCTCGGGGAGAGCAGGCCGATCTCGTCGTAGTGGTGCAGCGTGCGCACCGTCACCGCGGCGAAACCGGCGACCTGGCCCACGGAGTAGCCCATCGCTTTCCGCTCCTCTGGTTGGATACGCCCCTCACTGTGGCTCCTCACGCCACGTGAGGTGCAAGTCCCTCCCCTGGAGACGGGGGCGCGGACGGGCCCGCAGGCAGTCGCGAAGACGGCCGCACGGGTGTCACGGCCGTCCGGTCAGCCCATCGCCTTCGTGCCGTCGATGGACTCCCGCAGGATGTCGGCGTGCCCCGCGTGCCGGGCGAACTCGCGCACCAGGTGCAGCAGCATCCAGCGGACCGAGACCTCCGCGTCGGGGAACCACGGCGCCTTGGGCAGCGGGAAGGACTGGTCGAGGGTGGGCACGGAGCCCACGAAGTCGGCCGTCTCCTTCTTCACCCCGTCCCAGAACGCGAGGGCGGAGTCGAGGCTCTCGTCCTCGGCGAGGTGGAAGCCCTCCAGCCAGGTCTCGGGGGCGCGCCGGTGCTCGTTCGGCCGGCGCTGGGCCATGCGCAGCCAGTTCAGCTCGACCTCGGCCGCGTGCTTGACGAGCCCGGACAGCGACAGCTCGCTCGCGGTGGGGCGGCTCGCGGCCTGCTCCGGGGTGAGCCCCTCGGCGGCCCGGCGGATCGCCTCGCGCTGGTCCTCGACGAACAGGAGCAGCGTCCCGCGCTCGTCTCCGGCGATCTCCTCGGTGGGGTGGGGCATGACGGCCGCCTTCCGTAGGGGGCGCTCGCGCGCCCCGGTCCTCCTGCTGACGGGAACCACGCTACGGAGCCTTGCGGACAGGTTCTGTCCTCTACTGCGGCCGTCGCCCGGCGCGCCTCGGAAGGGAGGCGCGCCTCAGAAGGGGAAGGCCGTCCGGCCGTGCTGTACCGAGATCCACTTCTGGGTGGTGAAGGCCTCGACGGTGGCCTCGCCGCCGAGCCGGCCCAGGCCCGAGGCCTTCTCGCCGCCGAAGGCGGTCAGCGGCTCGTCCCCGATGGTGGAGTCGTTGACGTGGATCATGCCGGTCTCGATGCGCTGGGCGAAGCGGACCCCGCGCTCCACGTCCCGCGTGTGCACGGCCCCGCTCAGCCCGTACGGGGTCGCGTTGGTCAGGCGCACGGCCTCCTCCTCACCGTCGAAGACCACCAGCAGCGCCACGGGGCCGAAGATCTCCTGGCCGAGCAGCGGGGAGTCCTCGGGCAGTCCGGCCAGCACGGTCGGCTCGACCAGGTTGCCGCGCGTAGACCCGCGTACGAGCGCCCGGGCGCCGGACTCGACGGCGCGGTCCACCAGGGCGGTCAGCGCCTCGGCCTGGAAGGAGTTGATCAGGGGGCCGATGTGGGTGTCGGCCTCGCGCGGGTCGCCGGTCTTCAGGGCGCGCACCCGGGCGGTGAACTTCTCGGTGAACTCCTCGGCCAGGGAGGCGTCGACGAGGATCCGGTTGGCGGCCATGCAGACCTGGCCCTGGAAGACGAAGCGGCTGAAGACGGCCGCGTCGACGGCGTAGTCCACGTCGGCGTCGTCCAGGACGACCAGGGCGCTGTTGCCGCTCAGCTCCAGGACGGTCCGCTTGAAGTGGCGGGCGGCGACCGCGCCGACGTGCCGTCCGGTGCGGTCGGATCCGGCGAAGGAGATGACCTTGGGGACGGGGTGGGTCAGGATCGCGTCGCCTATCTCGGCGATGTCGGTGACCAGGACGTTGAGGAGGCCGGCGGGCAGGCCCGCGTCCTCGAAGATCTTGGCGATGATCCCGCCGCCCGCCACCGGGGCGTTCTGGTTCGGCTTGATCACGACGGCGTTGCCCAGGGCCAGCGCGGGTGCGACCGACTTCAGGGTGACCAGGAGCGGGAAGTTGAAGGGGCTGATCACGGCGACGACGCCGACGGGCAGCCGCTGGACCCGGTTCTCCTTGCCCGCGACCGGCGAGGGCAGGATGCGGCCCTCGGGGCGGACGGCCAGCTGGACCGCCTCGCGCAGGAACTCCATCGCGAGGTGGACCTCGTACTCGGCCTTGGGACGGGTCCCGCCGAGCTCGTCGATCATCGCCTCGACGATCTCCTTCTGGCGCTCCTCGGTGATGCGCAGGGCGCGTTCGAGGACGGATCGTCTCGCGTAGGGGCTGGTCTCCGCCCAGAGCCGCTGCGCCCGCTCGGCCGCGCGGTAGGCCAGATCCACCTGCTCGGTGGTGGCCACCGTGATGGCCGCGAGCTTCTCCCCGTTGTACGGGTTGACGTCGATGATGTCCCACGAACCGGTGCCGGCCAGCCATTCGCCGTCGATGTACTGGTGAGCCAGGTCGGTGAATATGGACATGCCATCCCTTACTGCGAGCGCGCACCCGTGCGCTGCACCGGAGACCGATCGGTCGTCATGCACTGATCAGACGTCATAGTACGTGCGGTTCAGGACAGTTGGAGCAGTCCGCGCAGGAGATCCCGGGTCCGGTCGGGATCGGGGCAATCGGCCTGGAGCCGCTCCATCGCCCGCGAGTACTGCCCCACTTCCTCTTCTTTGTCGAGGTAGAGGGCACTGGTGAGCTGTTCCAGATAGACGATGTCCTGGAGGTCGGACTCGGGGAAGCGCAGCAGGGTGAAGGCTCCGCTCTCCCCCGCGTGTCCGCCGAAGGAGAAGGGCATCACCTGGAGCTGCACGTTGGGCCGCTGGCTGATGTCGATCAGGTGTTCCAACTGGCCGCGCATCACGTCGCGGTCGCCGTAGGGGCGGCGCAGCGCGGCCTCGTCGAGGACGGCGTGGAAGACGGGGGCGTTCTCGGAGACGAGGACCTTCTGGCGCTCCAGGCGCAGGGCGACGCGCCGGTCGATCTCGGCGGCGGACGCGCCGGGCATGCCGCGCTGGACGACGGCGTGCGCGTACGCCTCGGTCTGGAGCAGGCCGTGGATGAACTGCACCTCGTAGATGCGGATGAGCGAGGCGGCGCCCTCCAGGCCGATGTACGTCTGGAACCAGCCGGGGAGCACGTCGCCGTAACTGTGCCACCAGCCCGCCGCGTTGGCCTCGCGGACCAGTCCCAGCAGGGACTCCCGCTCCGCGCCGTCCGTGACCCCGTAGAGCGTCAGGAGGTCCTCGACGTCCCTGGCCTTGAAGCTCACCCTTCCCAACTCCAAGCGGCTGATCTTCGATTCTGATGCGCGGATCGAGTAGCCGGCCGCTTCACGGGTGATGCCGCGGGATTCTCGGAGTCGCCTGAGCTGAGAGCCCAGGAGGATGCGGCGCACCACGGAACCGCTGGCTTCTGCGGTCACTGTCCTGCCCTCCCCATCGCGATGAGCGTGTGCGTCGTGGGCCCCCGTACCCCGGTGCGAGAGTCTGCCACCAAAACGCATCGGACCGTACTCGTTCTGTAACGGAATCCGGCGCCCCGGAAAAGAAGTCCGTAAGTATGCGTAGGAAGAAATGAGCAAGAACCGTCACGGGAGCGGACAGGTCCGGCGCGTGCACGTGCATCTGCCCTTGCATACGGCTGCGCCATTCGGAACGATGGTCTCGCGCACCTGCGTGCTCTTCGCGCCGGCGCCGGACCCACCCCGCAGTTCTCTTTGGACAAAGCCGCCGCTTCGTCCGCGAATCCCGGGAGTGCCTCGCATGGGGACGAATGGATCGACCATGCTCGAGCCGTTACGGCAGGGGCTGCCCCCGGTCGACCCCACGGCTGTCTCCGGGTCCGCGTCGTGCGCCCTGCCCGCCCGCTTCGAGGCGGTGCGGGGCGCCCGTTCGTTCACCCGCTCGACCTTGTCCCAGTGGGGCCTGGACGACCGCTTCGACGATGTCGCGCTGGTCGTCTCGGAACTCGTCACCAACGCGCTGCGCCACGCCCTGCCGGACGAGGCGCGGGGGTGCGCCGGCGAGCCGGAGGGCTCCGTACGGCTGCACCTGATGCGGTGGAGCACCCGGCTGGTGTGCGCGGTGCGCGACCCCAGCGAGGAGCGGCCGGGCGGCTCCTTCGCGCCGGAGCGGACCGACGAGAACTGCGACCTGGAGTCGGGGCGCGGGCTGTTCCTCGTGGACGCCTACAGCGACAACTGGGGCTGGCACCCGCTCGCGGGCCGGCTGACCGGCAAGGTCGTCTGGGCGCTGTTCATGCTCCAGGACTGACCCCCGGGACCGGCCTTCCTGGCGGGTTCGCACAACCGGGGGACGGAACGTCACGAACAGGACAACTGGCCGGGGTTGATCATTTCGATCAGTCCCGGCCAGTGCACGTGCATGGCTCGATTGAGTGCGCTGTTCCGTCAGCCGATCAGATGATCGAACTCGCCGTCCTTGACGCCCAGCAGCAGCGCCTCTATCTCGGCCGGCGTGTACACGAGCGCCGGCCCATCGGGAAAGCGCGAGTTGCGCATGGCGACGTCGCCGCCGGGCAGCCTGGCGAACTCAACGCAGGATCCCTGCGAGTTGCTGTGTCTGCTCTTCTGCCAGGTCAGCTCATACAAGGAAGCGAGTTCTGCAGCTGCCATCCCGTTGTACGCGTGGTCCACAGGAAGCCCCCGATAGTGCAGATGTCAACTGCACCGGATCATAGCTGTGTTCACCAGCGCCTGCATGGGCAGATGCACGTGCACGCGGGGTGCCGGGTCCGTCACCGTTGATCACTTCTCGGGCCCCTTCAGGACCGCAGCGCCTCGGAGAGCTCGTCCAGCGCGTCCAGCAGTTGCTCCGCCGCCCCCCGCAGCACGGCCGAGCCCGGTGCGTCCCCCTCGGGCAGCAGCTCCCGGACCCCGCCCCACTCCGGGACCCGGCGCTCGCGCACCGCCTTCGCGCCCTCCTCGGTCGCCCGGCGCAGGGCGGCCGCCAGCTCGGCCGCCCCCGGCACCGGTTCGTGCGCCCGGTCCGGGAGGTGGGCCTCCAGCAGCATCGCGTGCCGGCCGGCCGCCGCCAGGGCCTCCCCCGCCCCGTCGGCGGCCGCCCGGGACAGGCCCCGGTGGCGCACCGGCTCCCCCGCCGCCCGCGCGAGCGCCTCCTGCCAGGCGATCCGGGCGTCGCGGGCGGCCAGCAGGGTCTCCCGGACGTTCGCGCGCCGGGCCCCCGCCGGGTCGGCGTACTGTTCGAGCACGGCCGCCGCGTACCGCCCGACGGCGGCCAGCCAGTCGGCGAGGCGGTCCCGCAGCCGCGGGGTCTCCCAGGCCGGGTAGACGGCGTAGGCCACCATCGCCAGCACCCCGCCGACCAGGGTCAGGGCGATCCGGTCGGGCACGGTCTGGTCCCAGCGCACGCCGCCCATGCCGAGCAGGAAGACG
This sequence comes from Streptomyces sp. NPDC002032, assembly GCF_042890765.1. Taxonomy (NCBI): domain Bacteria; kingdom Bacillati; phylum Actinomycetota; class Actinomycetes; order Kitasatosporales; family Streptomycetaceae; genus Streptomyces; species Streptomyces sp. NPDC002032. The sequence continues at coordinate 369,529 of NZ_JBIASM010000006.1, read as the reverse complement.
ACGTACGCCGAGAGGAAGAGCTGCCCCACGGCGTACCCCGTGCGCATCAGCACGTACATCAGGGCCGCGCTGACCACGGCGAGCAGCCCCGACAGGTACATCCCGGGCTGGGCCAGCTGCACGATCGCGGTGGCGACGCCGACCCCGACCAGGGTGCCGGCGAAGCGGGCGACGGCCCGGGACCAGGTCTGCGTGAAGTCCGGCCGCATCACCATCACCGAGGTCATCGGCGCCCAGTAGCCGTGCCCGAACGGCAGCTCCTGCCCGATCAGGTACCCGGCGCAGGCGACGGCCGTGACCCGGACGGCGTGCCGCAGGATGGGCGAGCCCGGCCGCAGCTCGGCCCGTACGTCCCTCAGCACCATCGGAACCAGCCCCGCCAGCGAGGGCCGCAGCATCGACTCGGCCGGGTCGGCGGTCCGCCCCGACCGGGGATCGGCCGTCTCCAGCACGTCCGCCAGCAGCGCGGCCAGCCGCCGCGCGGCCCGCAGCGGCGCGCCCCGGAGCACCTCGGGGAGGTCGGGGGCCTGGAGCACGGCCAGGGCCGGGGCGGGCAGGTCCAGGGGATCCCCTCGGCGGATCGCGCGCGCGGCGGCGTCCAGCACCGTCGCGGCGGCGGCGAGCAGCTCCCGCACCCGGTCCCGGGCCGGCCCCTCGGCGGGCGCCCCCACCGCCGGGTCGGCGAGCGAGGCCAGCACGGGCCGGATCCGCTCGGCGAGCCCCCGCGCCCCGTGCAGTTCGGAGGGCCGCCGCCGGGCCTGGCGGACGGTGACCGCGGCGGCGTCCCGGGCCCTCATCAGCGGCGCGGGGTCGAAGGGGGCGACCGGGTCGTGGCGCAGGCGGCGGGCGTAGTCGGCCTCGGCGGCCAGCGCGTCGGCCAGGGCGTCGCGCTGGGCGCCCCAGCGGCGGACCGGGAACAGCACGATCAGCAGCGCCTGCACCACCCCGCCCGCGGCGATCACCGCGGCGTGCCCGGCGGCCTGCGGGAGGGAGGTCGGCAGGGTGACGGTGACCAGCATGATCGCGACGTTCCCGGAGGCGAGGATCCCGGCGACCGGCCCGGCCGCCCACAGCAGCCCCGCCGCGAACGACCAGACGGCGAGCAGGAGCAGGAAGAGCCCGGTGTCCGAGGAGCCGACGAGGTAGCCGATGAAGGTGGAGACCGCCAGGGTCAGCCCCGAGGCGAGGGCGAGCAACGGACGCGGCCGCCAGCTCTGCTGGAAGCTCGCGGTGGCGGCCGTGAAGGCCCCGAAGGCGGAACTCGCGGCCGCGCCGGGCCCGAGGAAGGCCAGCCCGAAGCCGATGACGAGCGCGAGGCCGGCGGCGGCCCGGACCGCGACGAGGGGCTCCAGGCGGGTCCGTTCGATCTTCACGCCCGAGCGGGCCGTGTCCTTCAGCGCCCGGAGCCAGCTCATGGCGACGAGCGTAACGGTTTTCAGGGTTTCTTCAGGTTTGTGCGGATCCCTTGCCGGGCGGTTCCATGGGACGGATCATCATCCGGTCGAAAGGTGGGTACGCACATGCTCCGCAATGGCCTCGAACCCTGGCACCTGATCATCGTGCTGGTGGTGTGCCTGCTCGTGTTCGGTTCGAAGAAGCTCCCGGACATGGCCCGCTCCCTGGGCCGCTCGGCGCGCATCCTGAAGTCCGAGGCGCGTGCGCTGCGCACGGAGGACACGCCCCCGGCGGCCCACGACGCACCCCCTCGGGCCGCAACCCCCGCCGCGGCCCCCCAGCCCCCGGCGGCCTGACGCCGGCGGCCGGGCGATCGGGGCGATCCGGGCAGCCCCGGGCCCGGCGCGGTCCGGCCCCGCCCGGCTCGGCCCGGGCCCCGGCTACGGCCCCGGCCCCGGCCCCGGCTACGGCTACGGCAGGGACGGGCGGCTGCGGCTGCCGCCCACGTGGGCCGCGTCGGCCGCCGCCGTGCCGTCCTCCCAGCCCGCGTGGTCGGTGGCGCCGCGCAGCCGGGTCGTCGTGGTGCGGGGGAACATCTCCTCCGCCCGGGAGGTCACCGCGACGTCGCGGGCCACCAGCGCGGGCAGGTTGTCCGGCGCCTCGGCGGCCGTGTGCTCGGCGGTCTCCGCGAGCCGCCGCCCGAGCCGGCTGGCGTAGGCGAGCAGGAAGGACTGCCGGAAGGTCTTGGTCCGCTTGCGTCCGCCGGCCCGCTGGGCCGCCTCGGCGCGGGTCATCGCCGCCGTGCCCTGGACGAGCAGCGAGGTGTAGAGCAGCTCCACCGCCTCCAGATCGCTCTCGAAGCCGACCACCGTGGAGAACTCGAAGCCGCTGTTCCACACCGCCCGGCAGCGGTTGGCCGTCGCCACCGCGTCCAGCAGCACCGCCTTGGCCTCCTCGTACGGGGGCTCGACCCCGACCCGGCAGGCACCGGGCAGCTGTCCCCGGCCCCCGCCGCGGGCCGCGAGCAGCGCCTCGTCCACCGTGTGGCGGGCCATCAGCTCCTGGGCCTTCGCGCTCAGCGCCTCCGCCTCCTCCGGGAAGGTGGTCGCCTCCGCCTTCGCCAGCAGCGCGCGGATCCGTCCGAGCATGCGGGGTTCGATGTGCGCGTGCGCGGCGAGGTCCTCCGCGGGGTCGCCGGGGACCGGGCCGACGGGCTCGATGGAGGGGAGCCGGATCAGCAGCCGGAACACCTCCAGCACGGCGGTGCCCAGCGTGAACCGGTCCGCCCTGGTGCGGCGCGCGAGCTGCTCGGCGTACGCGGCGTCCTCGTCCCACCACGCCTCGGCGTCCGTCCACCGCTCGGGGAGCCGGGCGTAGCGGCGGGCCTCGGCGGCGATCACGTCCTCGGTGATCCGTACGTGGAGCTCCTCCAGGTCCCGGCGCACCAGCCGGAGCACGTCGGCCGGCTGCCAGCCCCGCTCCCAGGCCTGCCGTGCGTACGCCTCCCCGCGCACGAGCAGCTCCCGCCCCACCCCGGCCCACCGCCCGGGCTCGGCGGCGAGGACGGAGGCGCCCGTATCGAGCCCGGCGTCGTCCTGGGCGTACAGCGCGGCGGCAAAGGCCCGGTCAACGGTCTCGGCGAACTCACTCACCCCCTCAGCTTGGCATGTCCCCCACCCCCCCAACCACCAGCCTCCGCCCCCGCCGGCGGCCGCCGCCCCGGGCGTGCGCCTCGCCCGACGGCACCGCCCTCGCCCAGCCTCCGCCCGACCGGCAGCGTCCCCCCGCCCCCCGCCCGGCGGGCCGGGCGGGGGATGTCAGAGGCCGGTGGGACACTCGCACTCGTGAGCGACGCACCCGGCCCCTGGGCCCTCGCCGAGGCCGCCGACGGCTGGTGGCACGCCACACCCGTACCCCCCGCCACCGGCCCCCGCCTGCGCGTCCGCGATCCCGCCGAGGCCGTCCGCGCCGCCCCCGACGCCACCCGCTGGATCTGGCCGTCCACCGCCGCCGTCCACCCCCGCCTGCTCGCCGCCGGCGTCCGCGTCGAGCGCTGCTACGACGTCGAGGACGCCGAGCTGCTGCTCCTGGGCCACGAGGGCCGCTTCGGCCTGCCCCGCTCGGCGGCGGCCGCCTGGGCCCGCCTCAGCGGTGCCCCCGTACCGCCGGATCCGCCGCCGCGCGCCGCCGAACGCGGCAGCCAGGACTCCCTCTTCGACCCGCGGCCCGCCACCCCGCTCTCCCTCGACGCCCTGCTCGCCGTCCATGCCGACCAGGCCCGCCGGATCGCCGCCACCGCCCACCCCGACCGAATGCGCCTGCTCGTCGCCTCCGAGTCGGCCGCCTTCCTGATCGCCGGCGAGATGCACCGGGCCGGCCTGCCCTGGCGGGCCGACGTCCACCGCGCGCTGCTGACCGAGCTGCTCGGCGAGCGCTACGGGGGTGGCGGCGAACCCCGCCGGCTGGCCGAGCTCGCCGACGAGGTGTCCGCCGCCTTCGGCCGCCGCGTGCGCCCCGATCTGCCGGCCGATGTCATCAAGGCCTTCGCGGAGGCCGGGATCAAGCTCGGTTCCACCCGCCGCTGGGCCCTCCAGGAGGTCGACCACCCCGCCGTGGAGCCGCTGCTGGCCCACAAGAAGCTGTACCGCATCTACACCGCCCACGGCTGGTCCTGGCTCGCGGACTGGGTCCACGACGGCCGCTTCCGCCCCGAGTTCGTCCCCGGCGGCACCCTCACCGGCCGCTGGGTCACCAACGGCGGCGGCGCCCTGCAGATCCCCAAGGTGATCCGGCGGGCGGTCATCGCCGATCCGGGCTGGCGGCTCGTCGTCGCCGACGCCGACCAGATGGAGCCGCGCGTCCTCGCCGCGATCTCCCGCGACCCGGCCTTCATGGAGGTGGCGGGCCGGGCCGAGGACCTCTACACGGCCGTCTCCCGGCAGGGCTTCTCCGGCGACCGGGACAAGGCCAAGATCGCCGTGCTCGGCGCCGTCTACGGCCAGACCTCCGGCGACGGCCTCAAGAACCTCGCCGCGCTCCGCCGCCGCTTCCCCCGGGCCGTGGCCTACGTGGACGACGCCGCCCGCGCGGGCGAGGAGGGCCGGCTCGTGCGGACCTGGCTCGGCCGGACCTGCCCGCCGCCGGCCGCCGACCCCGAGGACGACGGCGGCGAGGCCGGTCTCCCCCAGGACCGCCCCGAGCGCCCTGACCGCCCCGACGGCCGGCCCCCGGGCCCGGGCCACGCCTCCGCCGACGGCCGCGCCCGCGCCCGCGGCCGCTTCACCCGCAACTTCGTCGTGCAGGGCAGTGCCGCCGACTGGGCCCTGCTGCTCCTGGCGGCGCTGCGCCAGGCCCTGACCGGCGCCGGGCTCCGCGCCGAGCTGGTGTTCTTCCAGCACGACGAGGTGATCGTGCACTGCCCCGCCGAGGAGGCCCCGGCCGTCGCCGAGGCGATCCGGGCCGCCTCGGAGCGGGCCGGCCGGCTCTGCTTCGGCGAGACCCCGGTCCGCTTCCCCTTCACCACCGCGGTCGTGGAGTGCTACGCCGACGCCAAGTGACGCAGGCCGGCGAGGGGTCCGCCGGAAGGCCTCAGCCCTTCGCGACCCCGAAGTCGTGGAAGTAGACGTGGAACTCCTCGCGCACGAAGCCCTCCGACTCGTACAGGGCCTGCGCGCGCCGGTTGTCGTAGGCGGTCTCCAGCTGCACCCCCGCCACCCCCTCCGCGCGCGCCCGGCGCAGCACCTCGCGCAGCAGCGCCCGGCCCGCGCCGGTGCGCCGGCCGGACGGGGCCACGTACAGGTCGTTCAGGATCCACGCCGTGCTCAGCGTGAGGGAGGAGAAGGCCCGGTACACCTGGGCGAAGCCGACCGTCCCGGCGCCGGGCACGTCGGCGAGCAGCACCAGCGACTCGCCCTTCGCGATGCGTTCGGCGAGGAAGGCCCGGGGGCCGTCGGGATCCCCGGCGGGCACCTCGTAGAAGTCGAGGTAGCCGCGGAACAGCTCCGCCGCCGTCTCGACGTCCGCCGCGCCCGCCTCCCGGACCTCAACGGTCCGGCCGGTCTCGATGTCCGTCATGTACGTCTCCTCGCTCGGTCGGTGCGTCCGCCCATTGTGCTCAGTGGCGACGCGCCGCCCGGCGGGGGTGTGCCGCCGCTGCTGCCCGCCCCTTCGTACCCACGAAGGGGCGGGGCGGCGGACCGGCCCGCGGCGACGTCAGGACGTGGCGGTCGCGACGCTCGGCGGGGTGGCGGGACGGATGACGGGGACTTCCGCCGGGCGGCCGGTGGCCGCGGTGCCCGGGACGGCCTCCTCGTCCCAGAGACTGAGGTAGCGCTCGCCGGTGTCGGGCAGCACGGTGACGATCGTGGCGCCGATGTAGTCCGGATGCGCGGCCAGCCGGGAGCAGGCGTGGGCGACGGCGCCGGAGGAGACCCCGACGAAGACGCCCTGCCGGCGGGCGAGCGCACGGGCTCCGGCCATCGCGTCCTCGTCGGAGACGGTCACGACGCTGTCGATCAGGTCCACGTCCGTGGTCGCGGCGACGAAGCCGCCGTTGAGGCCGGGAATCCTGTGCAGGCCGCCGGTGCCCTGGGAGAGCACCGGGGAGTTCTCCGGCTCGACCGCGACGACCCGGATGGTCGGGTCCTGCTCCTTGAGGTACTTCGCGATGCCGGTCAGCGTCCCGCCGGTGCCCACGCCGCAGACGAGGACGTCGACCCGGCCGGCCGTGTCGGCCCAGATCTCCGGGCCGGTGGTCTCGTAGTGCGCCCGGACGTTGTCGGCGTTCTCGTGCTGGCACGGGAACCAGGACCCGGGGGTAGCCGCGTGCAGCTCCTCGGCCTTGGCGATCGCACCGGGGTAACCGGCGTCCCGCGGGGTCTGCACGATCTCCGCGCCGAGCGCCCGGAGCAGGGCGACCCGCTCGCTGGTCGCGCTGTCGGGCAGCACGATGACGCAGCGGTAGCCCCGGGCGGCGCAGAGCGCGGCCAGCGAGATGCCGGTGTTTCCGGAGGTCGCCTCGATGACGGTCCCACTGCCCGGCGTGAGGTCGCCCCGCTCCTCGGCGGCCTTCAACATGTACAGGGCGGCCCGGTCCTTGCTGGTGGACATCGGGTTGGCCGACTCCAGCTTGGCGAGCACCTCGGTGCCCGGGGCGGTGTCGTCGAACCGCAGGCGGATCAGCGGGGTCGAACCGATCAGGTCCTCGATGCTGTCGGCGATGCGGCGGGTGTCACGGCTTTCCACGTCTGCTTCCTCACAAGTCGTTTCGTACGGTTCGCGTACGGCTGCGGATCGGGGGCGCACGGTAGGCCGGGCCTGCTACCAGGAGCCGGCCGACGCCGTCACCGCGTACAGGTCTTCCATGGGCTGCGGCTCCTGGCCGACGGCCTTGATCACGGCGGTCGCGGCGAGCACCCTCGCACCCGCGGGCACGTCCTTGTTCACCAGCGCCTGGGCGCCGATGACAGCGCTCTCACCGATCGTTACGGGGCCCAGGACCGTGGCGTTCGCGCCGAGGATCACCCCCGCGCCCACGACCGGGTGGCGGCGCTCCCCCTCGGGCCGGGCGTTGTCGCTCCACCAGCCGACCGCGCCGAGCGTCACCTGGTGGTAGATGGTCACGTCGTCGCCGACCACCGCGGTCTCGCCGATCACCACGGCCGCTCCGTGGTCGATGAACACCCGCCGTCCCAGCACCGCGCCGGGATGGATCTCGACGGCGGTGCCCCGGCGGGCCTGCCAGGCGATGATCCGCGCGGTCATCCGCAGCCCGCGCGAGTGCAGCCGGTGCGCGACCCGGTGCGCCCACAGCGCGGGCAACGCCGCGTGCAGCAGGGCCTCGCGGCGGTTGCGCATGGACGGATCCCGCGCGACCACCACCTCCAGGTCCTCCTTCATGAGGCGGAACAGCCCTATCCGGTCGGCCGCCATCAGACCAGCACCTTCGCGTCGGCCACCTCGGCCAGCAGCGCGCCGGTCAGGCTCGCCAGCCGCTCCACCAGCTCCGGATCGGTGTACCGCCCGTCCTCGGTGGCCAGGGCGCCCGCCCCGCCGACGGCGACCGGCTCGTGCCGGACGACCCGCGCCCCGCACCGCTCCAGTACGCCGGCCAGCCCGGCCTGGGCGTCGAGCCCGCCGCGGGCTCCGGGCGAGGCACTGGCCACGGCCGTCACCTTGCCGGTCAGCGGACTCGGCGCGCCGATGCCCCGGGAGAGCCAGTCCAGCGCGTTCTTGAGCGCTCCGGGCATCTCCCCGTTGTAGGCGGGGGTGCTGATGAACAGCGCGTCCGCACCGGCGACGAGCTCCTTGGCCGCCCGCACCGCCGCCGAACCGTCGGTCCGCTCCAGCTCCGCCTCGTAGAACGGCAGCTCGGCCACGGACAGCGCCACGGCCTCGTGCTCCCCCGGCAGGCCCGCCAGGATGTGGCGCACGGTCTCCAGTACAGCGGTGTTCACCGAGTCCCGGCGCGTGCTGCCGGACAACAAAACGATCTTCACCACAGGATCTCCTCCTCCTCGGCCGCCCGGAGACCCCTGTCCGCGGTTCCCGAACTCACTCGACGGAACGCCACCGATCAGGCCCGCGCCCCTCGACGCAAAGGTGCCACCCTCCGCCGATGCCCGACTCGAACCCCGGTGGAGACCCCATAACCAACCCCTCCACCCCCACCGGAGCCCCACCCCACCCAGCCCGGTGCAGGGCACCCCGTTTAACCCTGTAGACTTGGCGCCGCTGCTGATGAGAGCCTCCCTCCGGGGAATTCCCCTCATCTCCCCAGCGGTGCCGCCTTAGCTCAGTTGGCCAGAGCAACGCACTCGTAATGCGTAGGTCTCGGGTTCGAATCCCGAAGGCGGCTCGGATTAGCCCCAGGACTCACTCGCCGTGACCTGGGGCTTTTTCATGCCCTTCGGGCGCCTGTTGGCGGCGTGGTGGCGCTCACGCGTGCCGAGTGAACGTGGCCTGGAACCTTCCACGGTCGTCCACGCCGGTCGTGGTCTGCCAGTACAGGAACAGGGAATCACCGATCTGGTCGACCAGGTAGTCGGAGTCGGCTTCCGCGACCTCGAGCCGGAACGTAGTGACCTCTGTGTGTGCCTTCAGGACTTTCAGCATGGACGCGATCTGGTCGATTCCGACCACGTAGTCCGGTCGGACCGACAGTACCTTCAGGGCGGGAAACGTCGTGCTCAGGTTCTCCACGGTGATGTCGGACAAGGGGCTGTCCGTCATCACCGTGGTCAGGGTCCGGCGCGTGGTGGCCGGCATTCCCGACACCAGTTGCCACGACGCGAGGGAGGAGTGCACGCACCGGACCTCCGCGTGCAGCTCCTCGATCCGGGGGAGCAGGAGCCGCTGGAACGACCGGTGCTCGACCCGGCCGATGACGGCGAGCGCCCGCAGCGCCGAAGGGGCGCGCAACCCGCTCAACTCGGGTGCCGGATCCACGAGTGTCAGCCCGTACAGGCGCTCCAGCTGCTCGACCACCTCGTAGCCCGGCACGGGCCCGTCGATCTGGAGCCGGACGAGGTTGGTGAGGCACGACACGTACGGAAGCCAGTCCGCGTCCACCCTGAGCCAGCTGATCTCGGACAGGGCGGACAGCACGACGCGGGCGTATTCGCCGCGGTCGAAATCGCGCCACATCTGGATGAGTTGGCGCTCGATGGACTGATCGAAATGCCGGGCGTAATGGGCCAGGACCCGCATTGCGGCCGCGCCGCCGACGAGCCGGCAGGTGTGCAGGATCGCTTCCACCTCGTGCGGCCCCAGGCTGGACGCCGGCGCGGGCATCTGGTCCAGCGCGACCTCGCCCAGTCCTGCCAGCGCCTCCGCCTGCTTTCGGTCCTGCGGCGGAATGAGTTCCTGCGCCCGGGTCTGTGTCTCGCGCCGCAGGTCGGCGTCCAGCGAGGGCGCGTTGCCCGCGCAATCGACGGCGAGCACGATCAGCCGGGTGCGATGGACCTTGTCCTTGCGGGCCCTCTTCAGCAGGCCCTTGACGAGCTGGTTGCGCTCCGAGTCGCGGGCCCGTCCCGAGGTCATGACGACGACGTCCTGCCAGTGGTCCTCGTGGGCGTGCTTGATCAGGAAATTGAGGTCGTCGTCGTTGAGCAGTTGGTCTGCGGCCAGGTACTCCTGGAACGTGCGGTGCACGAAGTCGACGCGGCCGACGGCAGGAGCACGCAGCAGCCCGGTCCGGACGAGGAGGTGGCGGGCGACGGCAGCCGGGTCGAGCGCGTCGTCCGGGGTCTCCCTCAAGTAGCTGCCCACCCGTTCCGCCATCTGCTCCAGGGACACCTCGGTCAGATCGTTGCGGATCATCCAGTAGGCGAGCTTCCTGAGGATCAGCTCCTGGACCCCGCTGCTGAGGCGGACGGTGTCCCCGGTGATGTTGCGCTGCTGATCGCGCCGTACGAGCAACATCTCCAAGGCGGCTTCGAACAGCTTCAGCCGGTCGCTGGGGAGGTGCATCTCCCGGTCCCAGTGCAGTGCGCACAGCAAGGCGCACAGCAGGGGGTTGCCCCCGAGCCGGCGTAACTCGCGGCGCTCGGCCATGCTCCGCAGGAGCGCCTTTTCGTGCTCCCGCAGCCGGACCCGTTCCGACTCGTCGCTCACGGCCGACCGCATGGTGGCGTGCCAGTGCGAGATGAAGAGGTTCTGGTCCGAGAGGCTCATCGGAGTGAGCTCCAGTGACAGAAAACCCGTGTCGGCCAGCCACCCGCTCTCGATGGCGGCCTGCCGGGAGGTGATCACGTACCGGCATTTCTCGTAGCTCTGCGTGAGTTCGCGCAGCCAGTCCCGGACTTCTCCCCGCCGCCCGCTGGGCAGCTCGTCCACGCCGTCGATCAGCACCATGGCGTGGCCCGAGTCGAGCGCGTTCCGTACGAAGTCCTGCGGCGCGGCCGCGGCCAGGGTCCGGGCCGCGTAGTCCAGGAACTGCTCGGGCGTGGGCAGTTCCCGGGCGAAATGGCGCAGTGGGACGAAGAAGGGCACGGCCCGGTTCCACATCTCCATGGGCGCCGGCAGCGTGCTGTCCATGGCACCGACGGCGATCCACTTCAGCAGGGTCGTCTTGCCCGAGCCGGCGTCTCCCCGGATCAGAACGCGCCGGGAGCGCGCGATGGCGTCCTCCACCCGCAACGGCCCGCCGTGAGCGCCGCGGTACGCGTCCGGTGCCGGGGTCTGGGGCCGGTACGGGGACGTCGGGCCGTGCCGGACCGCCCTGAGGCTGATGTACGAGGTACTCATCCGGTAGCTGAAATCCTGCTGGCGCAAGGTGACGCCGAAGAGTTCCATCCGGTCCAGCGACGCCGCCATGCACCGGAAGTATTTGGTGAGGAATGCTTCCTCGGCCTCGGAGCGCTGCTGGAACGCCGCAAGACCGGAACCCGCCAACGGCTCCTCCGTCGCGATACGGCCGATCTTCGCCACCCGCTCGGAGGACTTCGCCCGGGTCCAGCGGTCCACGCACTCCTGCCGGGTGGCGGACATCGCGTCACGGGTCCCGCCCGCGTGCAGGACACAGGCCTGGGCCACTGCCGCCGCCACGTCGAGCGACGGGAGCACCCGGCCCTGCAGCGCCTTCGACAGCGTCGCCTTCGGCACGTGGTGCCCGCGCGGCACCTGACCGGTCAGCCTCGACAACCGCTCCAGGCCGGGATCACCACTGCGGACCTTCAACTCCACGAGCCATACCGCGAACTCCGCCGCCGGCGGCAGGCCGCCCCGAGACTCCTGCGCCATGCTGCTCCGCTCCCGCCCCTGTATGAGTCGGCCCGTCCATGCCCGTCCCGGACCGTCTCCTCCGGTACCTGATTTTCCACCCTGCTGGGGTTGCGGCGCCGGATCCGCGACAACTGGTCTCACGGCGATCGCACGGACCGCCGTGGCGAGTTGGACGAGAGGACGGAACGAGAACCGTGGAGACCCTGAAGACCGTGGCCGACACACTGACGGCCCTGGCCCTGCTGATCGACGCCGCACTCCGGGTGCGCACCGCGCTGCGGGGGGCACCCGGGCGGGAGGCTCCGTCGCCGGAAGGAGCGCCGTAGCCCCGGGCGCAGGGGCGTCTGAGGACCGGACGCGGGCGGCGGCCCGGGGGTCAGCAGCGCTTGCCGGGAGGGGGGGCCTGGCCTTCCAGGAGGTAGCGGTTGATCGCCGTGTCGATGCAGTCGCTGCCGCGGCCGTACGCCGTGTGGCCGTCGCCGTCGTACGTGAGCAGGGTGCCGGAGTCCAGCTGGCCGGCCAGGGCCTGGGCCCACTTGTACGGGGTCGCCGGGTCGCGGGTCGTGCCGACCACCACGATCGGCGCGGCCCCCTTCGCCGCCAGGGCCTTCGCCGAGCCCGTGGCCTTCACCGGCCAGTACGCGCAGTTCAGCGAGGCCCAGGCGAGCCCCGCGCCGAACACCGGCGAAGCCTTCTCGAAGGACGGCAGCGCCGCCCGGACCGCCTCCGGACCGTCGAAGGCGGGCGGCTGGTCGAGGCAGTTGACGGCCGCGTTCGCGAACATCAGGTTCGCGTAGCTGCCGTCCCCGCCGCGCTCGTAGTAGCTGTCGGCCAGGGCCAGCAGTCCGGAGCCGTCGCCGTTCATCGCGTCCGTGAGGGCGGTACGGAGCTGCGGCCACGCGCTCTCGTCGTACAGGGCCGCGATGACGCCGGTCGTCGCGAGGGACTCGCCGAGCGGACGGCCCGGGTCGCCCGACGGGACGGGCTGCGCGTCGAGCTTGCGGAAGAACTCCTTCAGGTTCTGCGCCACCGCGTCCGGGTTGCCCCGCCCCAGCGGGCAGTCCGACTCCTTCGCGCAGTCCTTCGCGAAGGAGCGGAAGGCGGTCTCGAAGCCCGCCGTCTGGTCGCGGTTCAGCTCCAGGGCGGGCCGTGTCGGGTCCATGGCGCCGTCCAGGACGAGCCGGCCGACGCGCCCCGGGAACAGGTCGGCGTACGTCGCCCCCAGGAAGGTGCCGTACGAGGCCCCGACGTAGTTCAGCTTCTCGTCGCCCAGCACCCCGCGGAGCATGTCCATGTCCCGGGCCGCCTCCACCGTCGAGACGTGGGGCAGGACGCGCTGCGAGCGGGCCTGGCAGGCCGCGGCGAACTCCTTGAACGCGGCCACCAGCAGGGCCTGCTCCGCCGCGCTGTCCGGGGTCTGGTCCACCTGGGTGAAGCGGTCCATCCCCTTGCCGGTCAGGCACTCGACGGGGCTGCTGCGCGCCACCCCGCGCGGGTCGAAGGAGACCATGTCGTACTGGGCGCGCACGGCGGCCGGGTAGCCGACGCCCGCGTACGCCTGGAGGTAGCCGATGCCGGAGCCGCCGGGACCGCCCGGGTTGACCAGCAGGGAACCGAGCCGCTTGCCCGGGCCGGTGGCGGCGCGGCGGGCCACCGCGATGTCGACGTCCTGCCCGGAGCCCGGGTTCGCGTAGTCCAACGGCGCCTTCATGGTGGAGCACTGGAAGCCGGGGACACCGCAGTCGCGCCAGTTCAGCTTCTGCTCGTAGTACGGGCGCAGCGCGGCGGGCACCGCCGACGGCTGCGCCGAGGCCGCCTCGGATCCCCCCGAAGTGCACCCGGAGAGCAGCAGCCCGGCGGCTGCGATCACGATCCCGGTGGTACGCAGCAGACGCCTGGTGTCCATGCGGCGAGCCTACGCGCTGCCCGCGGAGCGCGTCCGGCCGCCGCGGGCCGGGCGGCCGACCGCCGACCGGGGGCGGACGCCGTCACGCGGGCGCGGGGCCCTCCCCGGGGAACCTCCGGGATCGCTCGGACGGGTGAAGCGGGGTTACCCCGCCCGCAGCGCCATCGTCATCGCCTCGACCGCGAGGAGCGGCGCCACGTTCCGGTCGAGGGCGTCCCGGCACGCGATGATCGCCTCGATGCGCCGCAGGGTGCGCTCGGGGCCCGAGGCCCGGGCGACCCGGTCGAGGTCCTGCCGTATGTCCTCGTTGGCGATGGCCAGGTTCGAGCCGAGCTGGAGCGCCAGCACGTCCCGGTAGAAGCCCGTCAGCTCGGTCAGCGCCAGGTCGAGGCTGTCGCGCTGGGTGCGGGTGCGACGGCGCTTCTGGCGGTCTTCGAGTTCCTTCATCACCCCGGCCGTGCCCCGGGGCATACGGCCGCCCGCGCCCGCTCCGGCGCCGAGCGCCGCCCTGAGGTCCTCGGTCTCCTTGGTGTCGACTTCCTCCGCCATCTGTTTGGCGTCCTCGCCGGCGGCGTCGACCAGCTCCTGGGCGGCCTTGAGGCAGCCGCCCACGTCGTCCACCCGCAGGGGCATCTTCAGCACGGTGGCCCGGCGCGTCCGGGCGGACTCGTCGGTGGCGAGCCGGCGGGCCCGGTCGATGTGGCCCTGGGTCGCGCGGGCGGCGCTCGCGGCGACGGCGGGCTCGACCCCGTCCCGGCGCACCAGCAGGTCGGCGACGGCGGCCACCGAGGGGGTGCCCAGGGTCAGGTGCCGGCAGCGGGAGCGGATGGTGGGCAGCACGTCCTCCAGCGAGGGCGCGCACAGCAGCCACACCGTCCTCGGCGCGGGCTCCTCCACCGCCTTCAGCAGGACGTTGCCGGCGCCCTCGGTGAGGCGGTCGGCGTCCTCCAGGACGATGACCTGCCAGCGCCCCACGGCCGGCGAGAGCTGGGCCCGGCGCACCAGGTCGCGGGTCTCCTTGACGCCGATGGACAGCAGATCGGTACGGACGATCTCCACGTCGGCATGCGTACCGACCATGGTGGTGTGGCAGCCGTCGCAGAACCCGCAGCCCGGTTCCCCGCCGAGGGCGCGGTCGGGGCTGACGCACTGGAGGGCGGCCGCGAAGGCCCGGGCGGCGGTGGCCCGGCCGGAGCCGGGCGGTCCGGTGAACAGCCAGGCGTGGGTCATCTTGGACTGGGGCGGCTGCGGGGTCCCGGCCGCAATGGCCGTGACGAGGGCGTCGGCGTCCCGCGCGGCGGAGGCGAGCTGCGTCTGCACGCGCTCCTGACCCACCAGGTCGTCCCACACGGGCATCCCGCCCACCGCCTTTCCCTCTGCGTACCGAAGTACCGAATGCCGCGCACGACTCGCGCGGCTGCTCACATTGTGGCCCCTGCCACTGACAGTCAGTGGTCAGTGGTCAGTGGTCAGCGGCGGCGCCGGCCACCCCGGTCCTCGTCGCCGTCCTCGTCCCGCGGCGGCCCCAGCAGCTCGTCCGCCAGGGTCGGCAGGTCGTCCATCGGGGTGGCCTCGGCCCAGTCGGACGGGGTCCGGCGCGGCCGGCCGTCTTCGCCGAGCACCGGGAGCTCGCGGGTCACGTCGTTGCCCGAGTCCCGGAAGATGCCGGGCGGCACCCGGTCGGCCGGGCTCTCCTGCGAGTGCGGGGCCGTCGGCCGCGTGGCCGGAGCCGACGCCTGCGGCTGCTGCTGCGGCTGGTGGCCCGCGGCACGCGCCGACGCCGCGCGAGGCGGCTGACCGTCCGGGCGTACGGGCGGCAGCACGGCCGTCTCGTCCACCGCGCGGTCGGCCTTCGGCACGGGCACAGTCTGCGTCACGTCATCGGGCCGCACGGTCCGCTTGAACACCGGGGTCTCGACCGTGACGGCCTCGTCCGGCTGGTACGGGTCCGGGTGCAGCGGCTTCTTGCGCATGGCCACCTTCGGCGCAGGCGCGGCAGCAGGCACAGGCGAGACAGCAGGCGAGACAGCAGGTCCAGGCGCAGGCGTCGCCGCCGGAGGGGCGGCCGAAGCCGCCGCGGCGGCAGCGGCGGCCGCCGAGGCCTCCGCCAGCCTGCGCGCCTCCTCGGCCCGCAGCAGGGCCTCCTCCGCACGGCGCTGCTTCTCCAGCCGCCGGGCCTCGGCCTCCGCCCGCAGCCGGGCCGCCTCCGCCTCCTCCAGCCGGATCCGCTCCCGCTCGGCGGCGCGCGCCTTCTCCTCGGCCTCGGCGCGCAACCGCTCGGCCTCGGCCCGGGCCCGCGCCTCCTCGGCGGCGCGCAGCCGCTCCTCCTCCGCCCTGCGGGCGGCCTCCTCCTCGGCGATCCGGCGCGCCTCGGCGGCCTCCGCCTCGGCCCTGACCCGCGCCTCTTCGGCCTCGCGGGCCAGCCGGGCCTCCTCCTCGGCCTTCAGCCGGGCTTCCTCCGCCTTGCGGGCGGCCTCTTCCTCGGCCTTGCGCCGGGCCTCCTCCTCCGCGAGCCGCCGCGCTTCGAGCTGCGCCGCGACCTCGGCCTCCGAGAGCGGCAGCATCCGGTCCAGGCGGTGGCGTACGACGGTGGTCACCGAACCGGGGTCCTGGCCCGCGTCCACCACCAGGTAGCGCCCGGGGTCGGACGCGGCGAGCGTCAGGAAGCCCGCCCGCACCCGCTGGTGGAACTCGGCAGGCTCGGACTCCAGCCGGTCGGGCGCCTCCGTGAACCGCTCCCGGGCGGCCTCCGGCGACACGTCGAGCAGCACGGTCAGATTCGGTACCAGGCCGTCGGTGGCCCAGCGCGAGATCCGGGCGATCTCGGTCGGGGACAGGTCCCGGCCGGCGCCCTGGTAGGCCACCGAGGAGTCGATGTAGCGGTCGGAGATGACCACGGCGCCCCGTTCCAGCGCGGGCCGGACCACCGTGTCGACGTGCTCCGCGCGGTCGGCGGCGTACAGCAGCGCCTCGGCGCGGTTGGACAGCCCGGCGGAGGAGATGTCGAGCAGGATCGAGCGGAGCCGCTTGCCGACCGGGGTGGCCCCCGGCTCGCGCGTCACGACGACCTCGTGGCCCTTGCCCCGTATCCAGTCGGCCAGCGCCTCCACCTGAGTGGACTTCCCGGCCCCGTCGCCGCCCTCCAGGGCGATGAAGAACCCGGTCGCCGAGGCGGCCTGGAGCGGCTCCCCGCCGCGCAGCGCCTCGCGCAGGTCGCGCCGCAGCGGTACGCCGCCCCGGTCGTCGGCCTTGGCCAGGACCACGACGGCGACCGGCAGCAGCAGCGCGCCGACCAGCATCAGGGTGAAGGCGGCCCCGCCGTGGGCGAAGACGACCTCGCCGCCGGTCAGCCGGTGCGGTCCGATCGCGGCGGCCAGCAGCGGAGCGGCGACGGCCCCGACCGCGACGGCGACCCGGACCACGGCCTGCAGGTGCGCGGTGACACGGGCCCGGCGGAACTCCTCGGTCTCCTGGTCCAGCAGGGTGTGCCCGGTGTGGGCCGCCACGCCCGCGGCGGTGCCCGCGAGCAGCGCCAGGAAGAGCACGGTCGCCGTGTCCGGGACCAGCCCGGTCAGCAGCAGCGCGAGCCCGGCCACCGCGATGGCGAGGGCCAGCATCCGGCGCCGGGACAGCCCGGGCAGCGCCTTGCCCGCCTGGGCGCCGCGGATGCCCAGGCCGGTACCGCCGACCAGGGCGAGCACCAGCAGGGCGTAAGCGGACGGGCCGCCGCCCAGGTCGAAGGCGTGCAGGACGGCCACTGAGGCGGCACTGGAAACCGCCCCGGCCACGGCGGCGCAGGCCAGCACGAACAGCCGTACGGAACCGGTACGGCCCTTCTCGGGCCGCTCGCCCACCCGGGGGGCCCGCAGCCCCTCCAGCGGGGAACGCGGCCTCGGGGTCTTGCCGGCGGGCAGCGTCAGCGGGAGCAGCAGCGAGACGGACGCGGCGAACAGCCCGGCGGCCACGTACGAACCCAGCGCCGACGGGTTCGCCGCGAACCAGTCCACGCCGAGCCCCAGCGCCCGCCCCACCAGGGTCGCCGCGAGCAGCGCGGCGGCCGCGACGGGCATCGCCGCGAAGGCCGTGCGCAGCGTCAGGCGGCGCAGGGCGTCGAGGTGGTCGGGCAGCGGCCGGACGGTCGCGCCCTCCGGCGGCGGCGCCGGCAGCAGCGCGGGCGCGGCGCTCTCCTTGGCCACGGTCCACACCCGCTCGGCGGCGCCGGCGACGAAGACGGTGGCGAGCAGCGCGGTCGTGGCGTGCGCGGGGATCCAGTCGAGCCAGAGCGGGGCGACGACGAACAGGCCGATCCGCAGCCCGTCGGCGCCGGCCATCGTCCAGCGGCGGTCGAGCTTGCCGCCGGGGCCGGTGAGCTTGGCCAGCGGCCCCAGCAGGACCGCGCCGAACAGCACTGTGGCGAGGATCCGTACGGCGAACACCGCGGCGACGGCGAAGGCCGCACCCCGGTAGCCGCCGCCGAAGGGTCCCCCCGAGTCGGCCGTGACGGCCGCCTGGAGGGTCAGCAGCACCAGGACCAGCAGGGCCAGGGCATCGCCGATGCCGCTGACCAGCTGGGCACTCCACAGCCGGCGGAGCCCCGGCGTGCGCAGCAGGGCGCGCACCGCTCGCTCGCGGGAGTCCGCGGCCAGGGCTTCGTCGTAGGTGGGGTTCTCGGAGGCGGTCACGACCGTTGGCTGCTCGGTTCGCGTCATCCGCCCAGCCTATCCGCTGCGCCTGGCAGGTGCGGGGGCCTGTGGACAAGGTCGGATGTGACCCGGGACCCACCTTCGGGGAACGCGAAAGCCCGGGCCCCCGCGCGGTGTCGCGCGGGGACCCGGGCCGGAGCCAGCCCGGAACAGGAGCCGGGCCGGAGCCGGAGCCGGAGGCTACTCGTCCGCCGGAGCGGTGACCGCCTTCTTCGCCACGGCCTTCTTCGCCGTCGTCTTCTTCGCGGCGGTGGTCTTCGCCGCCGCCGTCGTCTTCTTCGCGGCGGTGGCGGTCTTCGCCGTCGTCGCCTTCTTCGCCGGGGCCTTCTTCGCGGGAGCCTTCTTGACGGCCTTCTTCGCCGTCTTCTTCGCGGGAGCCTTCGCCCGCTTCTCCGCGAGCAGCTCGTAGCCGCGCTCGGGCGTGATGGTCTCGACGTCATCGTCCCGCCGCAGCGTCGCGTTCGTCTCGCCGTCCGTCACGTACGGCCCGAAGCGGCCGTCCTTGACCACCACCGGCTTCTCGCTCACCGGGTCCGTGCCCAGCTCCTTCAGCGGCGGCTTGGCCGCGGCCCGGCCCCGCTGCTTGGGCTGCGCGTAGATCGCGAGCGCCTCGTCCAGGGTGATCGAGAAGAGCTGGTCCTCGGTCTCCAGCGACCGCGAGTCCGTGCCCTTCTTCAGGTACGGGCCGTAGCGGCCGTTCTGGGCCGTGATCTCCACGCCCTCCGCGTCCACGCCCACCACGCGCGGCAGCGACATCAGCTTCAGCGCGTCGTCGAGGGTGACCGTGTCCAGGCTCATCGACTGGAACAGCGAGGCCGTCCGCGGCTTGACCGCGTTCTTGCCCGTCTTCGGCGTGCCCTCGGGGAGGATCTCCGTGACGTACGGGCCGTAGCGGCCGTCCTTCGCGACGATCTGGTTCCCGCTCACCGGGTCGGCGCCCAGTTCGAATTCACCGCTCGGCTTCGCGAACAGCTCCTGCGCGTACTCGACCGTCAGCTCGTCCGGAGCCAGCTCTTCCGGTACGTCGGCGCGCTGGTGGCCCTCGGCGTCCTTCTCGCCGCGCTCCACGTACGGCCCGTAGCGGCCCACGCGCAGCACGATGCCGTCGCCGACCGGGAAGGAGGAGATCTCCCGGGCGTCGATCGCACCCAGGTCCGTGACCAGCTCCTTCAGGCCGCCGAGGTGGTCGCCGTTGGCCGGTACGACCTGCGAGGCCTCCTCGGAGCCGAAGTAGAACCGCTTCAGCCACGGCACGGACTGGGCCTCGCCCCGCGCGATGCGGTCGAGGTCGTCCTCCATCTTCGCGGTGAAGTCATAGTCGACGAGCCGCCCGAAGTGCGTCTCCAGGAGGTTCACGACGGCGAACGACAGGAAGGACGGGACGAGCGCCGTGCCCTTCTTGAAGACGTAGCCGCGGTCGAGGATCGTGCCGATGATCGACGCGTACGTCGACGGGCGGCCGATCTCGCGCTCTTCCAGCTCCTTGACCAGCGAGGCCTCGGTGTAGCGGGCCGGCGGCTTGGTCGAGTGGCCGTCGGCGGTGATCTCCTCGGCGCTCAGCGCGTCGCCCTCGGCGACCTGCGGCAGCCGCTTCTCGCGGTCGTCGAGCTCGGCGTTCGGGTCGTCCGCGCCCTCGACGTAGGCCTTCATGAAGCCGTGGAAGGTGATCGTCTTGCCGGAGGCGCTGAACTCGGCGTCACGGCCGTCGGCCGCACGGCCGGCGATCTTCACCGTCACCGAGTTGCCGGTCGCGTCCTTCATCTGGGAGGCGACGGTCCGCTTCCAGATCAGCTCGTACAGGCGGAACTGGTCGCCGCTCAGACCGGTCTCGGCCGGAGTGCGGAAACGATCACCCGAGGGCCTGATCGCCTCGTGCGCCTCCTGGGCGTTCTTGACCTTGCCGGCGTAGACGCGCGGCTTCTCCGGCAGGTACTCGGAGCCGTAGAGCTGGGTGACCTGCGCCCGGGCCGCCGACACCGCGGTGTCGGACAGGGTCGTGGAGTCCGTACGCATGTAGGTGATGAAGCCGTTCTCGTACAGCTTCTGCGCCACCTGCATCGTCGCCTTCGCACCGAAGCCCAGCTTGCGCGAGGCCTCCTGCTGGAGCGTCGTCGTGCGGAACGGGGCGTACGGGGAGCGGCGGTAGGGCTTGGACTCGACCGAGCGGACGGCGAACGAGGTCTGCTCCAGCGCGGCGGCGAGCGCCCGGGCGCCCGCCTCGTCGAGGTGCAGCGTCTCGCTCTTGAGCTGCCCGTTCGAGCCGAAGTCGCGGCCCTGTGCGACGCGCTTGCCGTCCACCGCGTTCAGGCGGGCGACCAGGGTCGAGGGGTCCGAGGCGTCACCGGCGCGGCCGGTGGCGAAGGTCGCGGTCAGGTCCCAGTACTCGGCGGAGCGGAAGGCGATGCGCTCGCGCTCGCGCTCGACGACGAGACGGGTGGCCACCGACTGCACGCGGCCCGCCGACAGCTTCGGCATGACCTTCTTCCACAGGACCGGCGAGACCTCGTAGCCGTAGAGGCGGTCGAGGATGCGGCGCGTCTCCTGGGCGTCGACCATGCGCTGGTTCAGCTCGCGCGGGTTGGCGACGGCGTCGCGGATCGCGTCCTTGGTGATCTCGTGGAAGACCATCCGGTGGACGGGGACCTTGGGCTTGAGGACTTCCTGGAGGTGCCACGCGATGGCTTCGCCCTCGCGGTCCTCATCGGTGGCGAGGAAGAGTTCGTCGGACTCGGCCAACAGGTCCTTCAGCTTGCGGACCTGCGCCTTCTTGTCCGCGTTGACGACGTAGATCGGCGCGAAGTCGTGCTCGACGTCCACGCCGAGCCGGCGGACCTCGCCGGTGTACTTGTCGGGAACCTCGGCCGCGCCGCTCGGCAGGTCGCGGATGTGCCCGACGCTCGCCTCGACGACGTATCCCGGGCCGAGGTAGCCCTTGATCGTCTTCGCCTTGGCAGGGGACTCGACGATGACGAGTCGGCGGCCGCCCTTTGCGGTCTCGCTAGTCGGGGACAACTTGGCTCTTCTCTCCGGTCGGCACTCGGTCGCGGTACGGCGACGCTGCGGAGTGTGACGGTACAACCCGCCCCCGTGTCAAACGGCACAAGCCCGCAACGGCCACTCGAACGGTAACCCGACAAGTGCCGTTTCTGCCGCCCGGATGCCACGGCGGCCCCCTTCCGGTCACCGGGCCGAGTGGCCTGGGGGCCGTCTGGCCCCGCCCCCGCACCCGCCTCGACGTCGGGTTTCTCACCCCGTGGAGATCATGCCGGGCGGGTCCTTCAGAACCGCTGGAGGCACCAGACGCCGAGGGCCAGGGACCCCGTTCCGGCCAGCAGTGCCAACGGTACGGCCACCGCGGGGCGCACTCCCTCGGCCACCGGCGCGCGGTGCACGACGCGCGCCCCCGTCCAGAGCAGGAGCGCCGTCCCGAACAGCAGGAAGACGGCTGCCGCGAAGATCGCCGGACCGCTCTCCATACCGCTCCCCTTCGCTCGGAACCCCGCGCGGGCCGCGGGACGGCTCCGCGCGGGAACCCCCCTCGGATTCCCCGCGCGGCCGTCCGGCGTGTCGCCAACGGCATCCCCCCGGATCCCGTCGTCCCGGAGCCTGCCAGCCGTGGGGAGACGGCAGGCGAACCCCGGGTTACATCGTGGCTACGGCCGCCCGCGCGCGCCCCGTCAGCCCGCCCCGTCAGCCCGCGGCCGGCCCCTGCACGGGCTCCAGGAAGCCCTGCTCCACCAGCATCCGGATCGCCTCCGGCGTCCGGTCCCGCAGGACCACGGGGTCCTCCTCGACCAGCTGGGCGATCGCGTCCAGGATCCGGCCCGCGCTGAGTGAGCCGTCGCACACTCCCGCGAAACCGGCCCCGACGGTGTCGACCTTGGTGGCGCGGCGCATGCCGCGGTGCTGCCGCAGCACCACGTGCTCCGGATCCTCCGCCCCGGGCGCGCCGACCTGCTCCTGGACGATCTCCTCGGTGAGCTGGAAGTACCCGGCCAGCAGGGCCGCGTCATCGTGTTCGCGCAGGTAGTCCTGGCGGGCGAAGTGCGCGAGGACGGTCTCGCCGAGCGGCTGCTCCACCGAGTGCGGCCACTCCTCGACGACGATCGAGGGCTCGGCCGCCTCGGTGCGGCGCAGCGTGATCCAGCCGAAGCCGACGGCCTTGGTCCCGCGCGCCTCGAACTCGTCGAGCCAGTCCTCGTAGCGGCGTGCGTACTCGGCCGGATCGCAGCGGTGGTCGCCCGCGTCGCGCAGCCACAGCTCCGCGTACTGCGTCACGTCCTGTACGTCACGCTGCACGATCCACGCGTCGCAGCCGCGCGGCACCCAGGAGCGGACCCGGTCGTGCCAGTCCTCGCCCTCGACGTGCTGCCAGTTGCCGAGGAACTGCGCGTAGCCGCCCGGGTTCAGGTGGGCGCCCGCCTGCTGCACCAGCGTCCGGCACAGGTCGTCGCCGCCCATGCCGCCGTCCCGGTACGTGAGCCGGGCGCCGGGGGAGATCACGAAGGGCGGGTTGGAGACGATCAGGTCGTACGTCTCCTCCCCCACGGGCTCGAAGAGGGACCCGGCGAGCAGCTCGGCCGCGGGCGCCCCCGACAGTGCGAGGGTCAGCCGGGTGATGTCCAGGGCGCGCGGGTTGACGTCGGTGGCGGTGACCCGGGTGGCGTGCTGGGCGGCGTGCAGGGCCTGGATGCCGGATCCGGTGCCCAGGTCGAGGGCCGAACCGACGGGGACGCGGACGGTGATTCCGGCCAGGGTCGTGGAGGCCCCGCCGACGCCGAGCACGACGCCCTCGTCGCGGCTGCCGATGCCGCCGGCCCCGCCGACCGCGCAGCCGAGGTCCGAGACGATGAACCAGTCCTCGCCGTCGGGGCCGCCGTACGGGCGCACGTCGACGGTGGCGCGCACGGTGTCCGCGCCGTCGGCGGCCTCCTCCCGCCGCAGCCAGCCGTCGGCGAGCGCGGCCTCGACGGGCAGCGCGGCCGCGGCCTGCGCGTACGGCACGGCGCCCTGCAACAGGAACAGCCGGACCAGGCAGGCGAGCGGGCCGTCCCCGTGGCTGCGGGCGGCGCGCAGGGCGGGGACCGTCTCGCTGCGGGCGAGCGCGGCGTAGGCGGGGGCGCCGAGCATCTCGAGCAGTCCGTCGGCGGTGAACCCGGCGGCGAGGAGGGCGGCGCGGAGTTCGGCGGCGCGGGCGGGCGTGGGGAGGCTGGTGGTACTCACCCGTCCATTGTGGCCGCTGGGGCCGCTGATTCGTGCGACCCCCGGCGCGCGGCCCCCGCACGCACCGGGGCGGCCGGGCCCGTCCGGGTCCCGGCCGCCCCGGACGGCGTACGCGCTCAGCCCTTGCTGGTGACCTGGCAGCCCTTCTGGCTGTAGATGACCTTCAGGCCGGTCGAGTTGAGCTTCTCCTTGCTCGCGGTCTCGTTGGCCGCGATCTCGGTGAGGCCCCCGGCGACCTGCTGGAGGCCCTCCGCGAACTTCGCCTGGTCCTTCGCGTCGAGCGCGTCGATCTTCGTCTTGAGCTCGGTGTAGCCCTTGGAGATCTCCCCGTAGCTCTTCACCACCGCGTCCTGGGCGGTCTTGCCGTCCTGGACCGGCGCTTCGCCGGCGCCCGAGAGGGCGCCGCCCATCGTCTTGTAGGCGTCGGACAGCGTCTGGAACGCGGCCGAGTCGGTCTTCTGGACCTCCTCCGGCTTGCTGCTCTGGCTGGCCACCCGCTTCAGTTGGTCATTGGTGCTCTTGATCTTGGTGAGCTCTGGCTCCCACTGGTCACAGACCTTCTTGGCCCAGGCGTCGGCCTTCTTGTCGCCGTCGTCCCCACCACCACAGCCGGACAGGACGAGCATCAGTACCGCACCGCCGGACACCGCGGCCGCAAGCTTCTTGTTCACCGGATTGGTCCCTTCGAAGGCTCTCGGCCCGGAAGATACACGCCCTCCATCCGGGTACGCACAAAGGCGGACAGACGGCGCGTCAGTCCGCGCCGCCCGTCCGCCGTTCGGGCGCATCTTCGAGCCGGTCCGCCGCGTCGGCCGCGGCCGACGCGAGCGGGCGTCCGCAGGGTCAGGAAACCACCGCCGGGCCGGCCGGCTGGGCCACCCTCTCGGCGGTGCCGTCGTCGCCCTCGTCGCCGACGGCGATGCCGCGGCGCTTGGAGATGTAGACCGCGCCGACGATGACGGCGATGGCCAGGGCCGCGACCACGGCCCGTACGGTCGCGCTGGCGTCCTCGCCGTAGCTGAACTGCACGACGGCCGGGGCGATCAGCAGGGCCACCAGGTTCATGACCTTGAGCAGCGGGTTGATGGCCGGGCCCGCGGTGTCCTTGAACGGGTCGCCGACGGTGTCGCCGATGACGACCGCGGCGTGGGCCTCGCTGCCCTTGCCGCCGTGGTGGCCGTCCTCCACGAGCTTCTTCGCGTTGTCCCAGGCGCCGCCCGAGTTGGCGAGGAAGACCGCCATCAGGGTGCCGGTGCCGATGGCGCCCGCGAGGAAGGAGCCGAGCGCTCCGACGCCGAGGCAGAAGCCCACCGCGATCGGGGTGAGGACGGCGAGCAGGCCGGGCGTGGCGAGCTCGCGCAGCGCGTCCTTGGTGCAGATGTCCACGACGCGCCCGTACTCGGGCTTCTCGGTGTAGTCCATGATCCCGGGGTGCTCGCGGAACTGTCGGCGCACCTCGTAGACGACGGCGCCCGCGGAGCGGGAGACGGCGTTGATGGCCAGGCCCGAGAAGAGGAACACCACGGCCGCGCCGAGGATCAGCCCGACCAGGTTGTTGGGCTGGGCGATGTCCAGGCTGAGGTTCATCTCGTCCGCCTTGGCCCCGACCGACTTGACCGCGGTGGCGATCGCGTCGTTGTACGAGCCGAAGAGCGCGGCCGCGGCGAGGACCGCGGTGGCGATGGCGATGCCCTTGGTGATGGCCTTGGTGGTGTTGCCGACCGCGTCGAGCTCCGTGAGCACCTGCGCGCCCGCGCCCTCGACGTCGCCGGACATCTCCGCGATGCCCTGGGCGTTGTCCGAGACCGGCCCGAAGGTGTCCATGGCGACGATGACGCCGACGGTGGTCAGCAGGCCGGTGCCGGCCAGGGCCACCGCGAACAGCGCCAGCATGATCGACGTACCGCCGAGCAGGAACGCCCCGTAGACGCCGAGGCCGATCAGGAGCGCCGTGTAGACGGCGGACTCCAGGCCGACGGAGATGCCGGCGAGGACCACGGTGGCCGGGCCGGTCAGCGAGGACTTGCCGATGTCCCGGACGGGGCGCCGGTTGGTCTCTGTGAAGTAGCCCGTGAGCTGCTGGATCAGCGCCGCCAGCACGATGCCGATGGCCACGGCGACCACCGCGAGCACGCGCGGGTCCCCGGAGTGGCCGGAGATGGCGGCGTCCTCGACGCCGACGAGCTCCTTGTAGGTGGCCGGGAGGTACGCGTAGACGGCGACGCCGACGAGGACCAGGGAGATCACGGCGGAGATGAAGAACCCGCGGTTGATCGCGGTCATCCCGCTGCGGTCGGAGCGCTTCGGCGCGACCGCGAAGATGCCGATCATCGCGGTGATGACGCCGATGGCGGGCACGATCAGCGGGAAGGCCAGGCCCAGGTCACCGAAGGCGGCCTTGCCGAGGATCAGGGCGGCCACCAGGGTGACGGCGTAGGACTCGAAGAGGTCGGCCGCCATCCCCGCGCAGTCGCCGACGTTGTCGCCCACGTTGTCGGCGATGGTCGCGGCATTGCGCGGATCGTCCTCCGGAATGCCCTGCTCCACCTTGCCGACCAGGTCGGCGCCGACGTCGGCGGCCTTCGTGAAGATGCCGCCGCCCACGCGCATGAACATCGCGATCAGCGCGGCGCCGAGGCCGAAGCCCTCCAGCACCTTGGGGGCGTCGGCGGCGTAGACCAGGACGACGCAGGACGCGCCGAGCAGTCCGAGGCCGACGGTGAACATGCCCACCACGCCGCCCGTCCGGAAGGCGATCTTCATCGCCTTGTGGGAGACCTCGGTCAGGTCCTTGGCGGGTTCGCCCTCGGCCGGGGTGGCCTCCCGGGCCGCGGCCGCGACGCGCACGTTGGCGCGGACCGCGAGACGCATGCCGATGTAGCCGGTGGTGGCGGAGAAGAGCGCGCCGACGAGGAAGAAGGCGGAACGTCCCGCCCGCTGCGTCCAGTCGTCGGCGGGGAGCAGGAAGAGCAGGAAGAAGACCACGACGGCGAAGACGCCGAGGGTGCGCAACTGGCGTCCGAGATAGGCGTTGGCGCCCTCCTGGACCGCCGCCGCGATCGTCTTCATGCTCTCGGTGCCCTCGTCGGCGGCGAGCACCTGGCGGACCAGGATCTGCGCGACGACGAGGGCCGCCAGCGCGACTCCGGCGATGACGAACACGATGAGCCGATTGTCATCGGTCAGTACTGCGGCTGCCAGATCATTGACGCGATCCGGCGCGATAGGGGTGAAGAGCCCCGTCATTCGTCCTCCTTGACGTGATGAGCTCAAGATGTGGACGGATTGTAGGGAGCGCGACCCGATCAAAACAGTGGGCGTGAAACGGAATTGGCCCGTACGCGTTCCTCAGCAATAGATCACGTCACTCCATTACCCTCGAAAGAAGTAATGGGGCAAAGGCATTGACGGTCGTTCGGAAATAAAAAAGGCCCTGCTCAGCAGGGCCTTGATAAAGATCGGAAGATACGACGGACGCGGGACTACGGGAGGTCCGAGGCGCCGCCTCCGGCGACGGGCCAGCTCATCCGGATCGTTCCGCCGAACTCGCCGGCGGTCACCGAGACGTCGTCCACGAGGCCGCTGATCACGGCGAGGCCCATCTCGTCCTCGCCGTCGGCGTCCGGATCCAGGGCAGCGGTGATCCCGGACACGGTCTCGGCGGAACCGCCGGCCGGCCCGGGCACCTCGTCGCCGACCTCGATGGAGAAAGCCTTCTCCTCCTCGGTCAGCACCACCCGGACCGGCGCGGTCAGCCCGTTGCTGCGGTGCAGTCCGACGGCACGTGAACAGGCCTCGCCCACGGCGAGGCGGACCTCGTCGAGGACGGCTTCCTCCACCCCCGCCCGGCGCGCCACGGCGGCCGCGACCAGGCGGGCCGTCCGGACGTGTTCGGGCTGGGCGCTGAAGCGCAGTTCAACGGTGGCCATGTGCGTCCCCCTCGGACTACGGGCGTGCCTTGACAGGGGCCCGGACCGACCGCGGTCCGGTACCCCTCTCCTCGTCGGCTCCGGTGCCGCCGCGGCGGCACGCGCCAGGAGCCGTCAGTCGGTGGCGTTGACGGCGTCTTCCACAGTGGTGTGGATCGGGAACACCTTGGTCAGACCGGTGATTCGGAAGATCTTCAGGATGCGCTCCTGGTTGCAGACCAGACGCAGCGAGCCCTCGTGCGCGCGCACGCGCTTGAGGCCTCCCACGAGCACACCGAGGCCGGTGGAGTCGAGGAAGTCCACTCGCTCCATGTCGACAACCAAGTGGTAGCTGCCGTCGTTCACCAACTCCACCAACTGCTCGCGCAGCTTGGGCGCGGTATACACATCAATCTCGCCACCGACCTCTACGACCATGCGGTCGCCGACAGTGCGAGTCGACAGGGACAGGTCCACGGATCCTCCAGCACCTTGCTATCGAGCGGCGCCCCCCAGGGGCCTCCCCACCCGAAGGTAGGGGAGGGATCGGCTGCCGCGATGGCATTCAATCACTTACCGGCAGGCGCGCACGACGCCTTGGGTCCATTGTCCCGCACGCCGGTGACACACTCGGTTCCAATGGCCAACACTCACCGCCCCGGTCCGGCCACGGCCGCGGCGGACCCACGACCCACTCCCGGCGCGGTCCTGGACCGCCTGTCACGGGGGCCTTCCCGAGCTGCGCGCATCACCCATACGGAGCACTTGCCCCCTCGGGCGGGTCGTCATGCGGTCTGGCCCGACCGCATCCGAACCGATGTCGTGGCCGCCATCCAGGCCGCCGGCGTCGAACATCCGTGGGAACACCAGGCCGCGGCCGCCGAGCACGCGCTGGACGGCCGGTCCGTGGTCGTCGCCACCGGCACCGCCTCCGGCAAGTCCCTGGCCTACCTCGCCCCCGTGCTCTCCGCCCTCGCCGACGGCGCCGAGGCCCCCAACGGCAGGGGTGCGACGGCCCTCTACCTGGCCCCGACCAAGGCTCTGGCGGCCGACCAGCGCCGGTCGGTGCGGCAGCTCTCCGCGCCCCTCGGGAACGCCGTACGGCCCGCCGTGTACGACGGGGACACCCCCTTCGAGGAACGCGAGTGGGTGCGCCAGTACGCGAACTACGTGCTGACCAACCCCGACATGCTGCACCGGGGGATCCTGCCCTCCCATCCGCGCTGGTCGTCCTTCCTGAAGGCGCTGCGCTACGTCGTCATCGACGAGTGCCACACCTACCGGGGAGTGTTCGGCTCCCACGTCGCCCAGGTCCTGCGGCGGCTGCGCCGGCTGTGCGCCCGCTACGGCTCCGAGCCGGTCTTCCTGCTGGCCTCCGCCACCGCCAGCGACCCGGCGGCCGCCGCGACCCGGCTGACGGGCGTGCCGGTCACCGAGGTCACCGACGACGCCTCCCCGCGCGGCGAGGTGGTCTTCGCCCTGTGGGAGCCGCCGCTGACCGACCTGAAGGGCGAGAAGGGGGCCCCGGTGCGCCGTACGGCGACCGCCGAGACCGCCGACCTGCTGACCGACCTGGTCGTGCAGGGCGTCCGCACGGTGGCCTTCGTGCGCTCCCGGCGCGGCGCCGAGCTGATCTCCGTGATCGCCAAGGAACGGCTCGCCGAGGTGGACCGGTCCCTGCCCGGGCGTGTCGCGGCCTACCGGGGCGGCTACCTGCCGGAGGAACGGCGCGCCCTGGAGGCCGCCCTGCACTCCGGTGACCTGCTGGGACTGGCCGCCACGACCGCCCTGGAGCTGGGCATCGACGTGTCCGGCCTGGACGCCGTGCTGATCACCGGCTACCCGGGCACGCGGGCCTCCCTGTGGCAGCAGGCGGGCCGGGCCGGCCGGGCGGGGCAGGGCGCCCTGGCCGTGCTGATCGCCCGCGACGACCCCCTGGACACCTACCTGGTCCACCACCCCGAGGCCCTCTTCCGCCGGCCGGTGGAGGCCACCGTCCTGGACCCCGACAACCCGTACGTCCTGGCCCCGCACCTGTGCGCGGCCGCCTCCGAGATCCCGCTGACCGAGCCGGACCTGGACCTCTTCGGCCCCTCCGCGCGCGAGCTCATGCCCCAGCTGGAGTCGGCGAAGCTGCTGCGGCGCCGGGCGACCGCCTGGCACTGGACCCGCCGGGAGCGGGCCTGCGACCTCGCCGACATCCGGGGCGGCGGCGGCCGGCCCGTGCAGATCGTCGAGGCCGCCACGGGACGGCTGCTGGGCACCGTGGACGAGTCCGCGTCCCACAGCGCCGTCCACGACGGGGCCGTCCACCTCCACCAGGGCCGGACCTATCTGGTGAAGCACCTGGACCTGGAGGACTCGGTGGCCCTGGTCGAGGAAGCCTCCCCGCCGTTCTCCACCACGGCCCGGGACACCACCTCCATCGCCATCCTGGAGACCGAGACGGAGATCCCCTGGGGGGCCGCCCGGCTCTGCTTCGGCTCCGTGGAGGTCACCAACCAGGTCGTCTCCTACCTGCGGCGCAAACTGATCACCGGCGAGGTGCTCGGCGAGGCCAAACTGGACCTGCCGCCGCGCACCCTGCGCACGCGGGCCGTGTGGTGGACGGTCACCGAGGACCAGCTCGACGAGGCCCGGATCAACCCGGAGATCCTCGGCGGCGCCCTGCACGCCGCCGAGCACGCCTCCATCGGCCTGCTCCCGCTGTTCGCCACCTGCGACCGCTGGGACATCGGCGGCGTCTCCGTCCCGCTGCATCCCGACACCCTCCTCCCGACGGTCTTCGTCTACGACGGCCACCCCGGCGGCGCCGGATTCGCCGAGCGGGGCTTCCACACCGCCCGGGCGTGGCTCACGGCCACCCGGGACGCCATCGCCGCCTGCGAGTGCGAGGCGGGCTGCCCCTCCTGCATCCAGTCCCCCAAGTGCGGCAACGGCAACGACCCCCTCC
Organism: Streptomyces sp. NPDC002032; assembly: GCF_042890765.1. Lineage (NCBI taxonomy): Bacteria > Bacillati > Actinomycetota > Actinomycetes > Kitasatosporales > Streptomycetaceae > Streptomyces > Streptomyces sp. NPDC002032. Next base: position 339,718 of record NZ_JBIASM010000006.1, on the reverse strand, counting down.
ACAAGCGCGGCGCCCTCCGCCTCCTGACCCACCTCCTCACCCCGCCCCCCGACCCCACCACCCCCTCCGGCCCCTGACGCGCCGCCCCGGCCGCTCCCAACGGCCCCGCCGCGGCCCCCCGGCCCTCCGACCAGCGCCCCGAGTCCTCACTCCCCGGGGGGGGAGGGCCGCCCCGGAGGGCCCGCCGGAGGAAGGCCACCGTGGGGCCCACCCCGCCATGCATCCGCCTCGCCGGGCCCCAGAGGCCTCCACGGGAGCCGGCTCCGCCCGGCGGCACCACCGGCACCGCACCCCTCCAGAGAGCCCGTGGAGCGCCGGTCAGGGCTTCGATGGGGGCCGTCCGGAGGAGGGGGCTCCCGGGAGGCCCCGCCCAGCCCTCCAGGGAGTCGCCGCTCAGCCCCCCGGGAGGAGCGGCGGGCCCGCGCGGGCCGGGACCGCCGGGGTGAAGGGCCCCGCCCGGACCCGGGCTGTGACCTCCGTCACTTCGCCCCCGACCCGGCACAGCACCACCGCCGCCCCCTGAGCCCGCGCCACCCGCCCGGCCACCGCACACGCGTCCTGCGGTCCCCGCGCCCAGGTGGCCGCCGCGGCCAGGGCCGCCAGATCCGCGGCCGCCCCGGCCCGGTGGCGGGCCACCACCGCCTGCCCGAGCAGCAGCACACCCCCGAACACCGCCACCAGGGCCGTGGCCACCACCGTGGCCCACACCGTCGCCGAGCCCCGGTCCCGGCTCACGGCGGCGCCCCCACGCTGTCCTCCGCCAGGGCCACCGCCAGCGCCCCGATCCGCACCGGCAGCCCGGCCGGCCCCGGCGCCGGGGCCTCGACCCGGACCCGCCACAGGTCGCCCGAGCGCTCCAGCTCCACCCGGGCCCCCGGCGGGGCGGCCTCCCGGGCCGCCGCCAAGGCCGCCTCCGCCGGCTCCGAGCGGCCCGCCGCCCGGGCACCGGCCCGCGCGGCGTCCACACACCGGATCTGCGCGGCCGCCGCCATCAGCGCCCACACCAGCAGCGCCGCGAACAGCACCAGCGCCGGAATGATCAGAGCGGCCTCCGCCGTCACATATCCCCGGTCCCGGATTTCCCCCGGATTTCGCTCAGAACGGCGCATCGAGCGCCTTCCCGATGGTCGACTGAAGGGCCGCCGCGACCACGTCACTCGTCACCACCTTGTACAGAACGGCGGCGAACGCACAGGCCGCGATCGTGCCCATGGCGTATTCCGAAGTCGACATTCCCGCGTCGCCCGAGCGGCCGTTCAGCACCGTCCGCACACGCAGCCAGATGATCCTCATGACAACCTCCTGTGTGATTACGTTCTTGATGTGATTTCAGGTGTGGTCCGAGTCGTTCTTTCAGCGGTCCGACAGCAGTCCGGAGGCCATTCCGATCACCACCGGCGCCACCCCCACCGCGAGGAAGGCGGGGAGGAAGCACAGCCCCACCGGCGCGGTGACGAGTACCGCCGCCCGCTGCGCCCGGGCGCCCGAGCGCCGTGCCCGGTCGGCCCTCAGCGCCGCCGCCAGACGGGAGACCGGTTCCGCGGCCGGAGCACCGGTCCGCGCGGCCCGCTCCAGGCACTCCGCCAGGTCCCGGGCACCCGGTATCCGCGCCAACCGCCCCCACGCGGAACCCGGTTCGCCCCCGAGGCGCAGCTCCGCCCCCGCGAGTGCCAGCCGTTCGCCCACCGGGCCGCCCAGCGACTCCCCCACGACCTCGGCCGCCTCCACCGGCCCCGCGCCCGCCGCCAGACAGGCCGCGAGGAGATCCGCGGCGAAGGGCAACTGCCGCTCCGCCTCCCGGGGATCGACCCCGGCCGACGGCGCGGCCCGGAAGCGGGCGAGCAGCCGCCACGCCCCGAACGCCGCCGCGCAGCCGGCCAGCGCGCCCACCGCCCCGCCGACGAGCACCCAGCCCGCCAGCAGCGCCCCGGCCGGCCCCGCCCAGGCCGGGGCGGCCGCCCGTACCCGGGACGGCCACAACGGCCGGCGCCGCTCCGCCCGTACGGGGAACAGCCCCGCGCATCTGCGCCGCCGCGCCCGCCGCCGCAGCCGGGCGGCGCATCCCGCCGCCAGGCTCCACACCGTCAGCGCCAGGCACAGCGCCATCCCCAGCCTGTGGACCGCCGTCCCGCCCATCACCGCTCCCCCGTCCGTACGATCCGCCGGCACCACAGCAGCCCCAGCGCCTCCAGCACCCCGCCCGCCAGCAGGCAGGCCCACCCGACCGGGGAGTGCAGCAGCACCCGCAGCGGATCCGCTCCCAACCCCGTACCGATCAGCAGCCCCACCAGCGGCAGCAGCGCGAGCACCACCGTCGTCGACCTGGCTCCCGCCAGCTGGGCCCGCAGCGACTCCTGCCGGTCCCGTTCGGCCCGCAGTGCCCCTTCCAGCCGGTCCAGTCCGGCCGCCAGGCCCGCGCCCCCGTCCACGGAGACCCGCCAGCAGGCCGCCATCGCGGCCAGCCCCTCCGCACCCGGTTCCCGGGCTGCCTCGCGCAGTGCGGCGGCCACGTCCCCGCCGAAGGCCGCCGCGGCCAGCGCCGCCGTCTGAGCCGCGCCCGGACCCCCGGGGCCGGCGGCCGTACGGCGTATCGCCACCGTCAGCGCCTGCCCGGGCTGGGAGCCCGCCCGCAGCTCCCCCACCACGGCACCGCACAGCGCCACCACCTCGGCGGCCCGGGCCCCGCGCGCCCGTTCCCGCTCCCGCGCCCGCAGCCGGCGCCGCACCAAGGGCACCGCCAGCGCCCCCAGCACCAGCGGAATCACCGATCCGCCCAGGGCGGCGACCAGCAGCCCCGCCAACAGCGCGGCCCACTCCCGCCCCCGCGCGGCCCGCACCAGCAGCAGGGCCACCAGCCGCCCCGGCGACGGCCCGCCCGGTGCCACCGGGCCGCCCCCGGCGAGCACCAGCCGGGCCCGCCGGGGCAGCCGGTCCACGCCGGCCAGCACCCAGGCGGCCGTCCCGGCACACAGCGCCCCCGCGAAGACGGACACCGCCGGCACCCCGGGGCTCACCGCGCACCTCCCAGCAGCGGCCCCAGCCGCGCCCAGCCCCGCTCCCGCAGGAAACCCCGGCTGCCCCAGCGCAGCGCCGGAACGGTCACCACGAGCCCGGCCGGATCCCGCTCCAGGACATGGACCTCGGCCACCCGACGGCGCCCGGCCCGGTCCCGTACCAGGTGGACCACCAGGGTCAGTGCCGCCGCCAACTGGCTGTGCAGGGCGGCCCGGTCGAGCCCGGCGGCCGTCCCCAGCGCCTCCAGCCGCGCCGGAACGTGCGCCGCGGCATTGGCGTGCACCGTGCCGCAGCCGCCTTCGTGCCCGGTGTTCAGGGCGGCGAGCAGGTCGGCCACCTCCGCGCCCCGGACCTCGCCGACCACCAGCCGGTCGGGCCGCATCCGCAGGGCCTGGCGCACCAGATCGGCCAGGGTGACCAGCCCGGCCCCCTCCTGATTGGCCGGCCGGGTCTCCAGGCGCACCACGTGCGGATGGTCGGGGCGCAGCTCGGCGGAGTCCTCCGCCAGCACGATCCGCTCGCCCGGCCCGACCAGCCCCAACAGGGCACTGAGCAGCGTGGTCTTGCCCGTCCCGGTCCCTCCGGAGACGAGGAACGACAGCCGCGCCTCGACCATGGCCCGCAGCAGCCGCTGCCCGCCGGGCGGCAGGGTCCCGGCGGCCACCAGCTCGTCCAGCGTGAACGCCTTGGGCCGCACCACGCGCAGCGACAGACAGGCCGACCCGACGGACACCGGGGGCAGCACGGCGTGCAGCCGGGTGCCGTCCGGCAGCCGGGCGTCCACCCAGGGCCGGGCGTCGTCCAGCCGGCGCCCGGCGACGGCGGCCAGCCGCTGGGCCAGTCTGCGCACGGCCTCGGCGTCGGCGAAGGTCACCTCCGTCAGCTCCAGCCCGCCGCCCCGGTCCACCCATACCCGGTCGGGGGCGGCCACCAGGACATCGGTGACCTCGGGGTCGGCGAGCAGCCGCTCCAGCGGCCCCGCGCCGACCAGTTCGGAGCGCAACTCCTCCGCCACGCCCAGCACTTCCGCGTCCCCGAGCAGCCGGCCCCGGGCCCGCAGGGCCGCCGCGACCCGGGCCGGGGTGGGCTCGGCCCCGCTCTCTGCCAGATGCCGGCGCACCGCGTCCAGCAGCACGGCGCTCATGCCGGCACCCCCTGGGCGGGGCCGAGCACCCGCTGCCAGAATCCGTCGCAGAAGCGGGCCAGCGGGCCGCGCGCGCCCGGCGGTTCCCCTTCGGCCACCCGCCCCGGAAGCCCCACTTCCACCGGTACTTCCCCGGCCAGCGGCGCTCCCAGCAGCCGGGCGACGGCTTCGGCGTCGAGCCCTTCCCGGCAGCGCCCCCGGACGACGACCCGCACGTCCCGGGCCACCATCCGTACTCCGGCGGCCACCCGGCCCGCGGCGGCCACCGACCGCAGTTCGCCCGGCACCACGAGCAGCACCAGGTCCAGTTGGGCCAGCACCTCCGCCACGGCCTCGTCCACCCGGCGGGGCAGGTCGACCACGACCACCCCGCCCCGCCTGCGGGCGGCGGCCACGACCGACCGCATCGCGGCGGGCGGCACGACCACCCGGTCGCCGCGGTCCCAGCTCAGCACCCGCAGGGCGTGCAGTTCGGGCAAGGACTCCTCCAGCGCGCCCGCTCCGACCCGGCCGCGCGAGGCGGCGAAGTCCGGCCAGCGCAGCCCTTCGGTGCCCTCACCGCCGAGCAGGACGTCCATGCCCCCGCCGAGCGGGTCGCCGTCGATGAGGATGGTGCGCTGCCCGGTGCGGACGGCCCTCAGCGCGAGGGCGCAGGCCAGGGTGGAGGCGCCGGCCCCGCCGCTGCCGCCGATCACGCCGACCGTCAGGGCGGGGCGCCCGGCTCCTTCCACCACGTCCGCGATGCGGTCCACGAGCATGCTCTCGGCGTCGGGCAGCCGCAGCACCTCCTCCGCGCCGATCTCCACCGCCCGCTGCCACACGCGGGGGTCGTCGAGGTCCCGGCCGACGAGGAACACGCCGTCCCGGCGCGGCGCTCCGCTCACGCGGCCGGCGGCGTCGTCCCCGACCAGGACGAGCGGGGCCGATTCCCATCCCGGCTCGCCGCGCGGCCCGAGGCCGCCCCGGCCGCCCGCGTCGCTTCCGCCACTGCGGTCACCGCCGCCTCCGCTTTGCTCCGGCACCGCATGGTGCACGTGCGGCTCGGCGCCGGCGGCGGCGCACAGCCGCAGCAGGTCGTCGAGCAGCAGCGGGTCCTCGGTGATGATGAGCGGCCGGCCGCCACCGGCTCCGGCCCCGAGCGCACGGGCGGGCAGCCCGCCCCCACCGGCCGCCACGGGCTCCGGTGCTTCACACGACTTCGATCCAGCCACGATCTCCGCCTCCTTCTCGCCGCAAATCCAGGAGCCGCGGACTTCGCGGCTGGAATCACGGTGCAGCGATCCGGAAAAGGAAGTGGATCTTGCTCGAAAACTGTGGACAAGAAGGCCGTTGTGAATAACTTCGCCACCCACTCGGATGAGTTCCGGAGCGCGCCGGAACCACTACGCAGCGTGACGAGTTCGGGGAGTGAGGGCCTGCGCCGGGCGGGCCCGCTGAAGAGGGAGGGCCGGACCGATGGTCACTGAAGGCCGAAGGCATGGGACGCAAACCGCGTCCGGACATGCGACGACCCCCGCCGGGGGGGAGAGCGGGGGTCGTCCCCACGGTCCGACTCGGGGGGGGAGGAGCCAGACCGGGTTAGCACGGTCGCGAACGATCCGTGACTTCCATGGTGTACCCGAGAGCCTTCTCAGGCAAACCCACGCGCCACACCTTACGCCGAATGGTGGGCGCATATGCTCGGTGCGTGGAAAATCAGCCCTTGCCGCACTCCTCGCCTCGGACCGCCGCCTTCTTCGACCTGGACAAGACGGTCATTGCGAAGTCCAGCACTCTGACGTTCAGCAAGTCCTTCTACCAAGGCGGCCTGATCAACCGGCGGGCCGTGCTGCGCACCGCGTACACGCAGTTCATCTTCCTGGCCGGCGGCGCCGACCACGACCAGATGGAACGGATGCGCGAATACCTGTCCGCCCTGTGCAAGGGGTGGAACGTGCAGCAGGTCCGCGAGATCGTCGCCGAAGCGCTCCACGACCTGATCGACCCGATCATCTACGACGAGGCCGCGTCCCTCATCGAGGCCCACCACACCGCGGGCCGTGACGTGGTGATCGTGTCGACCTCGGGCGCCGAAGTCGTCGAGCCGATCGGCGAGATGCTCGGGGCGGACCGGGTCGTGGCCACCCGCATGGTGGTCGGCGAGGACGGCTGCTTCACCGGGGAGATCGAGTACTACGCCTACGGGCCCACCAAGGCCGAGGCCGTGCGGGAGCTCGCGGAGTCCGAGGGGTACGACCTCGCCCGCTGCTACGCGTACAGCGACTCGTTCACCGACGTGCCGATGCTCGAAGCCGTCGGGCATCCACACGCGGTCAACCCGGACCGGGCACTGCGCCGGGAAGCGGTGGCACGGGAGTGGCCGGTCCTGGTGTTCAGCAAGCCGGTGCGGCTGAAGCAGCGGCTGCCCGGGCTCTCGATGCCCGCGCGGCCGGCCCTCGTCGCCGCCGCGGCGGTGGGAGCGGCGGCGGCCACCGCCGGGCTCGTCTGGTACGCCAGCCGCCGCCGGGCCGCCGCTTCCGCCTGACCCCTGACCCCCGACCCCCTACCCCTGACCCCTGACCCGGGCCATCAGACGCCGGGTACCGGATGTCCTGACCTGGAGTGATTTAGGACGTCCGAATCGTTCGCAATTGCCCAGGAAAGTAAAGAACTCCGGTCAGGGGTTTCGCTCTACTCCAAAGCGGAGTACAAAGGAGTCAACGGCCCGCGAGACCAAAGAACATCCGAGAGGATCATCTTTACAACGCAGCAAGGCCCACGGACCGAAGCATGAACGCCGAGCACCCACGCGACGTCGACCCGTCGATTACGGGCCAGCCGCACCAGGTAACCGGGCAGAGTTCCCGACCTGATGGGCATACATCGAGGACGCTTGGTAACTGGGCGTGAATGCCAGCGGCGACACCAGAGCAGTGCGGTGTCGCCGCAACCCATGCCCGGACCGGAAAACGCGGAAAACGCGCAGCCCAGGCCCTTCGAGCCCTACGCGGCGCCGCGCTGGAGCGCCTCGCAGACCGCCGTCGACTCGCGCACCCCGAGCTCGATCGCCCGCCCGCAGTGCGCGATCCAGGCCGCCATCCCTTCCGCGGTCCCGGAGACGTACCCCCCGAAGGCCTCCAGGTAGGCCTCCGCGCCCTGTTCGGCGTGCCCGACCTCCGCCGGGCAGATCGCCTTCGGGTCGAGGCCGCTGTTGATCAGCACGATGCGCTCGGCGGCGCGCGCGACCAGGCCGTTGTGGGTCCCGAAGGGCCGCAGGGCCAGCAGTTCGCCGTGCACCACCGCGCCCGTGATCAGAGCGGGGGCCGAGCCGCCCGCGATGATCAGCCGGGACAGGCCGTCCAGCCGTCCCGCGACCTCGTCGGCGCCGGGCAGCGGAAGGTCCACCAGGGGTTCGTCCACCGGTTCGCCGGCCAGCCGCGGCCGGCCCGCCGCGTCCTCGGCCCCGGCCGAGCCGGACGCCACCAGGTGCAGCCGGGCCAGGACCCGTAGCGGCGACTGGCGCCAGATGCTCAGCAGCTGGCCCGCTTCGGCGGTCAGGCGCAGCGCGGCGCCCACCGTCAGCGCCTGCTCCTCCGCGCCGAAGTCGCTCCGCCGGCGCACCTCTTCCAGCGCCCAGTCGGCCCCGGACAGCGCCGCGCTCCCGCGGGCGCCGCGCAGCGCGGCCTCCGAGGTGATCTCCGCACCGCGCCGGCGCATCACACGGTGCCCGTAGACCCGGTCCACGGCCTTGCGTACGGAATCCACGGACTCTGCGACGCCCGGCAGGGAACCGAGGGCCGCCAGCGGGTCAGGAGCGCTACTCATAAGTAGGGAGCCTACGCACTGCACGCCCTTGACACCGACCCCTCCTTGGAGTGGTCTTCTTCACTCACCTTGACCACACCCAGCGATCGGTCCACTACGCTTGGTGAACATGAAGATCGCTTTCGTGGGAAAGGGCGGCAGCGGGAAGACGACGCTGTCCTCCCTCTTCATCCGCCACCTCGCAGCCAATGAAGCCGCCGTCGTCGCGGTGGACGCCGACATCAACCAGCACCTCGGAGCGGCCCTCGGGCTCGACGAGGACGAGGCGGCCGCGCTGCCCGCCCTGGGCGCGCACCTGCCCCTCATCAAGGAGTACCTGCGCGGCTCGAACGCGCGCATCGCCTCCGCCGACAGCATGATCAAGACCACCCCGCCCGGCGCCGGTTCGCGTCTGCTGCGGGTCACCGAGGACAACCCGGTGTACGAGGCCTGCGCGCGCACGCTGCTGCTCGACGGGGATCCCGTACGGCTGATGGCGACGGGGCCGTTCACCGAGGCCGACCTCGGGGTGGCCTGCTACCACTCGAAGGTCGGCGCGGTCGAGCTCTGCCTCAACCACCTGGTCGACGGCCCGGAGGAGTACGTCGTCGTCGACATGACGGCGGGTTCCGACTCCTTCGCCTCGGGCATGTTCACCCGCTTCGACGTGACCTTCCTCGTCGCCGAGCCGACCCGCAAGGGCGTCTCCGTCTACCGCCAGTACAAGGAGTACGCGAGGGACTTCGGGGTCGCGCTCAAGGTGGTCGGGAACAAGGTGCAGGGGCCGGAGGACATCGAGTTCCTCCAGGACGAGGTGGGCGAGGACCTGCTCGTCACCTTCGGGCACTCCGACTGGGTGCGGGCGATGGAGAAGGGCCGGCCGGCCCGGTTCGAACTGCTGGAGGCCACCAACAGGCTCGCGCTCCAGACCCTCCAGGACGCCGCCGAGGACTCCTACGCCGACCGCGACTGGCAGCGGTACACCGAGCAGATGGTGCACTTCCACCTCCGCAACGCGGAGAGCTGGGGGAACGCCAAGACCGGGGTCGACCTGGCGGACCAGATCGACCCCGGTTTCGTCCTGCACGAGGCCCTGATCAGCCCTCGTCCGACGCCCCGGCCTGCTCCTCAGCCGGCTTGACCGCGACCGGGGCCGTCGGCGCGGCGGGCGGCGGCCCCGCGGTGAGGAACTTCGTCCAGCCCTCCTTCGGGCTCTGGCCGACGTCGAGGCCGCGCATCCACTCCAGGGTCTTGGGGTCCTGCGCGTCCAGCCAGTCGACCAGCTCGCGGAAGGGCACGCAGCGGACCTCGGGCTTGGTGCACATGGTCTTGATGGACTCCTCGACGGCACGCATGTAGGTGCCGCCGTTCCACGACTCGAAGTGGTTGCCGATGATCAGCGGCGCACGGTTGCCCTGGTAGACGCGGTCGAAGGCCTGGCGCAGGCCGTCGCGCATCTGGTCGCCCCAGTACTCGTGCTGGGTCGGGTCGCCCTGGGTGGTCGTCCCGGACTGGTTGACCATGTAGTTGTAGTCCATGCTGAGCGTGTCGAAGGCACGGCCCGGCATGGGCACCAGCTGGAGCGGGATGTCCCAGAGACCGTCCGTCTTCTTGGGCCAGATCTGCTTGCTGATGCCGCTGGAGTCGTAGCGGAATCCCATGTCCTTCGCCGCCAGCATGAAGTTCTTCTGGCCTTCGAGGCAGGGGGTGCGGGCGCCGACCATCTCCTTGTCGTAGTCGAAGGGCAGCGCCGCCGTGTCCTTGAGGGCCGGGGTGTTCGTCTTCCAGCTCTTGACGAACGACTTGGCCTGGTTGATCTCGCTCTTCCACTCCTCCACGGACCAGGTGCCGACGCCCCCGTCGGGCCCGCAGAAGTGGCCGTTGAAGTGGGTGCCGATCTCATTCCCCTCCAGCCATGCCTCGCGGACCTGGGTGGCGGTGTCCTTGATGCCCTGGACGTCGCCGAAGCCGATGTCGGACAGGCCCGGGGAGTGCTGCGGCGCGGTGTAGAGCGAACGCTTCTCCTCCGGCAGCATGTAGACGCCGCTGAGGAAGTAGGTCATCCGGGCGTTGTACTGCTTGCCGACCTCGCGGAAGTGCGAGAAGAGCTTCTGGCTGTCCTCGCCGGCCCCGTCCCACGAGAACACCACGAACTGCGGGGGCTTCTCTCCGGGCTTGAGCTTCTCCGGCTTCCGCACGTTCGGCTGCGCGCCGGTGTAGGCCGTCGAACCGTCGCCGATGGGACGGTTGACGCTGCCGGGGGCCTCCTGGGCGGCGGGGCCCTTCTTCGCGCTCTGGCCGCCGGGGGCGCCGGGCCTGGCCGGCTCGGAGGTGCTGCACCCGGCAACGCCCAGCACCAGGGCCGTGGCGACCAGGCCGCCGGCGATCTTCTTCGTGGCGGCGATCATCCGCACACCTCTCCCTCGCAGTTCCATCGCTGGACTTCCGCGACGCAACGTCCCATGCGGTCTGCTTTAAGGAAGGTATGACAAGCCAGACAAAATACTTAATCACCCCTGAGTGCTAATTCGTAGCCCATTTGCCCGCATTGCCTACCACCAGCCTTTACTCTCCATTACCGTTCATTTACCGAGTGTTGAGACTCCCGCCGCTTCACCCCTCCCCGAGGAGACGGGAACCCATGACGACAGCCACCCCCCCTTCCCTGACCAAAAGCACCGACCACGGCGGCCCGCGCCCCAAGGGGCTCCAGGCGGACCTCTCCGCCTCCGTCGCCGTCTTCCTGATCGCGCTCCCCCTCTCGCTGGGCATCGCCCTGACCGCCGGAGCCCCCCTGCAAGCGGGGCTGGTGGCCGCCGCGGTGGGCGGGATCGTGGCCGGCCGGCTCGGCGGCGCCCCGCTCCAGGTGAGCGGGCCGACCGCCGGACTCACCGTGGTGACGGCCGGGTTGATCCAGCACTACGGCTGGCGCACCACCTGCGCCATCACGGTCCTGGCCGGCTGCTGCCAGCTCGGGCTGGCCTTCCTGCGCACCGCGCGCTCGGCCCTGCTGGTGAGCCCGGCGATCATGCACGGAATGCTGGCCGGCATCGGCGTGACCATCGCGCTGGCCCAGCTGCACATCGTGCTCGGCGGCACCCCGCAGAGCTCGGCGCTCGCCAACGTGCTTGGCCTGCCCGCCCAGTTGGCCGATCTGCATCCGGCCGCGCTCGGGGTGAGCGCGCTGACGCTGTGCGTCCTGCTGGGCTGGTCCCGCGTCCCCGGGCCGGTCGGCCGGGCCCTGCGCAAGGTGCCCGCCGCCCTGGCCGCGGTCGCCGCGGCGACCGCCTTCGCCGCCCTGGCGGGGCTCGACCTGCCCCGCGTGGACCTGCCGTCCTGGAGCGGCCACACCCTGCCGGAGCTGCCCCAGGGCCCGGTGCTCGGGATCATCGCCGCCGTGCTGACCATCACCCTCGTCGGCAGCGTCGAGTCCCTGATGTCCTCGGTCGCCACCGACAAGCTGATCGCCTCCGCGCGCGGTACGGGCGAGCGCCCGCCCCGCGCCGACCTCGACCGCGAACTGCGCGGGCAGGGCGCCGCCAACATCGTCTCCGGGATGCTCGGCGGACTGCCCGTCGCCGCCGTGGCCGTGCGCAGCGCGGCGAACGTCAAGGCCGGTGCCGTGAGCCGGAAATCGGCCATGTTGCACGGACTGTGGGTGGTACTCGCCGCCGGGCTGCTCGTCCCGGTGCTCGACCTGATCCCGCTGGCGGCGCTGGCGGCGCTGGTGCTGGCCGTCGGCATCCAGGTGGTCAGCATCACGCACCTGAGGACCGTCACCCGGTACCGGGAAGTCCTGGTCTACGCGGCCACCATCGTGGCCGTGGTGTTCGGCGGGGTCCTGGAGGGCGTCGCCGTCGGCATCGCCGTGGCCGTGGCCCTGGCCATGCACCGGCTGGCGCGCACGAGGATCACCCTGGAGGTCGTGGACGGCGTCCACCGGGTGCGGGCACGCGGGCAGTTGACCTTCCTGGCCGTGCCGCGCCTGAGCCGGGTCCTGAACTCGATCCCCCACGGGGGCCACGCCGTCGTCGAGTTGGACGGCTCGTTCATCGACCACGCCGCCTACGAGATCCTCCAGGACTGGCAGGACTCCCACAACGCGCACGGGGGCTCCACAGAACTGACCGGGCGGGCCGGGGCCGCCATCTCCCGCGGCGGCCCCGGGCCGGTCATCGGGACGGCGCCGGGCGGAGCCGGCCCGGAAGCGGACCGGGACTCCCCCACCGGGGCCGGTCAGGCAATGGCCGGCGGGAGCACCGCGATCGGCGGGGCCGGCGGCCACCGGGGCGAGGGACGGGGGGCGCACCACTGCTGCCGCCCGTGGACCCCCTGGCAGAACCACTGCGACCACCGCGCCCCGCGCCCGGCGGACCCGGCGGCCTCCGGTGAGGCCACCGCCGCGATCCCCAGCGCCGCCGAGCCCCGCGACGCCGTGGCGGCCGCGCCCCGCCGCCGGGGCGCGGGTCAGCTCGCCAGCGGGATCAGCGCCTTCCAGCGGGACACCGCCCCGCACGTCCGCGACGAGCTGGCCCGGCTGGCCCGGGAGGGACAGCGGCCCTCGCAGCTCTTCTTGACCTGCGCGGACTCCCGCCTGGTGACCAGCATGATCACGGCCAGCGGCCCCGGGGACCTGTTCACCGTCCGCAATGTGGGCAACCTGGTCCCCTTGCCCGGCGCCGAAGCCACCGACGACTCGGTCGCGGCGGCCATCGAGTACGCCGTGGACGTGCTCCAGGTGGACAGCATCACGGTGTGCGGGCACTCGGGCTGCGGGGCCATGCAGGCCCTGCTGAACTCCCACCCCGGAGCGCCGATGACGCCGCTGCGCCGCTGGCTGCGGCACGGGCTGCCGAGCCTGGAGCGGATGGCCAGCCGCCACCACGCCTGGGCCCGGATCGCGGGGCGGCTCCCGGCGGACGCCGTGGAGCAGTTGTGCCTGACCAATGTGGTGCAGCAGCTGGAACACCTGCGGGCGCACGAGTCCGTGGCCCGGCGGCTCGCCGAGGGCACGCTGGAGCTGCACGGGATGTACTTCCACGTGGGCGAGGCACAGGCGTACCTGCTGTCGGAGGGCGAGGACTTCTTCGATTGTCGGGTTTTCGACAGCGTGGGGCAGAACGCCTGACCGGCATCCCTCCCGAACCGATACCCTCCCGTATCCGTGCAAGCCGTTGGCCCCCTCCCGCGCCCTGTAGCGGGAGGGGGCCGCTGCGCGCGGTCCGTCGGCGCGGACCGCCCGTCCCTGCGGAGTGCGGGCCCAGTCGTGGTATAGGTCTAAACCAATTCTCGGCTACCCCTTGTCACCTGGGCGTCTGACCTGATGAGCTATGCCCGGGGACACAACGGACACCCTGGGAAAGGGAGATGTCGTGAGCAATGACAGCCTGGCCAATCTGCTCAAAGAGGAGCGCCGGTTCGCACCGCCCGCCGCTCTGGCCGCCGCCGCCAACGTGACCGAAGGGGCGTACGCGCAGGCCGACGCGGACCGGCTGGGCTTCTGGGCCGAGCAGGCCCGGCGGCTGACCTGGGACACCGAGCCGACCGAAACGCTCGACTGGAGCAACCCGCCCTTCGCGAAGTGGTTCGCCGACGGCAAGCTGAACGTGGCGTACAACTGCGTGGACCGGCACGTCGAGGCCGGCAACGGCGACCGCGTGGCCATCCACTTCGAGGGGGAGCCCGGCGACAGCCGCTCGATCACCTACGCCCAGCTCAAGGACGAGGTCTCGCAGGCCGCCAACGCCCTCACCGAGCTCGGGGTCCGGGCCGGCGACCGGGTCGCCGTCTACCTGCCGATGATCCCCGAAGCGGTCGTCGCGATGCTCGCCTGCGCCCGCGTCGGCGCCGCGCACTCGGTGGTCTTCGGCGGTTTCTCCGCCGACGCCGTCGCCTCCCGCATCCAGGACGCCGACGCCAAGCTGGTGATCACCGCCGACGGCGGCTACCGCCGCGGCAAGCCCAGCGCGCTCAAGCCCGCCATCGACGAGGCCGTAGCCAAGTGCCCGCAGGTCGAGCACGTCCTCGTGGTCCGCCGGACCGGCCAGGACACCGCCTTCACCGAGGGCCGGGACGTCTGGTGGCACGACGCGGTCGGCCGCCAGTCCACCGAGCACGCCCCGCAGGCCTTCGACGCCGAGCACCCGCTCTTCATCCTGTACACCTCGGGCACCACCGGGAAGCCGAAGGGCATCCTGCACACCTCGGGCGGCTACCTCACGCAGGCGGCGTACACCCACCACGCCGTCTTCGACCTCAAGCCGGAGAGCGACGTCTACTGGTGCACCGCCGACATCGGCTGGGTCACCGGGCACTCCTACATCGTCTACGGGCCGCTCGCCAACGGCGCCACCCAGGTGATGTACGAGGGCACGCCGGACACGCCGCACCAGGGCCGGTTCTGGGAGGTCGTGCAGAAGTACGGCGTCACCATCCTCTACACCGCGCCCACGGCGATCCGTACGTTCATGAAGTGGGGCGACGACATCCCCGCGAAGTTCGACCTGTCGAGCCTGCGCGTGCTGGGCTCGGTCGGCGAGCCGATCAACCCCGAGGCCTGGATCTGGTACCGCAAGCACATCGGCGGCGACCGCTGCCCGATCGTGGACACCTGGTGGCAGACCGAGACCGGCGCCATGATGATCGCCCCGCTGCCGGGTGTCACCGAGACCAAGCCCGGCTCCGCGCAGCGCGCGCTGCCCGGCATCGGTGCCACCGTCGTGGACGACGAGGGCCGCGAGGTCGACAACGGCGGGGGCGGGTACCTCGTCCTCACCGAGCCGTGGCCGTCGATGCTGCGCACCATCTGGGGCGACGACCAGCGGTTCGTCGACACCTACTGGTCCCGTTTCGAGGGCAAGTACTTCGCGGGCGACGGCGCCAAGAAGGACGACGACGGCGACATCTGGCTGCTCGGCCGGGTCGACGACGTGATGCTCGTGTCGGGCCACAACATCTCGACCACCGAGGTGGAGTCGGCGCTCGTCTCGCACCCCTCCGTCGCCGAGGCGGCCGTCGTGGGCGCCAAGGACGAGACCACCGGCCAGGCCATCGTGGCCTTCGTGATCCTGCGCGGCACCGCCACCGAGACCGACACCCTGGTCGGGGAGCTGCGCAACCACGTGGGCGCCACGCTCGGCCCGATCGCCAAGCCGAAGCGGATCGTCCCCGTGCAGGAGCTGCCGAAGACCCGGTCCGGCAAGATCATGCGGCGTCTGCTGCGCGACGTGGCGGAGGACCGCGCCGTCGGTGACGTCACCACTCTGGCCGACTCCTCGGTCATGGACCTGATCCAGACCAAGCTGCCCAGCGCCTCCAGCGAGGACTGACCGGCAGCGGAGCGGCAGGCGGGCCAAGGCCCGGAGGGCGTCCGGCGCACAACGCGCCGGGCGCCCTCCTCCCGTTTAAGGTGAAGATCACCCGATACGACCGCGCGGACCCTGTAGGGTAAAGGAAACGTCAATAATTGACGTTCTCCAGGAGTTCCGGGAAGTCCAGGACCTCCGAGGGATCTCAGGGTGCGCCGGGAAGTCTGGTCGGCAACTGCATTTGCCATGCCGTCGACCACCCGGAGGTTCCCCACCGTGGCCACGCCCCCGCCCAGCACCCGCCGCAAGTTCCTCGGCAGGCTCACCCTGCCCGAGCACCGCTTCGTCGCCGACGCGCTGCGCACCGAGACCGTGGGCGGCATCCTGCTTCTGGTGGCCGCCATCGCCGCACTCACCTGGGCGAACATCCCCGCGCTGGCCGACAGCTACGAACGCGTGCGGTCCTTCCACATCGGGCCCGCCGCCCTCGGCCTGGACCTCTCGCTCCAACACTGGGCGGCCGACGGCCTGCTCGCGATCTTCTTCTTCGTCGCCGGCATCGAACTCAAGCGCGAACTCGTCGCGGGCGACCTGCGCGACGCCAAGGCCGCCGCCCTCCCGGTCATCGCCGCCGTGTGCGGCATGGCCGCGCCCGCGCTGGTCTACGTCCTGGTCAACACGGTGGGCGGCGGCTCGCTCGGCGGATGGGCGGTTCCCACCGCGACCGACATCGCCTTCGCGCTCGCCGTCCTCGCGGTCATCGGCACCTCGCTGCCGTCCGCGCTGCGCGCCTTCCTGCTGACCCTGGCCGTCGTCGACGACCTCTTCGCCATCCTGATCATCGCGGTGTTCTTCACCAGCGAGCTGAACTTCTGGGCCCTCGGCGGGGCCGTCCTCGGCCTGGTCCTCTTCTGGTTCCTGCTGCGCGTGGGCGTACGGGGCTGGTACGTGTACGTACCGCTGGCCCTGGTCATCTGGGGCCTGATGTACAACAGCGGCGTCCACGCGACCATCGCCGGAGTGGCGATGGGCCTGATGCTGCGCTGCACCCGCAAGGACGGCGAGGACCACTCCCCCGGCGAGCACATCGAGCACCTCGTACGGCCGGTCTCGGCCGGCCTGGCCGTCCCGCTCTTCGCCCTCTTCTCGGCCGGTGTCTCGCTCTCCGACGAGGCCATCGCGCAGGTCTTCACCCGCCCGGAGACCCTCGGCGTGGTCCTCGGCCTGGTCGTCGGCAAGACGGTCGGCATCTTCGGCGGCACCTGGCTCGCGGCCCGCTTCACCAAGGCCGAACTCAACGAGGACCTCGCCTGGCCCGACGTGCTGGCCGTGGCCTCCCTCGCCGGCATCGGCTTCACCGTCTCCCTCCTGATCGGCGAACTCGCCTTCACCGACGACCCCGTACTGACCGACGAGATCAAGGCCTCCGTCCTGATCGGCTCCCTGATCGCGGCGATCGTCGCGAGCGTCATGCTCAAGATGCGCAACCGCCGCTACCAGAAGCTGACCGAGGACGAGGAGCGCGACGAGGACCTCGACGGGATCCCGGACATCTACGAGCAGGACAACCCGGCGTACCACCTGCGGATGGCGAAGATCCACGAGGACAAGGCCGCCGAACACCGCCGCCGGGCCGCGGCCGCGGCCGCGGCGGCCCGCGGACCGCTGGACGCGGCGGCGCCCGGATCCGCGGACGACCCGGCGGGCGAACCGGCGGGCGGGTCCAGCACCGGGGCCGACCGTCCGGCATGATCTGACGGAGACGCAGGACAACCGTCGGCAGCAGACGACAGAGGGAGATCAGAGATGAGCGCAGTGGACCAAGGGGCTCCGGGAGCCGAGCGCACGCTCGGCCAGCTGGTCGCCTCGGCCACCGCCGAGATGTCGGCCCTGGTGCACGACGAGATCGCCCTCGCCAAGGTCGAGATCAAGCAGGACGTCAAGCGCGCGGGAATCGGCAGCGGGGCCGCCATCGTGGCGGGCGTACTGCTGCTGTTCTCCCTCCCCGTACTGAGTTTCGCCGCGGCCTACGGGATCCACAATCTCGGCCTCGGCCTGGCCTGGTCCTTCCTCATCGTCGGCGGCGCGTTCTGGCTGCTCGCGGGCCTGATCGGGCTCCTCGCCGTGGCGAAGTTCAAGAAGGTCAAGCCGCCGGTGAAGACCATCGACTCCGTCAAGCGGACCGCCGCCGTCGTCAGCACCGTCAAGCCGCATCCGCGGCCGGTGAGTGACCAGGCCGTGGGTGTGGCACGCTCGTCTTCATGACAGCCCCCTCGCCGGACTCCAGCCCTGCGCCCACCGCTGCTTCGGCGGTACGGATCGGCCTTCCCGGCGGCCGGGCGGTGACCCACCGGGACGTCGCCGCGAACGGGGCCCGCTTCCACGTCGCGGAGGTCGGCGACGGGCCGCTGGTGCTCCTGCTGCACGGGTTCCCGCAGTTCTGGTGGACCTGGCGGCACCAGCTGACCGCCCTCGCGGACGCCGGGTACCGCGCGGTGGCGATGGACCTGCGCGGGGTGGGCGGCAGCGACCGCACTCCGCGCGGCTACGACCCCGCGAACCTGGCACTGGACATCACCGGGGTCATCCGGTCCCTCGGCGAGCCGGACGCCGCCCTCGTCGGGCACGACCTGGGCGGCTACCTCGCCTGGACGGCGGCCGTGATGCGGCCCAAGCTGGTCCGCCGGCTGGTCGTCTCCTCCATGCCGCATCCGCGCCGCTGGCGCTCGGCGATGCTGGCCGACTTCGGGCAGACCCGGGCGAGCTCCCACATCTGGGGGTTCCAGCGGCCGTTCGTCCCCGAGCGGCAACTGGTCGCCGACGGCGGGGCCCTGGTGGGCGAGCTGATCCGGGAGTGGTCCGGACCCCGGCTCCAGGCCGACGGCTCGGAGGGCTCCGACGAGGAGGCCCTCGCCGTGTACCGCAGGGCGATGTGCATCCCCTCGACCGCGCACTGCTCGATCGAGCCCTACCGCTGGATGATGCGCTCGATGGCCCGGCCGGACGGACTGCAGTTCTACCGGCGGATGAAGCGGCCCGTACGGGTGCCGACGCTGCACCTGCACGGCTCGCTCGACCCGGTGATGCGCACCCGCAGCGCGGCCGGCTCAGGGGAGTACGTCGAAGCCCCGTACCGCTGGCGGCTCTTCGACGGCCTGGGGCACTTCCCGCACGAGGAGGACCCGGCGGCGTTCTCCACCGAGTTGGTGAACTGGCTGAAAGACCCCGAGCCCGACCGCTGACGGGCCGTCCGCCGGGCTCCGCCGGGCGTCCGCCGGGCGTCCGCCGAGCCCCTGACGGACCGTTCGCCGGTTTGGCGGAGCTTTCGTACGACATTCACATGAGCGTTCAATTGCCCGGCGCATAGGCCAATTGGCCGCCCCGAGGGGGGTTACGGACCTTGGGGCCCGGGCACAGCTCGTTGTATGGGCTGGACGCACGACCACGGTGACACCGCACACGAACGCCGCTCGGCCACCGCGCCGGGCACGCACGACAGGACCGTCCGGGACGGTCACGTCGACCCCCGGCTGGGGATCCCCCGCATCCTGCGCCGCCGCGCCCGATGGGTCTCGGCGCGGCTGCGCCATCCCCGGATGTAGGGCCCCGGAGGCCCCGGAGACCGGGGACCCGGCGGCGTCCGGGGCCCGGTGGGGTCAGAGGGCGCAGCCCTGGGTGTCGACCCGGCGCTCCGAGGTCTTCCCGAGGCGGATGTCGTCCCGGATCTCGTCGGCCGTCAGGGCGTAGCCGGTGTTCGGGTCGTCGAGCGACTTCGCGAAGACGACCCCGTACACCCGGCCTTCGGGCGTCAGCAGGGGGCCGCCGGAGTTGCCCTGGCGGACGGTCGCGTACAGCGAGTAGACGTCGCGGCGGACGGTGCCCCGGTGGTAGATGTCCGGGCCGTTGGCGTTGATCCGGCCGCGGACGCGGGCCGCGCGGACGTCGTAGGCGCCGTTCTCGGGGAAACCGGCCACGATCGCGTCGCTGCTGCTCGTGGCGTCCTTGTCGGTGAACTCCAGGGCCGGGGCGCGCAGCTTGGGCACGTCCAGCACGGCGATGTCGCGCTCCCAGTCGTAGAGCACCACCTTGCCGTCGAAGAGCTTGCCCTCGCCGCCGACCTGCACGGTCGGTTCGACGACCCCGCCGACGACATGGGCGTTGGTCATCACCTTGCCCGGCGCGAAGACGAAGCCCGTGCCCTCCAGGACCTTGCTGCAACTCGGGGCGGTGCCGACGACCTTCACGATCGAGAGCTTCGCCTGCTCGGCGACCGCGCTGCGGGCCAGGGCCGGGTCGGGCGGCTTGACCTCGGTGATGGGCTCGTTGGAGAACGGGCTGAAGACCTGGGGGAAGCCGTTGCGGGCCAGGGTGGAACTGAAGTCCGAGAACCAGGTGTTCGCCTGCGCCGGGAGCACCCGGGACACGCCGAGGAGCACCTTGGAGTTGCGGACCTCCTTGCCCAGCGTGGGAAGTGAGGTCCCGGCGAGCGCCGAGCCGATCAGCCAGGCCACCAGCAGCATCGCGACGACGTTGACCAGCGCGCCGCCGGTCGCGTCGAGCGCGCGGGCGGGCGACCAGGTGATGTGGCGCCGCAGCCGGTTGCCCAGATGGGTGGTCAGGGCCTGGCCGATCGAGGCACAGATGATGATCACGACGACGGCGATCACGACGACGGTGGTCGTCACCTGGGTGCCGTTGTCCGTCACCCGGTCCCAGATCAGGGGCAGCAGGGACACGGCGATGAGACCACCGCCGAGGAAGCCGATCACCGACAGGATGCCGACGACGAACCCCTGGCGGTAGCCCACGATCGCGAACCACACGGCGGCGACCAGCAGCAGGATGTCCAGCACGTTCACGAGGGTCACCGTCTCATGCGTGCCAGTCGAGTGGGACCTGACGTGAGCGGTCCCACGGGCGCTCCCAGCCCGCGAAGTGCAGGATGCGGTCGATCACTCCGGCGGTGAAGCCCCAGACGAGGGCCGATTCGACCGTGAATGCGGGGCCTTGGTGGCCGCGCGGGTGTACCACGGTCACCCGGTGCCGGGGGTCCGTGAGATCCGCCACGGGCACCGTGAAGACCCGGGCCGTCTCGGCCGGGTCCACCGCGCCGACCGGGGACGGTTCGCGCCACCAGCCGAGCACCGGGGTGACGACGAACTCGCTGACGGGGATGTAGAGCCGGGGCAGCACCCCGAAGAGCTGGACGCCGGCCGGATCGAGGCCGGTCTCCTCCTCGGCCTCGCGCAGCGCGGCGCGCAGCGGGCCGGTGGTGTGCGGGTCGCCGTCCTGCGGATCGAGGGCGCCGCCGGGGAAGGAGGGCTGACCCGCGTGCGAGCGCAGGGTGCCGGCGCGCTCCTGGAGCAGCAGTTCGGGACCGCGCGGGCCCTCGCCGAAGAGGATCAGCACGGCGGACTGCCGGCCCCGGCCGTCCTCGGGCGGCAGGAAGCGGCTGAGCTGGCGCGGGCGCACGGTACGGGCGGCCTCCACGACCGGGTCCAGCCAGGCGGGCAGGCCCTCGGTGCTGAGGGTGAGGCCGCCGTCCCCGCGGGCGGCGGCCGTGGTCTCGTCCTGCGTACCGCGCGTCATAGGCACCCCTGTCCCCGATCTCCTGTTGAACACCGTCTCCTGCGGACCCCGTTCCCACACCGCTGAACGCGGTCCGGGTACGGATTCGTTCCTACGGGGGCGCGCGGCGGGCTGGCCGCGCGCCCCCGGCCGCGCTCATGCCCGGCTCAGGCCCGGCTCAGCCCTCGCTCAGCCCTCACTCAGGCCTCCGTAGGGGCTCCCAGCGGGGCGGCGGGGCGGCCCGGGTAGTCCGGGGGCGGGGAGAGCCGCTGGCCCGGGTAGCCGCCCTTCTCGTACTTCAGCAGCTTCTTGGCCTTCTCCGGGTCGGTCTCGCCCTCCCCGTACGCCGGGCAGAGCGGGGCGATGGGGCAGGCGCCGCAGGCGGGCTTGCGGGCGTGGCAGATCCGGCGGCCGTGGAAGACGACGCGGTGCGAGAGCATCGTCCACTCGCTCTTGGGGAAGATCGCGCAGATCTCCGCCTCGACCTTCTCCGGGTCCTCCTGCTCGGTCCACTTGAAGCGGCGCACCAGCCGTCCGAAATGGGTGTCGACGGTGATCCCGGGGACTCCGAAGACGTTGCCGAGGACGACATTGGCCGTCTTGCGGCCGACGCCGGGCAGGGTGACCAGGTCTTCGAGGCGGCCGGGGACCTCGCCGTCGAAGCGGTCCCGCAGGGCCTGGGAGAGGCCGAGCAGCGACTTCGCCTTCATCCGGAAGAACCCGGTCGGCCGGATCAGCTCCTCCAGTTCCTCCGGCACGGCCGCGGCCATGTCCTCGGGGGTCGGGTAGGCGGCGAACAGCGCCGGGGTCGTCTGGTTCACGCGCAGGTCGGTGGTCTGCGCGGACAGGACGGTGGCGACCAGGAGCTCGAAGGGGTTGCGGAAGTCCAGCTCCGGATGGGCGTACGGGTAGACCTCGGCCAGCTCGCGGTTGATCCGCCGGGCTCTGCGGATCATGGCCAGGCGGGATTCGGGCCTGGCCGCCGCCCGGGACCTGGAGGGCGTGACCGTGGCGGCGGTGGCGCCCGACGCGCCCGCGCCGGCGTCCGCGGCCGCGTCTGCGGCCGCGCCCCTGGTCGTGCCTGCGGTCGCGGACTTCGGTTTCTTGGCCGAAGCTTTGCCCTGGGGGCCCGACCGGACCGCCCCGGACGCCTCCGCAGGGGCTTGTTCGCCCACGGCAGAATTATGGGCCGCCGTCACTCCTGCGGACCCCTTGGCCTGTGCTCTCACCGGCTTATTGGACACCCGGCCAGCCTAAGGCCGGGCACCGACACCCGCCCGGACCTCAGGTAACACCACCCCGATCGGCCGCTCACCACACAGCACGGGCCCGCGTCCGGCATCCTAGGTAGTGATTGATCGCACTGTTTGAGCCGTCCGGCAAAATGGGAGACCGGTCCCCTGAGCTGGTCGACATAGGAGAGAGACTCGTGGACGACGTTCTGCGGCGCGCCCCGCTCTTCGCGGCGCTCGATGACGAGCAGGCCGCGGAGCTCCGCGCCTCCATGGGCGAGGTGACCCTCGCACGCGGTGACGCCCTGTTCCACGAGGGCGACCCCGGCGACCGGCTGTATGTCGTGACCGAGGGCAAGGTGAAGCTCCACCGCACCTCCCCCGACGGTCGCGAGAACATGCTGGCCGTCCTCGGCCCCGGCGAGCTGATCGGCGAGCTGTCGCTCTTCGACCCGGGCCCGCGCACCGCCACCGCCACCGCGCTGACCGAGGTCAAGCTCCTCGGCCTCGGCCACGGTGACCTCCAGCCGTGGCTCAACGCCCGGCCCGAGGTCGCGACCGCGCTGCTGCGCGCCGTCGCCCGCCGCCTGCGCAAGACCAACGACCAGATGTCCGACCTGGTCTTCTCCGACGTTCCGGGCCGCGTGGCCCGCGCGCTCCTCGACCTGTCGCGCCGCTTCGGCGTGCAGTCGGAGGAGGGCATCCACGTCGTGCACGACCTGACGCAGGAGGAGCTGGCCCAGCTCGTCGGCGCCTCCCGCGAGACCGTGAACAAGGCCCTGGCCGACTTCGCGGGCCGCGGCTGGCTGCGCCTGGAGGCGCGCGCCGTGATCCTGCTGGACGTGGAGCGCCTCGCGAAGCGCTCTCGCTGACGCACCCGGCCTCACCGTGAGGGGTCCTGCCCGAGAGGGCGGGGCCCCTTCCGCGTCCCCGGGCCCGGACGGGCAGACTGGGGATCATGGAACGCAGAGGTCTGGACGCGGACGGCCACTTCGAGCGTGAGGGGTCCCTCGGCCGGGTCCAGCCCGCCTTCTCGGCCCTGGTCGCCGCCGCGCGCGCCCGCACCGCGGAGGCGTACGGAGCCCGGCTGCACAGCGCCTACCTCTACGGGTCCGTCCCGCGCGGGACCGCCCGCCCCGGACGCTCCGACCTCGACCTGCTGCTCGCCCTGCACCACGAACCCTCCGACGAGGACCGGGACACCGCCGAGGTACTGGGGCGCGGCCTCGACGAGGACTTCCCGGAGATCGACGGCGTCGGCATCCTGCTGTTCGGCAAGGACCGGCTGCTGAGCGAGCAGGAACGTTACGACCTGGGCTGGTTCCTGGCCTGCCTGTGCACGCCGCTGCTCGGCGACGACCTGGCCGAGCACCTGCCCCGCTACCGTCCCGACGGCCTGCTCGCCCGGGAGACCAACGGGGACCTGGCCCGCCTGCTGCCCGGCTGGCGGGAGCGGTTCGAGGCCGCCTCGGAGCCGGCCGAGTACCGCCGGCTGAGCCGTGGCTTCGCACGGCACCTGGTGCGCACCGGGTTCACGCTGGTCATGCCCCGGTGGGGCGGCTGGACCAGCGACCTCACCGAGTCGGCGGAGGTCTTCGGCCGGTACTACCCGCGGCGGGCCGCGCAGATGCGGGCCGCGGCCGCCGTGGTGCTGGCCCCCGTCGAGGACCCGGCGGTGGTGCGGGCGTACGTCGAGGACCTCGGCCCGTGGCTCGCGGCGGAGTACACGGCCCGGCACGGGACGAAGGCACCGCGCTAGGGGGTGTCCGTTCCGGGGGAGGTCAGGCGCGCGGGGCGGCGTCCAGCGCCTCGACCGCCTGCTTGGCCTCCAGCAGACCCGCGCCGGTGATCTCCCGGTACCGCTTGACGGCCGCCACCTCGCGGCCCTCGCGCTTCAGGCCCCGTACGCCGTCCAGCCCGGCGGGCTCAGGCTCCTCGATGCCGAAGTGCTCCAGCACCAGGCCCAGGCGCCGCTCCAGCCGGTCGGCCCGGGCGGCCAGGGCCCTCGTGCGCAGGGTCACCGTCGAGATGACCCAGCCGGCGGCGGCGAGCAGTGCGAGCAGGACGAGCAGTGTGTTCATTCGGGCCCCCCCGGGATCAGTCCGTGATCACGAAGGTACTCCAGCTGCGCCTGGACCGACCACGTGGCGGCCGGCCAGAGCGAGCGGTCCACATCGGCGTAGACCTGGGCGACGACCGCCTCGGGGGTGACGAAGCCGTTCTCCACCGCCGTCTCGACCTGCGCGAGCCGGTGGGCGCGGTGGGCCAGGTAGTACTCGACGGCGCCCTGGGCGTCCTCCAGAACGGGTCCGTGGCCCGGCAGCACCGTGGTCACGCCGTCGTCGACGGTGAGCGACCGCAGGCGGCGCAGGGAGTCCAGGTAGTCGCCGAGGCGGCCGTCGGGGTGCGCGACGACGGTGGTGCCGCGGCCCAGGATCGTGTCGCCGGTCAGGACGGCCCGGTCGGCGGGCAGGTGGAAGCAGAGCGAATCGGCGGTGTGGCCGGGGGTGGGGACGACGCGCAGCTCCAGGCCGCCGGTGCGGATCACGCTGCCCGCGGCCAGGCCCTCGTCGCCGAGGCGCAGGGCGGGGTCGAGCGCGCGGACCTTCGTACCGGTCAGCTCGGCGAAGCGGCCCGCGCCCTCGGCGTGGTCGGGGTGGCCGTGGGTGAGGAGGGTCAGGGCGACGCGCTTGCCGGCCTGCTCGGCGGTGGCGACGACGGCCCTCAGGTGCCCCTCGTCCAGCGGGCCGGGGTCGATGACGACGGCCAGCTCGGAGCCGGGCTCCGAGACGAGCCAGGTGTTGGTGCCGTCCAGGGTCATGGCCGAGGCGTTGGGGGCCAGTACGTTGACGGCGCGGGCGGTCGCCGGACCGGAGGCGACGACTCCGCGGGGCTGGCCGGGGAGGGCCACGGCGTCGGTCATGCGGGGCCTCCCGGGCGGACGCGCTTGGTGAACTCATCGTGGCCCGGCCAGCTCAGCACCAGCTCCCCGTCGATCAGCTCGGCCTGCGCCAGCACCGGCGTCAGGTCCTGGCGCGCGGCCGCGGTCAGGGCGGCGGAGGCGGTCGGGTGGGGCTCCAGGGAGCGCAGGGTGGAGATGGTGGGCGGCATCATCAGCAGCTCGCCGGCGTCGTACCGGGCGGCGGCCTCGGTGGGGCGGATCCACACGGTCCGGTCGGCCTCGGTGGAGGCGTTGCGGGTGCGCTGGCCCTCCGGGAGGGCCGCGACGAAGAACCAGGTGTCGTAGCGGCGGGGCTCGAACTCCGGGGTGATCCAGCGGGCCCACGCGCCGAGCAGGTCCGAGCGGAGCAGCAGGCCGCGGCGGTCGAGGAACTCGGCGAAGGAGAGCTCGCGGGCGACGAGGGCCGCGCGGTCGGCCTCCCAGTCGTCGCCGGTGGTGTCGCCGACGACCGTGTCGGGGGTTTCCCCGGCGAGGAGTACGCCGGCCTCCTCGAAGGTCTCGCGGACGGCTCCGCAGACGATGGCCTGGGCGGTGGCGGCGTCGGTGCCGAGCCGCCCGGCCCAGACGTCCCGGCCCGGGCCGGCCCAGCCGACGCGGCGGTCCTCGTCGCGGGGGTCGACCCCGCCGCCGGGGTAGGCGTAGGCGCCTCCGGCGAAGGCCATGGACGCCCGACGGCGCAGCATGTGTACGGCGGGGCCGCTCGGGGTGTCACGGAGCAGCATCACCGTGGCGGCGCGTTTGGGGGCCACCGGGGTGAGGGCGCCGTCCGCGAGGGCGCGGATGCGGTCGGGCCACTCCGGGGGGTACCACTGGCCTCCGGCGGGCTGGGTGGGCGACGGACCGTGCTGACCATTCGGCATGGCCGGATGCTACGACCATCCGGCCCGATGTTCGAGGCCCCCCTCCCCTGGCCGGAGAGGGTGGATGGGGCCGGAGGGGGAAACGGCACCGGCTCCGGGCTCGCCGCGCCGGAGGGAGTCCGGTGCGGCGGCGCGAAGCCGGGAGGGGGTGGTGGAGCGTCAGGCCGAGGCGGTGAGTTCCACCTGGATCTCGACCTCTACCGGGGCGTCCAGGGGCAGGACCGCCACGCCCACCGCGCTGCGGGCGTGCACGCCCTTCTCGCCGAGGATCTCGCCCAGCAGCTCGCTCGCGCCGTTCAGGACGCCCGGCTGGGCCGTGAAGTCGGGGGCCGAGGCGACGAAGCCGACGACCTTGACCACGCGGGCGATCTTGTCGAGGTCACCGACCACGGACTTGACGGCGGCCAGCGCGTTCAGCGCGCAGGTCGCGGCCAGCTCCTTGGCCTGCTCCGCCGAGACCTCCGCGCCGACCTTGCCGGTCAGCGGCAGCTTGCCCTGCACCATCGGCAGCTGGCCGGCGGTGTACACGTACGCGCCCGACCGGACGGCCGGCTGGTAGGTGGCCAGCGGCGGGACGACCTCGGGCAGGGTCAGGCCCAGCTCCGCGATCCGCGCCTCGACGACGCCGCTCATGCCTTCTCCCGCTTGAGGTAGGCCACGAGCTGCTCGGGGTTGTTCGGGCCGGGCACGACCTGGACGAGCTCCCAGCCGTCCTCGCCCCAGGTGTCCAGGATCTGCTTGGTGGCGTGAACCAGCAGGGGGACCGTCGCGTATTCGAACTTCTTGGTCATGGGGCCGAGCGTAATGCCTGCGCGGGAGTGGTTAGGCTCGGACGCTGTGAGCAGGCTCCAGGTGGTCAGCGGCAAGGGCGGCACCGGCAAGACCACGGTCGCCGCGGCACTCGCGCTCTCCCTCGCACGCGAGGGCAGGCGGACTCTTCTCGTGGAGGTCGAGGGCAGGCAGGGCATCGCACAGCTTTTCGGCACGGAAGCGCTCCCCTACGAGGAGCGGAAGATCGCCGTCGCGCCAGGCGGCGGCGGAGGTGAGGTGTACGCGCTCGCCATCGACGCGGAGCGGGCGCTGCTGGACTACCTCCAGATGTTCTACAAGCTCGGCTCGGCCGGGCGCGCCCTGAAGAAACTGGGCGCCATCGACTTCGCGACGACGATCGCGCCGGGGCTGCGGGACGTCCTGCTGACCGGCAAGGCGTGCGAGGCGGTGCGGCGCAAGGACAAGGCGGGCCGGTTCGTCTACGACCACGTGATCATGGACGCTCCGCCGACCGGGCGGATCACCCGGTTCCTGAACGTCAACGACGAGGTGGCGGGGCTGGCCCGGTTCGGGCCGATCCACAACCAGGCGCAGGCCGTCATGAAGGTGCTCAAGTCCCCGGACACCGCGGTGCACCTGGTGACCCTGCTGGAGGAGATGCCCGTCCAGGAGACCGCGGACGGCATCGCGGAACTCCAGGCGGCGGGGCTCCCGGTGGGCCGGGTCTTCGTGAACATGGTGCGCCCGCACCACTTGGACGAGAGCACCCTGCGCGAGGCCGCCGACGGCCACCGGGGGGAGATCGCCAAGGCCCTGTCCCGGGCGGGGCTCGGGGGCGCGCGGCGGGGCGGGCTGGCCGAGCGGCTGGTGGAGCCGCTGCTGGCGCAGGCCGCCGAGCACGCGAGCCGGGTGGAGCTGGAGCGGGAGCAACGCGCGGTGCTGGCGGGGCTGCGGGTGCCGACGTACGAACTTCCCCTGCTCGGCTCGGGGATGGACCCGGCCGGGCTGTACGAGCTGGCTACGGAACTCCGCAAGCAGGCGGACGCCGATGAGTGAGGGTGGGAACACCGTGGGCCTGGACACTCCCGCACAGCTGGCGGTCGACGCGCTGCTGGACGACCCGAAGACCCGGATCATCGTGTGCTGCGGCGCGGGCGGGGTCGGCAAGACCACCACCGCCGCGGCGCTCGGCGTCCGGGCGGCCGAACGGGGCCGCAAGGCGGTCGTGCTGACCATCGACCCGGCCCGCAGGCTGGCCCAGTCGATGGGCATCGACTCGCTGGACAACACGCCGCGCAGGGTGGCGGGCGTGGCGGGCGACGGCGAACTGCACGCCATGATGCTGGACATGAAGCGGACGTTCGACGAGATCGTCGAATCGCACGCGGACGGCGACCGGGCGCAGGCGATCCTGGCGAACCCCTTCTACCAGTCCCTGTCGGCCGGCTTCGCGGGCACGCAGGAGTACATGGCGATGGAGAAGCTGGGCCAGCTGCGGGCCAGGGACGACTGGGACCTGATCGTGGTGGACACCCCGCCGAGCCGGTCGGCGCTGGACTTCCTCGACGCGCCGAAGCGCCTCGGGTCGTTCCTGGACGGGAAGTTCATCCGGGTGCTGATGGCTCCGGCGAAGGTCGGCGGGCGGGCCGGGATGAAGTTCCTGAACGTCGGCATGTCGCTGATGACCGGCACGCTGAGCAAGCTGATGGGTGCCTCGCTGCTGAAGGACGTCCAGACCTTCGTGGCGGCGATGGACACGATGTTCGGCGGGTTCCGCACGCGTGCGGACGCGACGTTCCGGCTGCTCCAGGCCCCGGGGACGGCCTTCCTCGTGGTCGCGGCCCCCGAACCGGACGCGCTGCGCGAGGCGGCGTACTTCGTGGAACGGCTGGCCGCGGAACGGATGCCGCTGGCCGGGCTGGTGCTGAACCGGGTGCACGGGAGCGACGCCGCGCGGCTGTCCGCGGAGCGGGCCCTGGCCGCCGCAGAGAATCTTGAAGAAGGCGGCATTGTCGATCAGGAGTCCGGGAAAACTGGACTGCGTGACGCCGCCGAGAACGGCTCCCCCGGCGCGGGCGAAGCGAACGACGACGACTGCGAAGACGACAGCGACAGCGACAGCGAAGACGGCGGCCGGCACGAGAACGGGCACCACGGCGCGAGCGACGTGGACGAGATCACGGCCGGGTTGTTGCGCCTGCACGCCGAACGGATGCAGGTGATCGCGCGCGAACAGCGCACACGCGACCGCTTCACCTTGCTCCACCCCGAAGTGGCGGTGGTACATGTGGCCGCCCTGCCCGGCGATGTGCACGACCTCGCCGGGCTACGGGCCATCGGAGAGCAGCTCGCGGCCGGGGTTCCGGCCGGAGCGTAGGCGTTCGTACGACGTGACGTCGTGGCGCGCCGGGTGGTTACCCGGCTGCCGCGTACGTCTCGTACGTGACGTCGAGCTCCGCGTCCACATCCATGGTGAGGATGCCCGTGCTGCGCTCGTACTCCGTGCGGGCGGTTTCGAGCAGCCGTCGCCACGAGGTGACGGTGGGGCGCCTGCGCAGCAGCGCACGGCGTTCCCGCTCGGTCATTCCGCCCCATACTCCGAACTCGACACGGTTGTCGAGCGCGTCGGCCAGGCATTCGGTCCGCACCGGACATCCGGTGCACACCGCCTTGGCCCTGTTCTGTGCCGCTCCTTGAACGAACAGTTCATCCGGATCGGTAGTGCGGCAGGCTGCCTGCGCACTCCAGTCGGTAACCCAGCCCATCCCGGCGCCGTCCTCTCCCGAATCGAGGCTCCCCCACGGCGGCATGCGGCATATTCACCGCTGCCAGTTGAGGACGTTACGGAAGGTGGGCAGAGTGCAACACCCCCGACGGGCCCAATCTTGAATGGTCCGAACGGACTATGGGTAAGCGGCAGATCACCCGACGGAGTGATCCGGCGACATGCCCGACCTATCCG
Source organism: Streptomyces sp. NPDC002032 (assembly GCF_042890765.1). Taxonomy (NCBI): domain Bacteria; kingdom Bacillati; phylum Actinomycetota; class Actinomycetes; order Kitasatosporales; family Streptomycetaceae; genus Streptomyces; species Streptomyces sp. NPDC002032. Next base: position 310,114 of record NZ_JBIASM010000006.1, on the reverse strand, counting down.
GCGATTCGGGTGAAATCAGGAAAGCGCCGGTGCGCGGCCGTCAGAGGGAAGGGCGGGATTCGGACATGAGTCCACCCCATTCGGGAAGGGTGAAAATCAAGCCGGGGGGTTGATGTCGCACCGCGCTCCTGTGACAGTTGGGGTCAGCTTAGGCCAAGGCATTCGCGTGTGTCCGGCGAATGAGAACGTAGGCTGCCCTCCATGGGAAAGAAGCGCTCGGGCGGCGGGCTCACGGGGCCACAGCAGGCCGCCAAGTTCCTCGGGGTGTCCGTTCTCTCCGGAGTCGTACTCGCCGGCATCGCGATCCCGGGCGCAGGCGCGCTGGGGCTCGCGGCCAAGGGGACCGTCGAGGGTTTCGACGAGATCCCGGCCAATCTGAAGACCCCTCCGCTGAGCCAGCGCACCACGATTCTGGACGCGGAAGGTGGCTTGATCGCCACCGTCTATTCACGGGACCGGCAGGTCGTCCCCCTCACGGCCATCTCGCCGTACATGCAGAAGGCGATCGTCGCGATCGAGGACTCGCGCTTCTACGAGCACGGCGCGGTCGACCTCAAGGGCATCCTGCGCGCGGTCAACCGCAATGCGCAGGAGGGCGGCGCCGCTCAGGGCGCCTCCACGCTGACGCAGCAGTACGTCAAGAACGTCTTCGTCGAGGAGGCCGGCGACGACGAGTCGAAGGTCCGCGAGGCTCAGGAGAAGAGCCTCGGGCGCAAGATCCGCGAGCTCAAGTACTCGATCCAGGTCGAGGAGGAGCTCGGGAAGAAGAAGATCCTCGAGAACTACCTGAACATCACCTACTTCGGTCAGCAGGCGTACGGGATCGAGTCCGCGGCGCAGCGCTACTTCAGCAAGCCGGCCAAGGACCTAACCCTGGAGGAGTCGGCGCTGCTGGCGGGCGTCGTGCAGTCGCCGAGCCGGTTCGACCCGGTGAACGACGCGCAGGAGGCGATGAAGCGCCGCAACACCGTCCTCCAGCGGATGGCCGACATGAAGGACATCTCGCAGGCCGAGGCCGACGAGGCGAAGCAGAAGCCGGTCCAGCTGAAGGTGACGCGCCCCAAGAACGGCTGCATCACCGCGGTCAAGGGCGCGGGCTTCTTCTGCGACTACGTGCGCAACACCTTCCTGACGGATCCGGTGTTCGGCAAGACCCGCGAGGAGCGCGCCAAGATCTGGAACCAGGGCGGCCTGACGGTCCGCACCACGCTGGACCCGCAGTCCCAGGACGCGGCCAACGCCTCGATCAAGGACCACGTGAACGAGGACGACTCGATCGCGACGGCCGTGACCATGGTCCAGCCGGGCACCGGGCGCGTCCTGGCGATGGGCCAGTCGAAGCCGTACGGCTTCGGGAAGAACGAGACCCAGATCAACTACTCCGTGGACAAGCGGATGGGCGGGTCCAACTTCGGCTTCCAGGTGGGTTCGACGTTCAAGCCGTTCATCGCGGCCGCCGCCATAGAGCGGGGCATGGAGCCGACGAAGGTCTACTCGGCGCCGAACAAGATGGAGTACCCGAGCCCGGTGTCGCGCTGCGACGGCTCGAACTGGCAGAACCTCCCGCTCGCGAACGGCAAACTGCAGACCGCCGAGAACGAGACCTCGGACGAGGTCGGCCCGTACGCGATGAAGACGGCGATGGAGAAGTCCATCAACACGTACTTCGTGCAGATGATCTCCGACATCGGGCTCTGCCCGGTCACGGAGATGACGCAGAAGCTCGGCGTGGTCCCGGCCAGCGGTGTGAAGCTGCCCGAGGAGCCGTCCATCGCGCTCGGCTCCGCCGAGATGTCCCCGCTGACGATGGCCAACGCGTACGCCACCTTCGCCAACCGGGGCGTCTACTGCACCCCGATCGCCCTGGAGTCGATCACCGACGCGCACGGCAAGGCGCTCGCGGTGCCGAAGACCAAGTGCGACCGGGCGATGGCCCAGGACACGGCCGACACCATCAACACCCTGCTGCGCGGAGTGGTCGACTCCGGTACGGGTGAGCGGGCCGGCCTGACCGACCGGGACAACGCCGGCAAGACCGGTACGACGGACAACCGCTACAACGCCTGGTTCGTCGGCTACACGCCGAACCTGTCCGGAGCGGTGTGGGTCGGTTCGGGCGGGGCGAAGAAGATCACGATGGAGGACATCACCATCGGCGGCCAGTACTACCCGAAGGTCTTCGGTGGTGGCCTGCCCGGTCCGATCTGGAAGGACGCGGTCTCCGGCTCGCTGTCCGGCCGCGAGGCCCCCGGCTTCGTGACGGTCAGCATCCCGGAGCCCTCGGTTCCGGGCGGCGGGGGCGGGGGCGGGAACGGCACCGGCGGGAACAACGGCGGCCGCAACAACCCGCCGAGCCCGCCGGTCACCCCGCGCAAGCCCGGGAAGCCGGGCAAGCCCGGCGGTGACAACAAGCCGGGCGACAACCGCCCCGGCGGCGCGACGGCGGCCGGACCCACGGGCGGCCTCTTCGGCGGCGCCACCGGCGGCGGCGGGGCGACCGACCTGCTCACCGGCGGCACCAACGCGGGTGACGGCGGCGCGGAGCCCCAGTAGCGGAAACGAAGAGGGGGAGGGCCCCGGCGGACACGTCCGCCGGGGCCCTCCCCTTTACTGCTTTACTGCCGCTGCCCGGTGTCCGGTGCCCGGTCGCGGGCTACGCGAGGTGCTTCTTGACGGCGGCGGCGACCCGGCCGCCCTCCGCCAGGCCCGCCACCTTCGGGTTCACGATCTTCATGACGGCACCCATGGCCCGCGGCCCCTCGGCACCCGCCGCCTTGGCCTCCTCGACCGCGGCCGCGACGATCGCGGCGAGCTCGTCGTCGCCGAGCTGCTTGGGCAGGTAACCGTCGAGGAACTCGCCCTCCGCGGTCTCCCGCGCGGACTGCTCGGCCCGGCCGCCCTGGGCGAAGGCCTCGGCGGCCTCGCGGCGCTTCTTCGCCTCCTTGGCGATCACCTTGAGGACTTCGTCATCGGAGAGCACACGGGCTTCCTTGCCCGCGACCTCTTCCTTGGTGATGGCGGTGAGGGTCAGGCGCAGGGTGGACGAAGCGAGTTCGTCGCGCGCCCTGATGGCGGTGGTGAGGTCTTCCTGGAGCTTGGCCTTGAGCGTGGTCATGCCCTTGAGTCTGCCAGGTGCGGGGGCGGTGGCGCCCGCCGGTTTTCCGGGTCTGCGACGATGGGGGCATGCGCGCGCGTTACGAAGTCCCCCTGAAGGTCACGGCCGGACTCGCGGCGGCGGGGGCCGCGGGAGTGGCCTATGCCGCCGGTTTCGAGGCCCGTTCCTTCCGGCTCCGCCGGGTCACCGTGCCGGTCCTCCCCTCCGGGATGCGACCGCTGCGCGTGCTCCAGGTGTCGGACATCCACATGGTCGGCGGGCAGCGCAAGAAGCGCGCCTGGCTCCAGTCCCTGGCCGGGCTGCGCCCCGACTTCGTGGTGAACACGGGCGACAACCTCTCCGACACGGAGGGCGTGCCCGAGGTGCTGGACGCACTGGGGCCGCTGATGGAGTTCCCCGGCGTGTACGTCTTCGGGTCGAACGACTACTACGGGCCCCGGCTGCGCAACCCCGGGCGCTACCTGATCGAGAAGGCGCAGGGCCGGCACGGGCTGAACGGCAACAAGCCGGTCGTCGGCGCCGTCCACAACCCGTGGGAGGACCTGCGGGACGCCTTCGACGCGGCCGGCTGGCTGAACCTCACCAACACCCGGGCCCGGCTCAAGCTGGACGGGCTGGAGCTGGCCTTCACCGGCCTGGACGACCCGCACATCAAGCGGGACCGCTACGAGCGGGTGGCGGGCGGCCCCGAGACGGACGCGGACTTCTCGATGGCCGTCGTGCACGCCCCGTACCTGCGGGTCCTGGAATCCTTCACCGCCGACCGGTACCCGCTGATCCTCGCCGGGCACACCCACGGCGGCCAGCTGTGCATCCCCTTCTACGGGGCCCTCGTCACCAACTGCGACCTCGACACCAAGCGGGTGAAGGGCCTGTCCACGTACGAGGCCGAGGGGCAGCGCGCCTACCTGCACGTGTCGGCCGGCTGCGGCACCAACCGCTTCACCCCGGTCCGCTTCGCCTGCCCCCCGGAGGCCACCCTCCTGACCCTCACCCCGAAGGCCTGACGGCCACCTGCGAAAACCGGATTTCGTCTCAGGGCGAGGGTCCGCTAAAGTAATCGATGTCGCCAGGCAGCGAGCCTGCAAGGTGGACATCGGGGTGTAGCGCAGCTTGGCAGCGCGCTTCGTTCGGGACGAAGAGGTCGTGGGTTCAAATCCCGCCACCCCGACTTCGTAAGACCAGGTCAGGGGCCTGATCCGCATCGCGGATCAGGCCCCTGTTTGGCGTTTGCCCCTGTATTGAGAGCCATTAGCGCGGGTAGTCTCTTCACCGTCGCGTCGACGGGGGCTCGGCCACGCCCGTCTCCCCGACCGCCCTGGCCGCGGAAGGGCTCCTCGAACGGCGGCGCCTCCATGAGTGGGTGATCGCCAACCCCCGGGTCCATGGCGAGTCGGTGCTCGTGATCACCTCCGAGTTCGACCGGTGGGCCGACACGGACGGGATACCGGCCCGGGACCGACGGGACGTCCGCGACGTACACCTCCAGGCGATCACCTATGCCGCCCTCGTCTCCCGGTTCGACCTCGACACGCCGGCCCAGGCTCACCACGACCTCCTGACGGGCGGGGGAGAGACCATCGGACTCGACGCATGCAGGGCATGCGCCCCCTTGACCACGTGGACGGGAGTGGAGTCCGGAGCTCCTCCAGCACCCCAGGCAGGTGATCATCGCTGCCGACTTCCCCAAGCAGGTCACCCACACTGTGGTCTGGCTGTCGGAGATGAACCTCGACATCGACCCCATCCAGGTGGGCCTGTGGAAGGTCCAGGACAAGCTTGTAACCCGCTTCACCAAGGTTTATCCGACCCTCAGAGGTGGAGGAGTTCACCCTGGCACCGGCCCGACGCGAGGCAAAGGCCGCCGTCGGGAAGCTGGAGGAGCGCGCCCAGGCCCAGAAGGCCGTGCGCGTCCTCGCCGAGGCCGGGCTACTCCCGGGACACGGCGCACCGGAAGCCATCCGCGAGACCATCCAGCAGTGGGTGCGTGAAGACGGCAGGCGTGGCACCGCCACATGGAGCAACAGCCCCTCCAACTCGCTGACCTTGAATCCGGTGGCCGGCCTACTCGCCTACCGGCCTGGCGAAGCGCGTGTTCACCAGCGTGACCGGCCGCAAGGTCGAAGGGATACGGGGGCACCACCTGGTGGGTGACACCGGCCATGTGCCGGAGGCGGTCGGCCCTGGCGAGTGGGCGGCTCTTGCAGGCATGGACCTGGTGCGCCTGGCCAACCAGCTATACGGCACCGGCAAGGACTGGGCGAGCCTGCACATCCTCCCGAACGCCGTCCCCGCCGGACGGTGCATTACGTACGGGGACGTGGCGGCCGTGATCGGCAGCCACGCAGTCCCGGTGGGCACCCACCTGGCCGCCTGCGGCCAGCGCCCCAACGCCTGGCGGGTCCTCAACGCAGCGGGCCGCGCCGGCTCCGGGTTCCGGTGGACCGATCCAATCCGCATCGAGCCCCCCGCAGATGTGCTGCGGGCCGAGGGCGTCCGCTTCGACGCCGACGCAGCCGATCCGACCGCGCGCCCGACGGTAGACAACCTCGGGACGCTACTCGACAGGTGAGTCGATCCTGCCGTGGAAGCCACCTGGCAGCTGACCTCTTCACCTCCGGTCCATCGATCGCGTCGACTTCAGCAAGCGGCCGGTGGCCTGGGTTGACCGCCTCTTCGTGGGCGATTTACGCAACCTTGTGACCTGCTGAAATGGGTTTCCAAGCCAGGGTTGTGGCACAGGCTGAGGAGAGCGCCGAGCACACGCAGGAGGGTCCTCAAAAGCAAACGTTGTCACCCTGCTGACAGCTTCGAGGTTGCTCGGCTACCCGTCGATCCAGCTCAACGGGTCACTTTCGGGAGCCCCTTCCTCCCTGCGACAGGTGAACGTCAGGGGAAGGGCCAAAGACGCCAGCTCCGACAGGAGATCAGGCGACACAAACATTCTCGATCCGGTCTCCACGGTGCCGGCGATATCCACATGCACTGAGTGTCCATCCGAAAGAAGCAGCCCCACGTGTTCGAGCTTGGTCCGGAGCTGGGCGACCAGCGAGAAGACCTGTTGCTCAAGCAGGCCGCCGGCACCTTCGCCGAAGCTCGCCACCCAACAGTCTGGACTGGAATCGATGCGCGAGCCCACCCCAAGCGGCGCCACGTCGAGCGCAAGAGCCGAAGTCACGAACTGTGCATTGATTCCGCTCTTTTTGACTACGAGAGTAACGCTCACACGCCGCCAACTATCCACCGCAGCCATTTCAGCCCCTGCCCTTCCAGTAGATCATCGCTCGTTCAGGTTTGGTGTAAGAACCAGAGGCACACCCAAGGAGGCGATCCTGGAGATGGCCAGAGAAGAAAAAAAGACTCGAGATTCGTGATTGGCGAAGCCATAGATGGCCAGGTAGACCTCGAACCCCTCTGCCATCATTTCCTTTAGCTGCGCCGCACACCTTTCTGCCGAAATCAGGATATTATCCAGCTGTTCGGAAAACTCTCTGGTCGTACGGTCATCACATTGCAGTCGCCACTGTCCGTCGACTTCACCCGGAGGGCCCCAGCGATCCAGCCCCGGCATGCGTACCGCTGTCGGCTGCAGCCCGAGACGGGCCGTCACCGAGTCCGGATCAAGGTCCCCCCTCTTGACCACAAGAGACACATCTGTAAGGACCCACGGGTTCCCCGCCCGCCCCAATTCAGAATCCATCGGACCGCCCCATCCCACTCACTCTCTTGATTTCACTACTTGAACTCCCGGCATGCAGCCCAGTGAACATTCCCCATGTTTTCCTTCAGGAGATCCGACAGCATCGTCCGCTGTGCCACCGTTGTCGAATTCTCGTACACAGTGAAGCCACCAGCTCCCGTTGCTTCCGGGGGTGCAAGCGTATAATTCGGTATGCGATCGCCGGGACCAAAAGATTCCACGGCCCCTCCAGGGTAGGAACCGCCTTCGACTGCAACCCCATTCAATCCTGGAATTCTATCACCGTGGGGCACATAGAACGATATTCTCGTTCCCGGCGGGACGACTATCTCGCCAGCACCCATCTCGATGTAGCCGTGACCAGCCAGCACGGTTTCCCCATCCGGCCGTCCACCTTTAAGTACGCGACTCGCATAGTATCGGCCGTCCGTATCAGGCCACGGTCGCGACAGGACTTCTGGTTTGCTTTCGACAACAGCCCGTCTCACGTCTTCAAAATCCGGAATGTGGGCGCCGGAGCCTCTGCTGGCCAAACGGTCGAGGGCTTTGCCGGTACGGATGGGAATCGTCTCTTCGGCGGCGAGTCTGGCCGCTGTCCGGGCTCCGCCCAGACCCTTGGTGCCGATCAGCTCCGGCAGGAGCCGTCCTAGGCCTTCGCTGGGGTCGTCCTTGAAGCTGTCGATCAGTGCTGACGGGACACGTTCGGGGTGAGCGGCGGTCGAGACGAGGCCGGCCAACGTCATGTTGACGTGCTGCTGGTATTCGGCGGGGTGGGTGAGGTTGTAGGGGTCGTTGGGGTTGAGGCCGCGGGCAAAGTTGAGGGTTCCCGCAGTGCCCTTGAGCACTCCGCCCACGACGTGGTTGAGCTCTACGACCTGGGCGCCCTCGTGGTCTAGGAAGTCGGCCCAGGCGCGGTGGGATGCCGACGGTGTGGCCGGGGCGTGTTCGAGAGCCGCGGTGAGGGTGTGCTCAGCCGTGCGTGCGGCATCGTCGCGCTGGCGGCGGGCCTCGTCCAGAATCTCGTGGGCCCGGGTGCGGGCAGCCTCTCCCGGATCGGGGCCCGGTGCCGGGCAGGGGCCGGCTTGCACAGACTTCTGGTAGGCGTCGAATTGCGCCTTGTACGCGGCCTCGGCGTCCTTCGACGCCTTCACGCCTTGTTTGTAGAGCTCGATGGCCTCCAGGGCCTGCTTCTGCGCCCACTCCACCGTCTCCGCATAGCCGTTGAGAGCCTTGCCCGCGGCCTCACAGGCAGCGGAAGCGTGAAACCAGTCCGCGGGGTGCATCGCGAACTTCGCACGGAACACGTCGGCCGCGGCCCCCTTCCAATGGCCCGAATCCAGGGCCTTCATGCCCTGACCGACTCGGTCGAACGCCGTATGGAAGTCCGCTAGGTGGCTGGCCGATTCCCTGATCGCCGACGGCTTGCCGTGGACGAGCTCGCTCGCCAGCTCGCTCTGCCCGAGGTCCCGCTCGCGCACGGCGGCTCCGAGACCGGAGGCGACGTTGTCGCCAAAGTCCTGGACCTTGTGCGCCCAGTCGTGCGCGCCGACGGAGTCGAGAGCACCCCCGATCCCGCCGGTGACCTTATCGACGCCTTCGCCTGCGACTCTCTTGGCGGCGTCCCAGCTGTCCTCCAGCTCGCCCAGGCCCTTGTCGACCAGCCCGCCCCAGTCCGTCACCGGCCTTCATCGCCTGTCTTGGGCTTAGGTGCCGGGCCGACCATGTCGTCGACCACCTTGTCCACCTCGCCGCGTAGACCGGCGGCGTCAATGACCTGGTTGGGCAGGAGGACATCGGAGCTGTTCACGTCCCGCACTGCGCTCTTCCAGGCCTCCTCGCCCTCTTCGTTGGCCCGCACGAAGGACGCCGGGGTGTAGTCCGCGTCCCTGATCTGCGTGTACGGGTTATCAGCCAGGACGTCGTCCCAACCCTTCCTGGTGATGTCGTCCTCGGACACGTACGGATTGCCCATCGCCGAGTTGGCCAGCACCTTGAAACCGCCCTGGATGTACTGGTCCTGCTCGTGGAGCGCACCAGCCGACAGACCGACCTTCGCCGCGAAATCATTGCCCTGCTGCACCAGAGAGCGAACTCCCCACTCCCAACGCTCACAAAACGTCCTGAGCGTGGACGCCAGGCCGTCGTGACCCGCCTCCATCCCCGACAATCCCAGATCGGAGAAGCCCCGGCCCATACTGGCCGTTCCCACCATCCCGAGTTCCTTCAGCTCGGCCAGCGTCTTCGTGATTCCCTCGGCGATCTGGCCCAGCGCCGCCTTCGAGACATCAAGATCCGCCCTGTCTCCGCTCACGCCGGCACCCCGTCAACCGCCGCCACATCCGGCACGATCCCCCGCACCGGCGGGAACACCGCACCATCAGGACCCGCCGCGTTCAGCGCGACCCCGCACGGGAAGTCCAGCGCCGGCACCACCTCGTCCAGCAGTCGTGCGCCGACCACACGGCGGTACGGCCACCGATCCCCCGGCTCGTCCCGCGCCTCTGCGAACCGGGCCAGCGCCACTTCGTCCGAGAACGCGCAGATCCAGTCCAGGCCCCCGAACGCGGCGGTCCACAAGCCACCCCGCTCGTCCAACGGCACCAGCACCACCCGGCTACGGAAATCCGCAAGCCGCTCCAGCACCGCCTCCCGCTCCTCCTCCAGCGGATCAACCACCGGGGCCGGAACAGCTGCCTCGGCCGGCGGTATTGCCGGAGCTGAGGCTGCGCGTTCAACCGCTGCCGCACGCAGCTGAGCCCACTCCTCGTCAAACCCCACCCAAAAACTCCTCACGCCGGTCCGCTGGTCAGCTCCTAGCCAACCAGCTGAACTCCCCAACCTGTTCACGTCGAACGTACTGCCCGTTGTCATGTGACTTTCGGGCCCACGCAGCAATTCACGGGTGCACATCTCAGGCCAAAGTCCCGCCAGCCACCAACAACGGTTGTCCAAGGCCAAGGCCAAGGGCTGGTCTGGGATGGGACGCATCGTGGAACGGCCCGGTCTCCGTCCATCAGGACGGCTCCGTACTCGCGATGCACGTACTGCCCTGACGCTGCCAGCCCCTGGTGATCGGGAACCAGCAGGCGTCGCCTTGCCCCTTGGCGTTGCGACCGCGGACCAGCCGGTGGTAGCCGGTTGGAACAGCAAGGCGGACCAGCCATTGCGGCCCCCGTGGGCGGCGTTCGCGCTCTGCGACCCGCCACGTACGAAGCCCGGGTCGCCGATGGCGCGCTCGACGCGGGCACGGGTGTCCTCCCGGACACAGTCAGGGTGGTGAGGACGTCGGAGACCGTACTGGCGGAGTCGTCGGCGCCGCGCGCGACATCCACCAGCTTCGCCCCCTGCTGGCCGCCGGTGCGGGCACAGGCCGGGCCCTGGAAGAGGTGGGTCCGCGTGTGGCACGGACGGGGCGTCGGCTTCGTGCGCGCGATGTGGTCGGCCACCAAGGCGGAGGGCCAGTCGAGGGTGTCGATGGTGCGGTAGCTGTCGTCCTCGAGAGGGCAGCGCAGCAGCTCGCCGGAGTCCAGTCCGTACGGCTACCGCTCGCCACGGACCGCGTTCCGGCGGACGAACTCAGTCTGCAGGCTGCCGATTTCGCACCGGCGCATCACGTGGTACGCCTTGAGGACCACAGCCACGAGCTCGTCGTCCCGGCCGCAGCCGAACACACCTGGCGGCCCCCCGCCGGGAGCCGACTGGGAGCCGCTCCGCTCTCCGGCACCTGTCGGACCCGCTCACGCCGGCCGAGGACAGTGCCTTGACCAGGGGAACACCATCTGCGCAGGTGGGGATCTTGGGTGGACCGCGTTCGGGACCAGGAGGTTGGGGGTTTACTTCTCGCCATCACGGTTTCGTCAGACCTGATCAGGTCCCTGGTGGGCGTTTGTGGGTGGGTGGCACGAAGTTGAGGGGGGTGTGCAGCAAGCTGACAGGGATCTTCGGGTGGGGTGGGGCGGGGCGCTGACATGGTGGTTCTCACCGGCGAACAGCCGGGCGCAACCGTCCGCTCTTCCATCACACGGAGATTCGAATGAGCGTCAAGAAGATCACCGCAGCCCTGATGCCGACCACGGCCCTCCTGGTGCTGCTGGTGCCGGCCGAGGCGTACGCGGCCGGGCCGGGGGCCGGGGTGCCGCGGGCCGCGTGTGCGCTGCCGGCCGTCAAGGCCCTGCCGAAGCCGAGCTGCGTCAACGGCTGGCAGTGAGGGGCCGGTGAGCGAGCGGCAACCGTACGAAGTGACCCTGGTCAGGGCCGGTCCGGGGGCCGCGGCGGAGACGACCGTGCTGCGGCTCGTGGGGCTGCTGCCCCCGGACTGGACCTGCGCCCAGTGGGTGGAGGGCGACCGGATCCGGATGCTGGTGCACGCGGGGCGGGACGTCGCGGCGGAGGCCGTCCCGGCCTGGCTGACGCGGACGCTCGCCGACACCGCGTTCCGCGGCTGGAGCCCGGGCGGGCCGGAGACCGGCTAGATCCAGCCACGCTCGCGTGCGAGCAGCGCGGCGTGCGGTCGGCTGGTGGCGCCGAGGATGCGCAGCACGTCGGCGACGTGGCGGCGGTAGGTGCGGACGGAGATGTCGAGGTTCCTGGCGCCCGTCTCGTCCTTGCCGACGCGGCAGAGCTCTTCGAGCACCCGGCGTTCGATCTCCGACAGGACGTCGTCGGCCCCGTGGCCGTCGCCCGTCAGCAGGGTGAGGTCGACGGCCTGGTCCCAGATCTTCTCGAAGAGGGCCAGGATGTTGGAGACCAGACCGGCCTGCTGGGTGACCAGCGCGCCGCGCGAGGTGTCCTCCGGGTCGACGGGGACCAGCGCGGTCTGGCGGTCGTAGACGAGGATCCGCTCCGAGAAGCTCTCCGCGACCCTGATCGACGCGCCCTGTGCGGTGAGTTCGCGCAGATAGGCGACGGTCGGCGGGTGGTCGAGGGCCTCCTTGCGGACGACGCTGCAGATGCGGACGCCGCGGCGCAGGCAGCGGGTGTCGAGGGGACGGGAGTGGGCGATGTTGTCGGGCGTGAGGGCTGTGTACGGCTCCACGGAGATGATCTCGTCGCGGGCGAAGAAGGCCAGGTCGTCGATGCGGTCGCGGATCTGGGCCAGTACTTCGAGCCGCTCCACCCCCTGCGGGGCCAGGGACTTGGAGCCCTGCTCCGCCTCCAGGTCCGCGATCAGGTGGCGGGACTGGGTGACCTGGCGGAGCTGTTCGTGCAGGACCCGCAGCTGGAGGTCGGTCAGCCGGCCGACGGCCGTTTCCGGATCGGTGGCGAAGAGCGCCGACCGGTCGCCGCGCAGCAGACCGAGCCGGTTCAGCCGCTCCTGGGCGGCCTCGACCTCTTCGCGGGGGGCGTGCAGGAGGAGGTGGATGTCCTCGCCGACCGTCCCGGGATTGCGCAGGAAGTGGCGGTAGACCCGCTCCTCCGTGCCCGTGAGTCCGAGTATGAGCAGGCTGGTGCCGTTCACTGTGTTGCCCCCCGCAGGACGTGTGTTCTCAGGACCGCGCGGCGCGGGTCGGACGCCGAACGGTTCTCCCTAGTGGAACGCAGGGTAATGCCCAGGTAAAAACCAAGTCCGGCGTAGCGGCCGAAAGTGACATGAATCATGAACCGTCAACGGGGGAAGTTGCAGTGAAGACATTGACCGAAAAACATCCTTTGGACTTCTCGGTACTCACCGGCCGCGAGGTGGAGGTGCTGCTTCTGCTGGCCTCCGGGGAGCAGAACCGCAGGCTCGCCCGGCACCTGGGCATCGCGGAGCGCACCGTCCGCGCCCACACCGCCAGCATCGTCCGCAAGCTGGACCTCAAGTCGCGCTTCGAGGCGGCGATCGTGGCCCACCTGTACGCGGACGAGATCACGGGCGGCCGGGAGGGCGCCCCGCCCGGCGCCGTCGCCGCCTGACCTCGCGGCCCGTACGCACCCGTACGCGTACCCGTATGCGAAAGGCCCCTCCGGTCGGTCCGGAGGGGCCTTTCGCGCGGGCCGGGGCGGGGGGCGTCGGCGGTTACGGGAGGGCGCTGGCCACGCCGTCGACGATCATCATCCACATGGGCTGGCCCCCCGTGCCGAAGGCCGAGGCCAGGGCGTAGCCGACGGCGGCGTCCGTCGGCCGGACCTCGGCGTCCTCGCGCCATTCGGCGAGGACCAGCTCGTCCCCCTCGGAGGAGAAGTCTCCGAGGTGGCGGCCGTCCCGCGTCAGCCGGCTGCTGGGCACGGAATCGGGGACCAGGCGGTAGCCGACGCCCTCGAACTCCACGTCCACCCGGTACGAACGCCTGCTCAGCGCGCCCTTGGCCGGCTTCAGCACGGCCGTGCGGCCGTCGATCGTCATCGTCAGGCGCTCGGGGTCGCGGGTGCCGATGGCGGTCTGCGGGTCCACCTCCGACGCGGGGTCGCGCTCCAGGGTGACGCGGGGGATGCCCTCGCCCTCGACCTCCAGGCGCTCCTGCCCCTCCTGGCGGACGGTGATCGCGCCGAAGCGCGCGTCCTCCAGGGGGGTGCGGTCCCGCGGGCCGGCCGCGGGGGCGTGGGCTGCGTCGGCTGCGTCGTCGTTCATGGTTCAAGTCCTTCGGTGCGGTGAGAACTGGCGGTGGATCACGGATGACGCCGCCCCGTCGATTCTCCGTCGGTGGCGCAGGTCAGCGGACGGAGGCCAGCTGGGTCGCGGCCAGTTCGCGGTACAGGCCGTTGCGTTCCAGCAGCTCCCCGTGCGGGCCGTGGTCGCCGACCCGGCCGTCGTCGAACAGGACGAGCTGGTGCGCGGAGGTCACCGTGGACAGCCGGTGGGCGATCAGCAGCACCGTGCAGTTCTCGGCGGCCTGTTCGACGGTCTTGCGCAGGGCGAGTTCGCTGTGGCCGTCGAGGTGGGCGGTGACCTCGTCCAGGAGCAGGACCTGCGGTTCGCGCAGCAGCGCCCGGGCGATGGCGAGCCGTTGGCGCTCGCCGCCGGAGAGGGCCAGGCCCCGCGAGCCGACCTCGGTGTCGAGCCCGTCGGGCAGTCCCGCGACGAACTCGTCGAGCAACGTCTTGCGCAGCACCTCGGCGACGGCCTCCTCGGTGGCGTCGGGCGCCGAGTAGAGGAGGTTCTCGCGGAGGGTGCCGGCGAGCATCGGGGAGTCCTGCTCGACGTAGGCGATGCGGCGGCGCAGATCGGCGCGGCTCAGGGTGCGGATGTCGGTGCCGTCGAGGCGGATGGCGCCGCCGTCGAGGTCGTAGAACCGCTGGATCAGGGAGAACAGCGTGGTCTTGCCCGATCCGGACGAGCCGATGATCGCCGTGATGGCGCCGGCCGGGGCGGTGAAGCTGGTGCCCTTCAGGGTGGGCGTACGGCCCTCGTAGGAGAACCGCAGGTCCTCCACGACCACCTCGGGCGGCGGGCCGGCGGGGCGGGCCGGGGTGAGGTCCACGTCGTCCTCGGTCTCCATCTCCCGGACCTCCTCGATCCGGGCGAGCGCGCCGAGGCCCTGCTGGAGGGAGGTGGTGCCGGAGACCAGCGACAGGATGGGGCCGCCCAGGTTGAACAGGTAGAGCAGGAAGCCGATCAGGGCGGCCAGGTCCAGCGCGCCGGTGGCCACGAGCGCGCCGCCGAAGCCGATGACCGCGAGGAACGAGGCCTGGACGACGAGACCGGCCAGGACGGCGATCATCGCCTGGTAGCGGGCGCCCACCAGGCCGGCGCGGTAGGCGCGTTCGGCGGCGGCGTCGGCGCGCTCGGTCTCCTTGGCCTCCCCGCCGTTCGCCTTGACCGTACGGGCGGCGCCCAGCGCCCGGTCCAGGGCCGCGCCGATCGCGCCGACGGACTCCTGGGCCTGGCTGGTGACCCGGCGGATGCGCGGCATGACCACGCCCATGGCGACGCCGACGACGAGCAGGACCACCGAGGTGATCCCGAGCAGGGGCAGGCTGGTGACGCCCATCAGGACGATGGTGGCCAGCAGGTGGATCGATCCGTCGACGATCTGGATGAGGCCGCCGGTGGCGGCGTGCTGGACGAGGGTGCTGTCGGAGGTGACCCGGGTGGTCAGGCCGCCCGGCTCCACGCGGTCCAGCTCGCTCGTGCGCAGCCGGATCAGGCGGGCGATGAGGCCGCGGCGTACGTGCAGGACCACGCGTTCGGCGGTGCGCTCGCTCAGCCAGGCCTGTCCCCACATGAGGGCGAGGGACAGGAGCAGCAGGCCGATCAGCAGGGTGAGCTGGTCGCGCAGGCCCGCCCCGGTCATCAGGTTCGTCAGGACGGACTGGATGACCATCGGCTGGGCGAGCCCGGCGGCGCTGGCGAGCAGGGTCAGCAGCAGCACCAGCAGGAGAACACCGCGGTGCGGCCGCGCGTACGAGAGCAGCGCGCGCAGCGCGGGCCGCTCAGCCTTGGGCTGTTCTGCGTCAGAAGTGTTCACACCCGCATTTCTATTCCTCTTCCCGTGCGGGCGGAATTGCCACTTGCGGCAATGCCGCGCGGCGGCCGGGAGGAGTGCGGATGCGCACCGACGGCCGTTGCCGGAAACGGAGTTGGCGCTCCTGGCAATGCCGCAAGTGGCAATGGTGCGGGGGTGCGGCGCGGGGTCACCATCGGTCTGTCCCCAACGGACACCGGCCGCCGCAGGGAAAGGGCGGTCCGGGAATTCTTCTCCGCAATCCGAAGGAGTTCCACCATGCAGAACGTCAGCGAGCAGGACCTGTTCGACGGCTACACCGCCTACACCTCCGCCGAGGAACTCGGCCTGCACGACGGCGCCACCGCCGGCCCGGCCTTCAGCCCCACCGTCCCGTGGGCCATCCAGGCCACCGTCATCTCCGCCCGCTCCTCGCAGGCCTGCGCCGCCGCCCTCGGCTCGCTCGCCGCGAAGACCGTCGAGAAGAAGTGCTGACCGGCGCCTGACCGCGCACGGCGCGCAGGCGCCACCGCAGTACCGGAACACCGCAGTACCGCACCTGCGGCACTGCCATCGAGAGGGCGCCGGCCGGACCGGCCGCAGCGCCCGCCACCAGGGAAGTGGGAATCACCCATGCAGAACGTCAGCGAGCAGGACCTGTTCGACGGCTACACCGCCTACACCTCCGCCGAGGAACTGGGCCTGCACGACGGCGCCACCGCCGGCCCGGCCTTCAGCCCCACCGTCCCGTGGGCCATCCAGGCCACCGTCATCTCCGCCCGCTCCTCGCAGGCCTGCGCCGCCGCCCTCGGCTCGCTCGCCGCGAAGACCGTCGAGAAGAAGTGCTGATCACCGCCTGACATCGGGGACCGGC
Source organism: Streptomyces sp. NPDC002032 (assembly GCF_042890765.1). Taxonomy (NCBI): domain Bacteria; kingdom Bacillati; phylum Actinomycetota; class Actinomycetes; order Kitasatosporales; family Streptomycetaceae; genus Streptomyces; species Streptomyces sp. NPDC002032. The sequence continues at coordinate 294,062 of NZ_JBIASM010000006.1, read as the reverse complement.
CGGCACCGCGCGCCACACGGCGTCGCGGCGCCCGGCCGGCCCCGGCGCCGGCACGGACCGAAGGAGGAGTGGTGGACGCCGGTTTCAAACGGGTCCTCGTCGTGGGGACCGGGGCACTCGGGGTGGCTTTCCTCCCCTTCTGGATCAACTGGCTGCGCAATGCGCACCCCGAAACGGAAGTCCGGACCGCACTGACCCGTTCCGCCCTGCGGTTCGTTTCCGCGGACGCGGTCTCGGTGCTGTCCGGCAAAGAGGTGTTCATCGACGACTGGAGCCAATTCTCCGGCGTCGACGTCCCCCACGTGGAACTCGCGCGCTGGGCGGACCTCGTCCTCGTCCACCCGGCCACGCTGCACTTCGTCGGCCGCTACGCCCTCGGCATCACCGACACCCCGCTGCTGCTCGCGCTCCAGTCCACCCGGGCGCTGGTGGGCGTCGCCCCCTCGCTGCCGCCCGCGGCCCACGAGAGTCCCGTCGTACGGGGCCACCTGGACGTGCTGCGCGCCCGGCCCGGCGTGGTCCTCGCGCCGACGGTCCCCGCCGTCAGCGCGAGCACCGGGGAGCTGGAGGACGGCGGTTCGGCCCCGCTCAACGAGCTGTACGACCTGTGCGCGGCCCGCGCCGCCGCCGTGCGGGGGGAGGCCGGATGACCGCCCCGGAGCTGCTCGGCCTCGACGTGCTCGCGGAGTACGGGACGGGGCTCCAGACCACCCGGGTGCTCCGCGCGCCCGACGGCGATTTCCTGTGGTGGCAGGGACCCGGCGCGCAGGTCGGGGGCCCGCTGACGGCGCCCGCCGCCCGTCTGGTGCCCCGGCTGCCCGAGGGGGGCGGGGCAGCGCTGCTGACCGTCCCCGAGGAGGTGGGCGGCGGGCTCCTGCACCGGGTCGCCGGGTCGGCTTCGGCCGCCGCCTGGCTGCGGGACTTCCGGCCCGGGGCGCGCACCCTGGTCGCCCATGCGCTGGCCTCGGCGGCCCGGGCCCTGCGCGCGCTGCACGCCGTACGGGTACCGGGGTCCGAGGGGCCCGCGCTCGGACCCCCGCCCGGGCTGACGCGGCTGCGCGACTGGGCCCGCCGCGAGGGAGAGCTGCGCGAACGGGCCCTGGCGCTCTGGGGCGCGGGGCGGATGGAGCGGCTGCTCGACTGGGCCGACGACCTGGCACCCGAACCCGGCACGCGGCCCGGCACCGGGCCCGGCACGCAGCCCGGCGCGGAACCCGCCGGCCGGTCCCTGATCCACGGCTGGGCCTCGCTCGGCGCGCTGGTGCCGCCCGCGCGCCACGGCCGGGCGGCCCTGCTGACCGGGGAGGACCTCGCCGCCGGGCGCCCCGAACTGGACCTCGGCTGGCTGCTCGGCGAGCTCGTGGAGCTGGCCTGGGCCCGGCCCCCGCACGACGCGTCGGACCTCCAGCGGGTGCTGCTGGACGCCTACGGGCCCGGACCCGACCCGGTCCGCACCGGACGCTCCGCCGTCCTGCGGATCGTCACGCACATGCAGGACTTCGCCACCTACCGGGGGTGGGACGACGAACTCCTGGGCCACATCGCGTTTACCGCCGAGCTGATCGACGAAGAGGGCCGCCGCGCGGTCCCCCAGGGAGAGTCATGACCACAGCGTCCCCGACCGAGCCGCAGCCCGCGCTGCTGCGCTACCAGCCCACCGCCCTGGACACCGCGCCCGAGGTGGACGAGCTGCTGCGGCGGCTCGGCCTCGGCACCTTCGTGGCGGACGGGCTCACCGCCTTCGGCGGCCGCAACGACAACTGGGCGGGCACCACGACCAGCGGCGAGCGGGTCTTCGTGAAGAGCGTCGCCCGCGCGGCCGACGGCAGCAGCCCCGAGCTGGAGCGTTCGCTGGCCTACGAGGCCCTCGCGGCCCGGCTGCCCGCGGACTCCCCGCTGCGCTCCCCCGCCCACCTCGGCGTCCACCGCGAAGCCGCCCTGGGCGCCTACCGGCTGCTCTCCGGCGCCCGCTCCGGCTCCGAAGTCGCCCTCGACGGGGACTTCGACGAGGAACTGTGCCGCTCCGCCGGCCGGGCCGTCGCCACCCTGCACGGCCTGGACCCCGAGGACGCCGGAGTCGAACTCGACCGGGGGGAGGCCCCGCTGCCGCCGCTGAGCTGGCTGGAGGCCTTCCCGTGGGCCGCGCTGCACGACCGCAGCATGGCGCAGATCGCCGCCTGGAAGCTGGTGCAGGACGACGCCGAGGTGGTCGCCGCGCTCGGGCTGCTGCGCGAGCGCGAGCGGGCCGCCGTCCACGCCCCGGCCCACTGCGACCTGCGCTTCGACCAGTTCATCCTGCACGAGGGGACGCTCCACCTCTGCGACTGGGAGGAGTTCCGGATCGCCGACCCGGCGCGCGACGTCGGCGCGTTCATCGGCGAATGGCTCTTCCAGGCCACCTACTCGGTGTTCGCCCCGACCGGCGAGCGGGGTGCGGAGCCGCAGCCCGCGTCCGGCTTCGAGCTCACGCACGAGGAGATCGTCGCGCGCGGCTCGGCCAGCCTGCGCCGCCACGTCCCGTACGTGGCGGCCTTCTGGCGGGGCTACCTCGACTGCCGCTCACCCGACGCCGGTCTGGCCGAACGGGCCGTCGGCTTCGCGGGCTGGCACATGTACGACCGGCTGATCGCCACCGCCCAGGCGCACGCCGTCCTCAGCCCCGTGGCCCGCGCGGCGGCCGGCATCGGCCGGGTCCTGCTGCTCGATCCGTCCGCCGCCGTCGCCACGCTGCGGCTCGACACCCCCTCCGGGAGCCCCCGATGACCACCACCGACACGCTCGTCCTCGCCCCGCGACTGGCGGCCGCCCTCGACCTGGTCTCCGTACGGAAGGACGCGCTCCGGGCCACCGTGGCCGGGCACGAGCTCCGTGCGGACAGCCCGCGCGACCTGCGCGGGCGGCTGAGCAACGCGCTGTACGAGGAGTTCCACGCGGGCAACGGCGCCCAGCGCCGCGAACCGGGCGGCGCGCCCCGGCGCAGCCTGCGCGACCCGGCCCTGGAGGAGCGCCTCGCGGCGGGCGTCCCGCACGCCTGGACGCCGACGCCGGGCCGGCTGATCGAGGTGCTGCGCCGTCCCGGCGGCGACCAGCTCGTCGTGCGGCTGCCGGACATCACCGCCCGGGTGCCCGCCGACCGGCTGATCGGCCACGGACCCTCCGGAGCCCCGGCAGCCCCCGGATCCGGGCCCCGCCCGGGGGACCTGGTGGAACTGGCGCTGGAGGCGGCCCGGCCCGCGCTGTCGCCCGGCTTCTTCTACGTGATGGGCTCGCGGGCGCTGCCCCGCCCGGCCGGGGCCATCCGCCGGATCTTCCTGCACGCCCTGGACGCGGACGGGGCGACGGCCCTGTGGGCGGCCGCGCTGGCGGCCCTGGAGGGGGCCGGCGCGCTGTACCACGCGAAGGTCCTCTCCGATCCGGACGACTTCCCGCGCCGCGACGGGGTGGTCGTCTACCTGCACGGCGACCACGAGCCGGGCGAACGCGCGGTGGTGGAGGCGGTGCGGGGGCTGCCCGGGACCGGCCCGGACACCTCGCTGTTCACCGAGCGCCTCGCACCGGGCGTCGCGGCCGCCTGGGATCCGCGCGACCCGCGGCCGGGCCAGGGCGGCATGAGCTTCGGGCAGCACCGCGGCTTCGCGCTGGCCACGGCACTGGTCGACCACGCGCTGGCGGCCGGCGACGGCGGATCCCTCCAGGAGCGGATCGCACGGGAGTTCAGGGCGGCGGGGATCGATCCGCTGCACCCCGAGAACAACATCCCCGCGAACGCCACCCACCCCACCCACCTGACGAACTCCACCACGGAGGGGAACTGACATGAGCGACACCACGACGCGGGACGCCGACGCCGACGCCGACGCCAACGCCGACGCCGCCCCGGACGCGAGCGGACTCGGCACCGTCATCACCACCGCGTACAGCGACGCCCTCGCCGAGGTCTACGACGACATCTACCCGGGCTCCACCGAGATCGCCGACTACCTGTCGACGATCGCCGCGCCCGGTGCCAGCGTCCTCGAACTCGGCGTCGGCACCGGCCGGGTGGCGCTCCCGCTGGCCGACGCGGGTTTCGAGGTGCACGGCATCGACACCTCCGAGGGCATGCTCGCCCGGCTGGCCGAGAAGGACCCCGAGGGGCGGATCACCCCGGTGCTCGGCGACCTCGCCCGCCTGGACCTGGGCCGCACCTTCGACGTGGTGCTGGCGCCCTTCAACGTCCTGTGCTGCGCGATGGCGGTCGACGAACAGATCGCGCTGATGCACGCGGTGGCCCGGCACACCGCTCCCGGCGGCCACGTGGTGATCGAGACCTTCGACCCGAGCGACCACCACGTGCAGCGCAAGAGCGCGATCACCACCCGTCCGGCCGGTGGCCGCGGCGTGGTCATCGAGTCGCTGGAGGTGCTGCCCGCCTCCCAGAACATGCTGCTGAACAGCACGCTCTTCCTGGACGGCGGCGCCCCCGTCTCCTCCTCCACGGTCATGCGCTACCTGTGGCCGAGCGAGCTCGACCTGCTGGCCGCCATCGCCCGCCTGGAGCTGGCCGACCGCTACTCCGGCTGGCAGGAGCAGCCCTTCGACGGCGGTGACAGCCGCAAGATGTGCGTCTCCGTCTTCCGGCCGCTGGCATGAGCCCGTGGGCCGGCCGGCTGCCGAACGGCCTCGCGCTGACGGTGGAACGGCCCGCGGGCGAGGGCAGCGGGCTGGTCTCCGTGGCCCTGACCGTGGCGGCGGGCGGCGACGACGACCCGGCGGGCGCGCACGGCACGGCCCACCTGGTGGAACACCTGATGTTCCCGCGCGCGGCGGAGGGGGAGGGGCAGGACGGCCACGTGGCCCGGATCGAGGGCGCGGGCGGGGTCTGCAACGCGGAGACCCACCGCGACCACACCGTCTTCCACACCACCGTGCCGGCCGGAATGCTCCCCGCCGTCCTGGAGTGGGAGGCGGAACGGCTGCTCGGCTTCGCCCCCGAGGAGGCGGTGGTGCGTACGGAGACGGCCGTGATCGGGGAGGAGATCCGCGGCGCGGCGGCCGGCGGCCGGGTCTGGGAGGCCGCCCTGGGGGCGCTCCACCCGGGCCGCCGCGACAGCTTCGGCACCCCCGCCGAGCTGGCCCGGGTCACCGCCGGGGACGCGGCGGCCTTCTTCCGCCGCCACTACCGGGCCGGGGCGATGGCCCTGTCGGTGGCCGGGGACGTGGACCCGGACCGGGTCGCGGGCTCGGTGGCCACGCTGTTCGCGGACCTTCCGGGGGGCGGTCGCCCGCCGGGCGCCGAAGGCGTGCCGCGGGGCGCGGGCCTTCCCGGAGGCGCGGGCGTTCCCGGGGCCGGGGTCCCGGGCGTGATCCGGACGGCACCGCTGGCATCCCCCGTCAGCGGTGCCGCCCTCGGCCATCCGCTGCCCGACCCCGTCGCCGACCGGCACGGCTACCTGGCGCACGTGGTCCTGGCCGAGGTGCTCGGACGCGGGGTCCTGCCGCGGTTCACCCGGCGCGATCCCCGCGTCGCGTCCGCCCGGATCACCTGCGGGTACCACGGGCAGTGGCTCGGGTCGGCCGCCCCCGACCTGGCCCTCGTCCTGCTGGCCTGCGCCCCCGGAGCGGCCCCCGCCGAAGCGGCCGACGGCTGGCCGGAGGTGCTCGCGGAGGTGGCCGCGCGTCCCCCCGCCGGGGCGGAGCACCGGCGCGCCCTCAACTCCCTGCTGCTGGCCTGCCACCGCGCGGCCGACTCCCTCACCTCGCGCGCCGTCGCCCACGGGCGCACCGCGCTGCTCTTCCCCGGCGCGTCCCCCGCCGGCCTCCCCCACGAGCTGGCCCGGGTGACCCCGGCCGACGTGTCCGAGGCCGCCCGCGCCCTGCTGGCCGGGCCCCGCTCGGTGACCGAACTCGGAGGAACCCCGTGAACCGCGAGACCACCGACACGCTGCTCGGCAACGGCCTGCGGGTGCTCGCCGTCCACACCCCCGGCGCGCCGCTCGCCGAGCTGCGGCTGGTGCTCCCGTACGCCCGCACCGGGCCGCCCGGGCCCGGGGACGCGCAGGAGCTGCTCGCCGCCTGCCTGGGTACGGGTACCACGGCGGGCGGCGGCGGCACCCGGCAGGGCATCGCCGACCGGGCCGCCGACCTGGGCGCCGAGCTCAGTACGGTCGTCACCGCCGAGTCGCTGGTGATGGGCGCGAGCGTGCTCCGCCCGGGGCTGGGCGGGGCGCTGGAACTCCTCGCCGACCTGATGCTGCGCCCCGCCTACCGGGAGGACGAGCTCGCCCTGGCCCGCTGGCGGTCGGCCGCCGCCACCCGGACGCCGGGCCCCCGGCAGCGGCTGCGGCGGGCCCTGCTGGCCCGGGCCTTCGGCGCCCACCCGCTGACGGCCGCACCGGCGGCCGACCGGCCCGACGCCGCCGCGCCCGATCCCACCGCGCCCGACACCGCCCCGCAGCCCGACGCCGCCGCCCTGCACCGGCTGCACGCGCGGGCCGTCGTCCCCGGCGGGGCCGTGCTGCTGGTGCTGTCCGGCGAGGCCCCCGACACCGTGACCGCCCTGGTCCGGCGGCACCTGGACGGCTGGACCGGCGGCCCGTCCGGGCTGCTGCTGCCGCCCTTCGCCCGGTCCGCCCCGCTCCCGGGCCGGCTCGCCCTGACCGGACCGGCCGCCGCGGCGGACACGGATCAGGCCCTGGTCCTGGCCGCCGGTCCGGCCGTCCCCGAGGGCGACCCGGCCCACGCCCCGCTGCACCTGGCGCAGCTGGTCCTCGGCGGGTACGCCTCCTCGCTGCTGGTGCGCCGGATCCGCGACCGGCACGGGCTGGCGTACGCGGTCTCCGCCGGCCTCCGCGGCAACCGGGCCGGGCACTGGCTGGAGGTCGAGTGCGCCGGCGCCCCCGGCGGCTCCGGCCGGATGGCCGCCGAGGTCACGGCCTGCCTGCGGGAACTCGCCGAGGACGGCCCCGCCCCCGGGGAGGTCGAGCGGGCCCGCGCCTACGCCACCGGCTTCACCCGGTTCGCGCTGGCCACCCGGACCGAGGAGGCGAGCGCGCTGGCCGGGTTCGCCGCCGCCGGACTGCCCCTGGACTGGCTGGAGTCCTACCGGGCCGCGCTCGCCCGGGTGACGTACGCCCAGGTCGCCGAGGCCGCCGCGCGGTTCCTCGATCCGGCTGGCTTCCTCGTCTCCACCCTCGACACCGCGCCCGCGCCCCACTCCGACTCCGACTCCGACTCCGAAAGCGAACGGTGGACGCCGTGACCGCCCCGCACCCCGACCCGCGGCTGCCCGCCGTGCTCTACCCCCTCCAGCCCGACCACCCCGAGCTGGTCGCCCCCTTCGCCGCGCTGGTCCGGCGCAGCGGCGCCCGGCGGCTGTGGCTGTGCCAGTCCTTCAAGGCCGAGCCCCACCAGGTCCTGGCCCACCTGGCCGGGATGGGCCACGCCGTCCCGGTCGGCACGAGCGTGACCCTGCTGCCGCTGCGCCACCCGTACGAGGCCGCGCTCCAGGCCCGCTCGCTCGCGCTGGTCACCGGCCGCCCGGTCGTCGCAGGCTTCGGCATCGGCAACCCCGGCTTCGTGGCGGGGCTCACCGGCAGCCCGTACGCGAGCCCCCGTACGGCCGTCCGGGACTACCTGGCCACCGTGCGGGCCCTGCTCGACGGGGAGACCGTCGCGCTCGAAGGCCCGTACCACCGGATGCACGGGGGCCTGATGTCGCTGGACCACGAGCCGGTCGAGGTCGGCGCCGGGGTGCTGCGGCCGGGCATGGCGCGGACCGCCGGGGAGGTCGCGGACGTGGCCATCACCTGGATGACCCCGCCGTCCTACCTGGCGGGCACGCTCCGTCCGGCCCTGGAGGAGGGCGCCCGGGAGCGGCCCGCCGCGCCCCGGATCGCGACCGCCGTGCACGTCGCGCTGACGCGTCCCGGGCGCGACCCGCGCCGCCTCGCGCTGGCCGCCGCCGGGGAGCACCTGAAGGCCCCGCACTACGCGGACATGCTGCGCCGGGCCGGAGTCGGCGTGGACCCGCACGATCCGGCCGGGACGGCGACGGCGCTGCTGGAGCGTCAGGTCGTCCTCACCGGCAGCGCGCAGGAGGTCGCGGAGGCCCTGGACGCGTACCGGCGCGCCGGAGTGGACGAGATCATGCTCAACCCCTCGGGCGTGCTGCTGACGGAAGGGGTGCGGGCGGCCGCCGCCGACATGGAGGAGATCCTCGCGGCCTGCGACAGGATCCTGCCGCGTCCCCGGCAGGAACCTGCTGTCTGACGGCCCCTTTGGACGCCCCGCCCGCTGGTGGGATGGGAGCGTCCCCGAGCACCCGCCGGGACCCGCCCCGGGACCCCGCCCCCGGTCCCGTCCGAACAGGAAGAAGATCCGTGAACAGCAGGGAACACCCGCACCGGCCCGAGGGCGCCGGCGTGGCACTGTCGGGCATCGGCAAGAGGTTCGGCGGCCACCAGGCCCTCGATGACGTCTCCTTCGAGCTGCGGCCGGGCAAGGTCACCGGTCTGCTCGGCCCCAACGGCGCGGGCAAGTCCACCCTGTTGCGGATCCTGCTCGGCCTGGCCCGCCCCGACAGCGGCACCGCCCGCGTGCTGGGCGCGGAGCCCGGCACCGGCCCCGGACACGCGTGGCGGATCGGCGCCGTCATGGACTCGGTGGGCTTCCCGCCCCGGCTGACCGTACGACGTCAGCTGGAGGTCTCGGCCCGCGCGCTCGGGCTCCCCCGGACCCGCGTCGACGAGGTGCTCGCGCAGGTCGGCCTGGAGGGCGACGCCGCCCGCCGGCGCACCGGCGCCTGCTCCACCGGCATGCGCCAGCGCCTGGCGCTCGCCGTGGCACTGCTCCCGGACCCCGGGCTCCTCGTCCTCGACGAGCCGCTCAACGGCCTGGACCCGGACGGGATCCGCTGGATGCGCCGGCTCGTCGAGGGCGCCGCCGCCGAGGGGCGCACCGTGCTGATGGCGAGCCACATGCTCTCGGAGGTCGAGCAGAGCGTCGACGACATCGTCGTGCTGCGCCGCTCGGTCCTGTTCACCGGCACCCTCCAGGACCTGGTCCGCCGGGGCGGGGGCCGCCTGGAGGACGCGTACTTCGAACTCGTGGACGGCGCAGACGGCGCCGACGGCGCCGCCGCCCACGGTCCCCGTTCCGGCCGGGAGGCCTCTCGTGCGTAACGCGGTGCGGCACCAGATCGCCGCCGAAATCCTGAAGGCCCGCTCCGGCGCGGCCCTGCCCGGCCTGCTGCTGATCGCCCTGGCGTTGGGCTTCCTCGGCCAGCTGGGTGTCGTCTACGCCGCCGAGGACCTGGCGGGCACGGCCGCGGAGACCTCCCACCGGGTGATGAACCTGGCCGGGTCGGGCAGCCTCTTCGCCACGCTCTTCGGCGCCCTGCTCGTGACGGGCGAGTACAAGAGCGGCGCGATCGGCCGCAGCGTCCTGTACGCGCCCGGGCGCGGCGCCGTCGTCGGGGCGAAGCTGCTGGTGGCGGGCCTGTACGGGGTGGTCTTCGGGCTGGCGTGCGTGCTCTGCTCCCTCGTGGCCGGGGCGGCCCTGTTCGGGGCGCGGGACGCCTCGCTGGTGCTGGACGGCGGGACCTGGCGGATCGCGGCGGCGGTCGTCGGCGTGTGCGCGCTGGCCGGGCCGTGGGGCGCGGCGGTCGGGTTCGTCGTGCGCAGCCAGCTCGTCGCGGTGATCGGGCTGCTGATGTGGGGGACGGTCGGCCAGCTGACGGTGCTGAGCCAGTTCCCGGAGGTGGGCCGCTTCCTTCCGGACGGGGCTCAGCTCGCCGTGCTGGGCGACGCGTCGAGCTTCCCGGACGGGCTGGACGCGCCGTACGCGCTGCTGGTCCTCCTCGCTTGGGGGGCCGGGCTGGCACTGCTCGCCCAGCGGCTGTTCGTCCGCCGCGACGTGTGACACCGGGCTCCGGCCGCACCCCGCCCCGCCCCTCCCGCGCCGTAACCCCCGCTCCCGCGGCTGAGGTGCGGCGGGGGGCGGGCGGTGTTGCAATGCGTGGAGGGCTCCGCCGGACGGGCGGGCCGCCCGGGCACGGGTGAGGAGGGTCATGGGCGACGGTTCCGACCGACGGCGCCGCACGGAGCTCCCGGGCCTCGTGGCCCGCACCATCGGGGCGCCTGTCCTGCTGACGGGGCTCTACTACATCGCCCCGCTGGAGCGGGGTTTCGGCACGTCGACCGTGCTGGCGCTGCTGGCCGGGCTGGCCCTGTTCGGGGCCCTGGTGGCCTGGCAGGTCAGCGTCATCGCCCGGTCGGAGCATCCGCGGCTGCGCATGCTGGAGGCGCTGGCCACCGCCCTGCCGCTGTTCCTGGTGCTGTTCTCGGCCTCCTACTTCCTGCTCTCGGGACAGCGCCCGGAGTCGTTCAACGAGCCGCTGAGCCGCACCGACGCCCTCTACTTCACGGTGTCGGTGTTCGCGACGGTCGGTTTCGGCGACATCGTGGCGGTGGACGGGCCCGGCCGGGTCCTGGCGACCGTCCAGATGGTGGCCGACCTCGTCGTGGTGGGGCTCGTCGCCAAGGTGCTCTTCGGTGCGGTGCAGGTCGGGCTGACCCGCCGGCCGGGAAGGAGCGGACCGTGAGCTCCGCGCAGCCCGTGGGACCGGCCCGGCTGGCCGACGTACTGAAGGCGCCCGGCTACCTGAAGACGCTGCTGCTCGGCGCGCTCGTGGGCGTGCCGGTGTCGCTGGTCTCCTTCTGGTTCCTCGCCGGGATGCACGAACTGCAGCACGTGCTGTGGTCGACCCTCCCGCACTCCCTCGGCTGGGACGCGCCGCCCTGGTGGTGGCCGCTGCCGCTGCTGCTGGTCTCCGGTGTCCTGGTCGGGCTGGTCGTCACGCACATGACCGGCGCGGGCGGCCACATCCCCGCCAACGGCGTGGCGATGGGCGGCGTCTCGACGGCCGTGCTGCCCGGGGTGGTGCTGGCCGCCGCCGCGAGCCTGCCGCTGGGCGCCGTGCTGGGCCCGGAGGCACCGCTGATCGCCCTCGGCGGCGGGTTCGCGCTGCTGATGCGGGACCTCGCGCGGGGGCCCTCGACCCCGCAGACCACCATGCTGCTGGGCGCGGCGGGCGCCGCCGCGGCCATCGCGGCCATCTTCGGCAGCCCGCTGATCGCGGGAGTGCTCCTCATCGAGCTGGTGGGGGTGGGCGGGGTCCGGCTGTTCGGGGTCATGCTGCCCGCGCTGCTCTCCAGCGGGGTGGGGGCCCTGGTGTTCACCGGGTTCGGGAGGTGGACCGGCCTGGAGACGGGCGGCCTGACCGCGAAGCTGCCCGGGACGTTCACCCGGCTGGACGCCCCGGACGTGGCCTGGGGGCTGCTCATCGCCGTACTCGTGGCCGCCGTCCAGCACCGGGCGATGGCCACGGGCCGGGCCGTGGCCGCGTACGTCGCGGGGCGGCCGCTGGTGCGTACGACGCTGTGCGCGCTCGGCGCCGGCGTCTGCGCGGCGGTGTACGCGCTGGCCACCGGCCGCGATCCGCAGGACGTGGCCTCCTCCGGGCAGGCGACCCTGGCCACGCTGACCGCCGATCCCCGCGCGTGGGGCATCGGCGCCCTGATCGCCGTCCTCCTGTGCAAGGCCGTCGGCTACGCCCTGTGCCTCGGCAGCCTGCGCGGCGGCCCGGTCTTCCCCGCGCTGTTCCTCGGCGCGGCCGCGGGCCTGCTGCTGTCGCCGCTGCCGGGACTGGGCCTCGTCCCCGCCGTGGCGGCGGGACTGGCGGCCGCCACGGCGGGGGTCCTGCGGCTCCCGGTCAGCAGCGCGGTGCTGGTGACGGTCCTGCTGGGCAACCTGGCGGTCACCCCCCTGATCATCCTCGCGGTGGTGGCCTCCCTGATCACGACGGAACTGCTCCCGTCCGGCCCCCCGCAGGCCAAGCCCCCGCCGCGGGCGTGAGCGGGGGCGGCGGGTCAGGCGTCCAGGGGGTTCGCCGCGATGCGCCGGGCCGCGCCGTTCGCGACGTACGCGGCCGCCGCGCAGGCGGGCTTGCGGGCGGCCTGGTCCTCGACCAGGGCGAGGAAGGCGGGGCCGAAGTCCAGGCGGGGGTAGCGCTCCAGGAGGGCGGCGCGGAAGGCCGGGTCGAAGGTGTCGACGCGCAGTCCGGAGACGTCGGCGCTGGTGCCGACCTGGAGGAGGTGGCTCTCGACGTCCTGGGCGGCGGTCACGTCGTCGCGCATGTGCAGCACGATCACCTCCTGGGCGCGGGCCCGGCGTTCGGGGGCCCAGCCCAGGCCGGCGGTGAAGATCCGGGCCACGTGTCCGCCGGCCTCCTCGAAGGGGAGGGTGTGGCTGTCGAAGGGCGGGGTCAGGCCCAGGTCGTGCAGCAGGGCGCTGACGTAGAGGAGTTCGGCGTCGTACGCGAGGCCGTGCCGGCGGGCGTGTTCGGCGCCGAAGGCGAACGAGCGGACGGAGTGGTTGAGCAGGGCCGCGTCCGCGTACTCCGCGGCGACCGCGAAGACCGAACGGGCCGTGTCGGAGTCGAGGTTGTGAAGGGTCCACGTCATGAGAGGCACCTTAGGGGCGCCCGGGGCGGCGGGTCGGCGCCGGGGCCGTGGACGAGCCCGTGGACGGGACCGGGGCCGGCGCCGGAGCCGTGGACGGGGCCGCCGCCCGAGCCGGTACGAAATCCACCTCCGACGGGTCCTCGCCCGGCCAGGACAGCCGCGTCGGCGCGGGTGGGGTCTCGGCCAGGACGCTGCCGCGCGCGACCACCCACCGCGGCCTGACCTGACGGCGGACCGCCTCCTCGGGCGTGGGGGCCGGCAGCAGGACGAAGGAGGCCGGGGCGCCCTCCGCGATGCCGTACTGCGAGGCGTCGAGACCGAGGACGCGCGCCGCACGGTCCGTCACCATCGAGAAGGCGACCGGGATCTCGTCCGCGCCGGTGAGCTGGGCGGCGTAGAGGCCGACGAGGGCGGTCTGGAGCGGGTTGGCGGTGCCGAGGGCGTTCCAGGGGTCCATCACGTCGTCGTGCCCGAAGGCCACGTTCACCCCGGCGGCCAGCATCTCCTTGACCTGGGTGAGGCCGCGCCGCCGCGGATAGGCGTCGAAGCGGCCCTGGAGGTTGAGGTTGGCGAAGGGGTTGGCGACCAGGCTGATGCCCGAACGGGAGAGCAGCCGCTGGAGTTTGTAGCTGTACGCGCCGTTGTAGGAGCCCATCGCCGTGGTGTGCGAGGCGGTCGCGCGGGCGCCGAGCCCCGAGCGCAGGGCGAGCGTGGCCAGCACCTCCACGAAACGGGACTGTTCGTCGTCGATCTCGTCGCAGTGGGCGTCGACGCGCAGCCCGTGCTCCTCGGCGAGCGCGAAGGCGGTCCGCAGCGAGGCGACCCCGTCCTCCCGGGTGTCCTCGAAGTGCGGGATCGCGCCGACGACGTCGGCCCCGCGCCGCACGGCCTCGCGCAGCAACGCCTCGCCGTCCGGGAAGGAGACGATGCCCTCCTGCGGGAAGGCCACGATCTGGAGGGTCATGACGTCCCGCACCCGGTCGCGGACCTCCAGCAGCGCGTCGAGCGCGGTGAGGGAGGGATCGGTGACGTCGCAGTGCGTGCGCACGTGCAGTACGCCGTGGGCGGCCTGCCAGCGCAGCACCTGCGTGGCCCGCGCGACCACGTCCTCGCGGGTCAGGGTCCGCTTGCGCTCGCTCCAGCAGGCGATGCCCTCCCAGAGGGTGCCGGAGGCGTTGGGGCGCGGCTGCCCGGCGGTCAGGGCCGTGTCCAGGTGGATGTGCGGTTCGACGAAGGGGGCGGTGAGCAGGCCGCCGTGGGCCTCGATGAGCACGCCGGTCGCCGGCGGTTCCTTCTGGTCGTCGTACGGGATCACCCGCGCGATGCGGCCGTCCTCGGCGACCTCTACGTCGGACAGGCCATCGGTGTGGAGCAGCCGGGCACCCCGGACGATCATCCGCATGCGGCCAGCGTACGCACGCGGCTCCGTGTTTCACGTGAAACATCGGGCCGCCGACCCGCTGTGGCGGGGGTCAGCCGCGCCGCGCCCGGCCTTCCGCCGTCCGGCGCCCCATCCGCCGCCCCACCCGGCGCCCGACCCGGAGCCCCACCCGGCGCGGCCGCCCGCCACAGCGGCCGCCGCACCACACCCACCGGTGCGGCAAGAATGGAGGGCATGACCAGCGACAGCGATCTGACCCCCGGCGCAGCCGCCGAGACGCCCGAGATGCCCGACTGGGAGAAGCGCTTCCGGGCGCCGCGCGTCGGGCTCCCCGACTGGGCGGAGGACGCCCCGGACCGCTCGCTCTTCGTCTCGAACGCGACCGGGACCTACGAGCTCTACGCCTGGGACCGTGCCACCGGCACCCAGCGCCAGGCCACCGACCGCCCCAACGGCACCACCGACGGCACCCTCTCCCCCGACGGCGAGTGGATCTGGTGGTTCTCCGACACCGACGGCGACGAGTTCGGCACCTGGGTCCGCCAGCCCTTCGCGGGCGGACCCGACGAACCCGCCACCCCCGGCCTGGAGCCCTCCTACCCGGCCGGGCTCGCCATCGGCCGCGACGGCACGGCGGTCGTCGGCCGGTCCACCGACGAGGACGGCTCCACCATCCACGTCGTACGCCCCGACGGCAGCGCCCCCACCGTCGTCTACCGCCACCGCGAGTCGGCCGGCGTCGGCGACCTGTCCCACGACGGGAGCCTGCTCGCCATCGAGCACACCGAGCACGGCGACGCGATGCACTCGTCGCTGCGCGTGGTCACCCTCGACGGGGAGACCGTGGCCGAGCTCGACGACACCCGCGGCGGCGCCGTGGAGCTCGGCCTGGAGGTGCTCGGCTTCGCCCCGGTCCCCGGGGACACCCGCCTCCTCGTCGGCCACCAGCGGCGCGGCCGCTGGGAGCCGATGGTGTGGGACGTCGCCACCGGCACCGAGGAGGACCTCGCGGTCGACCTGCCGGGCGACGTGAGCGCCGAGTGGTATCCGGACGGTTCCGCCCTGCTCATCGCGCACAGCTTCGAGGCCCGCAGCGAGCTGTGGCGCTACGAGCTCTCCGCGCGGGAGCTCCGGCGCGTCGACACGCCCCCCGGCACGGTGTCGGGCGCGACGGCCCGCCCCGACGGCACGGTGGAGTACCAGTGGTCCTCGGCGGCCGAGCCGGCCACCGTACGGTCCACCGCGGGCGGCGTCGTGCTCGACCCGCCCGGTTTCCGGCCCCCGGGCTCGGTGCCGGTCGAGGACGTGTGGGTGGAGGGCCCCGGTGGGCGGATCCACGCGCTCGCGCAGCGCCCGGCCGGCCACGGTGAGGGCCCCTTCCCGACGATCTTCGAGATCCACGGCGGCCCGGCCTGGCACGACAGCGACTCCTTCCTGGCCACTCCGGCGGCCTGGCTGGACCACGGTTTCGCCGTGGTCCGGGTCAACTACCGCGGCTCCACCGGCTACGGCCGGGAGTGGACCGACGCCCTCAAGCACCGCGTCGGCCTGATCGAGCTGGAGGACATCGCGGCCGTCCGGGAGTGGGCCGTGGCCGCCGGCCTCGCCGACCCGGCCCGCCTGGTGCTGTCCGGCGGATCCTGGGGCGGGTACCTGACGCTGCTGGGCCTGGGCACCCAGCCGGACGCCTGGGCGGTCGGGCTGGCCGCCGTACCGGTGGCCGACTACGTGACGGCGTACCACGACGAGATGGAGGCGCTGAAGGCCCTGGACCGCACCCTCTTCGGCGGGACGCCGGAAGAGGTCCCGGAGCGTTTCGCGGCCTCCTCGCCGCTGACGTACGTCGACGCGGTGAAGGCCCCCGTCCACATCGCGGCGGGCGTCAACGACCCCCGCTGCCCGATCCGGCAGATCGACAACTACGTCGACCGGCTCGCGGCACGCGGCGCCGTCCACGAGGTGTACCGCTACGACGCGGGACACGGCTCGCTGGTCGTGGAGGAGCGGATCAAGCAGGTCCGCATGGACCTGGAATTCGCGCTCAAGCACCTGCCCCGCTGAGCCCCGGAGACGGCCCGCCGGTGCACCCCCCGTACGGTGGTGGGGTGCACCGGTTTCTCCTGACCCCGCGCTGGTGGGGGATCAACGTCTTCGTCGCGCTCGCCATCCCCTTCTGCCTGTTCATGGGGACCTGGCAGCTCGGCCGGTTCGAGGACCGTGTCGGCAGCCACCGGGAGGCGACCGCCGAACGCCCCGCCGACCAGCCGGCCGCGCCGCTGGACTCGCTGCTGCCGGTCGACACGAAGACCTCCGGACGCCTCGCCTCGGCGAGCGGGGAGTACGGACAGCAGCTCCTCGTCCCGGACCGGGAGGTCGACGGGAAGACCGGCTTCTACGTCCTGACGCTGCTGCGCACCGACACCGGCAAGACCGTCCCCGTCGTACGGGGCTGGCTGCCGGGCACGCCCGACCCGGCGAAGGCCCCGGCC
The DNA here is from genome assembly GCF_042890765.1 of Streptomyces sp. NPDC002032. NCBI lineage: Bacteria > Bacillati > Actinomycetota > Actinomycetes > Kitasatosporales > Streptomycetaceae > Streptomyces > Streptomyces sp. NPDC002032. Next base: position 277,689 of record NZ_JBIASM010000006.1, on the reverse strand, counting down.
CCGCCGGCCGGGCGGACCGAGGTGACGGGAGCCCTCCAGGCCTCCGAGAACTCCGGCACCAAGGGCGTGCACTCCCAGGGCGGACTGCCGGCCGGGCAGGTCGGGGTGATCGGCGCGGCCACGCTGGTCAACCTGGTGCAGGACCCGCTCTACGACGCCTGGCTGACGGTGCAGACGCCGGCGGACGGCATGATCCCGGTGCCGGCGAAGGCCCCCCTCAACACCGGGCTCGACCTGAAGGCCTTCCAGAACCTCGGCTACACCGGCGAGTGGTTCGTCTTCGTCGCCTTCGTGCTGTTCATGTGGTTCCGGCTCTACCGCCGTGACGTGGAGACCCTGCGCGACGCCGAGGCCGGACTGCTCCCGGCGCCCGTAGCGGCCGCGCCGGAGGCCGGCGAAGCCGCCGAGGCCCCCGAAGCCGCCGACGCCGCCGGGGCCCGCGAAGGAGCCCCCGCTACGGCGCGGCCTGCGGAATGATGCCCGTCCGGTAGACCGTCCCCCCGCACGCGTCCGCGATGGTGGTCCGGGTGACCGGATCCCCGCTGGCCGGGGTGTGCGAGACCGCCACTCCCGCGCCCCCCTGCGCGCCGGTCCCCGCCTCCGCGCCCTGCGCCGCGGCCGCGTCACCGCCCGCCGCCCCCGAGGTGGCCGGGGCTCCGGCGCCGTCCGGCTGCCGGGCCGGGGTCCGGGCCTCGCCGAACTGGGCCGGCTTGGCCGACGGGCCGGGGCTCGCCGCCGGGCAGGACCGCGCGGACGGCACCCAGGCGAACCGCACCTCGTACGCCCTGTTCGGTTCCAGGACCAGCACCGGGGCCTCCGCCGACGGGTCGGGCAGCAGCCCGCTGGCCGGGTCCCCCGCCGTGTGGCCCGTCACCGTCACCCCGGGCGCCTGCGCGGGCGGCGGGGTCGCGGGCAGCGGGACCGCCGTCACGGTGTCCGGGCCGGTGACCGTACAGCCCCGGGCGGAGACGTTGGTGACCTTGAAACTGCCGAGCACCTTGCCGTCGGACTCGGGGGCGCGGGCGCTGCCCGCCACCCCGAGCTGTCCGGCGGTGCAGGCCGGCACCCCGGGGGCGGCGCCCGCCGGGGGCTGCGGTCCGTTGCCGGCGCCGCTCGTGGTGCCCGCGGTGGCCCCGGCGGCGGAGCTGCCCGCCACCGTGCCGCCGGAGGGGGACGCGCTCGCCTGCGGGGACGGGCCGGTCCCGGCGCCGCCGGTCTCCTGGCCCGCGCTCGGAGTCCTGGCCGCCCTCGGGGCGCCCTTGCCCCCGTCGCCCGAGCCGTTCTGACGCGGATCGGCGGGGCCGCCCGTCGTGCCGTCCCGGGCCTCGCCGTGACCGGCCATCGCCGAGTGCCCGGCGGCCGCCCCCTGGTCCGTGCCCAGGTGCAGGGCGGCCGGGATCGCCGTACCGGCCAGCAGGGCCACCGCGGCCGCGCCGACGAGGGCCTGGCGCTTGCGGGCCCGGCGGGCGGGCACCGCGTGGCGCAACCGCTCCAGGGCCCCGTCCGAGGGCTCCAGGCCCACCACGGCTCCGGCCAGCAGGGCGCGCAGGGCCCGTTCGTCGGCGGCCGGGCGGCCCGCCGGGCGGCCGGCCGGGCCCGGCGGGTTCTTCTCGTCGTCGCTCATGACTGCGCGGCCTCCATCGCCACCCTCAGCGCGGCAATGCCCCGCGATCCGTACGCCTTGACCGAGCCCAGCGATATGCCGAGCGTCTCGGCGACCTGGGCCTCCGTCATGTCCGCGAAGTACCGCAGCACGAGCACCTCGCGCTGGCGGCGCTGGAGTCCGCGCATCGACTTGATCAGGTCGTCGCGCTCCAGCTGGTCGTACGCCCCTTCCTCGGCGCTCGCCATGTCCGGCATGGGCTTGGACAGCAGCTTGAGACCGAGGATGCGGCGGCGCAGTGCCGAACGCGAGAGGTTCACGACGGTCTGGCGGAGATAGGCCAGCGTCTTGTCCCGGTCGCGCACCCGGTTGCGGGCCGAGTGGACGCGGATGAAGGCCTCCTGGACCACGTCCTCGCAGGAGGCGGTGTCGTCGAGCAGGAGGGCGGCCAGACCCAGGAGGGAGCGGTAGTGGGCCTGGTAGGTCTCGGTGAGGTGGTCGACCGTGGTGCCGGCCACGACCGGCCGTGCCCCGTCGGCGGCGACCGTCCCGGCGGCGCCCGCGGTCCCTTCGGCGGGCGCGCTATCGCGGGGCGCGGGCACGCGGCCGCCCCGGGGCGGGAGGACGGACGGCGCGGTGACCGGAACGCTCGCCGGCGGGACGGGCACCATCACCGGGAGCCCACCGGGCCCGCCGGGGTCCGCGGGCGCACCGGTTCGACGGCGCGACGCAGCGATCCCGGTGCGCGCCGGTAGGACGGACCACTCCAACAGTGCCTCTGCCACGCCCGTTGGACACCCGTCCCCCCGTCAGGGTTGTACGCGTGCGGCAGAGTAACCAGCAATTTCCCCATTGCCTTCATGCGTAACCGCTCTTCCCAATTGCCCCATTTATCCAGGCGGCAGTCGGGCCATCACCTTGATCAAGGGATCGGAGCCGATCCTACAAAGCGATTACGCGAATTCACCCGCGAGCAGTTCCGAGATCTGAGTGGCATTCAGCGCCGCACCCTTGCGCAGGTTGTCCGCGCACACGAAGAACTCCAGGGAGCGCGCGTCGTCGAGCGAGGCCCGCACCCGTCCCACCCACGCCGGGTCCGTACCGGCCGCGTCCGCGGGCGTGGGGAACTCCCCCGCCGCCGGATCGTCGACGAGCACCACCCCGGGCGCCGCCTCCAGGATCTCCCGGGCGTGCCCCGCGCTCACCTCCCGCTCGAAGCGGGCCCGTACGGTCAGGGAATGCCCGGTCAGCACGGGAACCTGTACGCAGGTCACGGCGACCGGCAGCGCGTCCAGCCCCAGGATCCGCCGGGTCTCCGCCCGTACGGCCAGCTCGTGCGAGGACCAGCCGTCCTCGCGAAGCTCCCCGGACCAGGGCACCACGTTCAGCGCGAGCGGGGCGGCGAAGGGGCCGGTGTCCTCGCCCACGGCCCGGCGCACGTCCCCGGGCTGCTCCCCGAGGGAGGTCCCGGCCACCAGCGAGAGCTGCCGGCGCAGCGCCTCGCTGCCGGCCCGGCCCGCCGCGCTGGCGGCCTGGTACGAGGAGAGGGCCAGCTCGGCCAGCCCGTACTCGGCGTGCAGCGCGCCCAGGGCCGCGATCATCGCGGCGGTGACGCAGTCCGGGCCCGCGACGATGCCGCGCGGCCGGGTCCGTACGGCACCGGCGTTCACCTCGGGCACCACCAGGGGCACCTCGGGGTCCTCCCGGAACGCGGCGGACTGGTCCACCACGACGGTGCCGCGCGCGGTCACGACGGGGGCCCAGCGCGCCGAGACCTCCGCCGGGGTCAGGAAGAGCGCGATGTCGCCCGCGCCGAAGCCGTCGAAGGCGTCCTCGGTGAGGGCGAGCACCTCGGTCTCCTCCCCGCGGACGGCCAGCACGCGGCCGGCCGAGCGCGGTGAGGCGATCAGGCGGATGTCGCCCCAGACGTCCGCCCGCTGGGACAGGATCTGGAGCAGGATCGTGCCGACCGCTCCGGTCGCCCCGACCACGGCGAGCGCCGGGCCGGAGGACCGGGGCGCCGTCATCGTCCGGTGCCTCCGTAGACGACGGCTTCGTCGCTGTCGGAGTCGAGGCCGAAGGCCGTGTGCACGGCGCGGACGGCCTCGTTGACGTCGTCCTGGCGGGTGACGACCGAGATGCGGATCTCGGAGGTCGAGATCAGCTCGATGTTCACGCCCGCGTCGGACAGCGCCTGGAAGAAGGAGGCGGTGACGCCCGGGTTCGTCTTCATGCCCGCGCCGACCAGGGAGATCTTGCCGATCTGGTCGTCGTAGCGCAGCGAGTCGAAGCCGATCTGGCCCTTCGCCTTCTCCAGGGCGTCGATGGCCTTGTGGCCCTCGGTCTTGGGGAGGGTGAAGGAGATGTCCGTCAGGCCCGTGGAGGCCGCCGACACGTTCTGGACGATCATGTCGATGTTGATCTCGGCGTCCGCGATCGCGCGGAAGATGGCCGCGGCCTCGCCCGGCTTGTCCGGAACGCCGACGACGGTGATCTTGGCCTCGGAGACGTCGTGAGCGACTCCGGAGATGATGGCGTGCTCCACCTGCTCGTCCCCTTGCGAAACGTTGGGATTCTCGTTGCTGACCCAGGTGCCCGGCAGCCCGGAGAAGGACGAGCGCACGTGGATCGGAATGTTGTAGCGGCGGGCGTACTCGACACAGCGGTGGAGCAGCACCTTGGAACCGGACGCGGCCAGTTCCAGCATGTCCTCGGAGGAGATCCAGTCGATCTTCCGGGCCTTCTTCACGACGCGGGGGTCCGCGGTGAAGACGCCGTCGACATCGGTGTAGATCTCGCAGACCTCGGCGTCCAGCGCCGCGGCCAGCGCCACGGCGGTGGTGTCCGAGCCGCCCCGGCCGAGGGTGGTGATGTCCTTGGAGTCCGCGGACACCCCCTGGAAGCCCGCGACGATGGCGATGTTGCCCTCGTCCAGCGCGGTGCGGATCCGGCCCGGCGTCACATCGATGATGCGCGCTTTGTTGTGGACCGAGTCGGTGATCACGCCTGCCTGGCTGCCGGTGAACGACTGGGCCTCGTGGCCCAGGTTTTTGATCGCCATGGCCAGCAGGGCCATGGAGATCCGCTCTCCGGCGGTCAGCAGCATGTCGAATTCGCGCCCCGCAGGCATCGGAGATACCTGCTCGGCGAGATCGATCAGCTCGTCCGTCGTGTCGCCCATCGCGGAAACCACGACGACCACCTGGTGGCCGTTCTTCTTGGCATCCACGATCCGCTTGGCGACGCGCTTGATGCCCTCGGCATCGGCTACGGAGGAGCCTCCGTACTTCTGCACGACAAGGCCCACGTGCGCTCCTCGCTCGGTCCGTCTCATTGCTGGTGCAGTGTAACGAGCGGTCGGGATCCGACCGCCTCGTACCACATCATGAGACGAAAAGATCAGAGTTCCGGTTGCCCCGCGGAGCGCTCCGGCTACTTGCGGCCGAGCTGTCCGAGCTCCTCCGCCATGACCAGCCCGGCCTGCTCGGCGAGCTCCTCCTCGGTCAGGTCCTCGTCCGTGTCCAGCCCGTCCAGGGCCGCCAGGGGCTGGTCGAGACGGACGTGCGCGATCAGCGACTGGAGGGCGCGCAGGGTCGCCGAGGCCGTCGGACCCCAGTTGGTGAAGTACGAGAACTGCCACCACCACAGCGCCTCGGTGACCCGGCCCGCCTGGTGGTGGATGAGCCCGTGCCGCAGGTCGGCGACCACGTCGGCCAGGTCGTCGGAGATCCGGTGCGCGACGGGGGCCTTGCGGGGCTCGTACGGGTCGAAGACCTCGGAGTAGACGTCGACCGGCTCCAGCATGACCGCGAAGCGCTCGCGCAGGTCGTCCACGTCCGGCTCCGGGCCCAGGTCGGGCTCGTAGCGCTCCTCGGGCAGGACGTCCTGGTACGCGCCCAGCCGGCCGCCCGCCAGCAGCAGCTGGGACACCTCCAGGAGGAGGAAGGGCACCGCGCTGTCCGGGTCCTCGCCCTTGGCCACCTCGGTGACCGCGACGATGAAGGACTCGATCTGGTCCGCGATCGAGGCGGCGAAGTCGTCCGGATCCTGTCCCAGGGCGTGCAGCGTTGCGTCAGACATCGAGAAGTCGCCTTCCTTCAAAGGCCCGCCCGAGCGTGACCTCGTCCGCGTACTCCAGATCTCCCCCGACGGGGAGCCCGCTGGCCAGACGGGTGACCTTCAGGCCCATGGGCTTGATCATGCGGGCGAGGTAGGTCGCGGTCGCCTCGCCCTCCAGGTTCGGGTCGGTCGCGAGGATCAGCTCGGTGATCGTGCCGTCCGCGAGCCGCGCCAGCAGCTCGCGGATCCGCAGGTCGTCCGGACCGACGCCCTCGATCGGGCTGATCGCTCCGCCCAGGACGTGGTACTTGCCCCGGAACTCGCGGGTCCGCTCGATCGCGACGACGTCCTTCGGCTCCTCGACCACGCAGATGACCGTGGTGTCGCGCCGCGGATCGCGGCAGATCCCGCACCGCTCCTCCTGCGCGACGTTCCCGCACACCGCGCAGAACCGGACCTTGTCCTTGACCTCCAGCAGCGCGTGCGCGAGGCGGCGGACATCGACCGGTTCGGCCTGCAGGATGTGGAAGGCGATCCGCTGCGCGCTCTTGGGCCCGACGCCGGGCAGCCTGCCCAGTTCGTCGATCAGGTCCTGGACCACGCCTTCGTACAACGGACTGCCTTCTCTCTCTGGATCTTCTGGGGTTCGGTACTAGAACGGGAGGCCGGGGATGCCGCTGCCGCCGCCCAGGCCCTGGGCCAGCGGCCCCAGCTTCTGCTGCTGGAGGGTCTGCGCGTTCTCGTTGGCCGCCTGGACCGCCGCGACCACCAGGTCGGCGAGGGTCTCGGTGTCCTCCGGGTCCACGGCCTTCGGGTCGATCACCAGCGCCCGCAGTTCACCGGAACCGGTGACGGTCGCCTTCACCAGACCGCCTCCGGCCTGGCCCTCGACCTCCGCCAGCGCCAGTTCCTCCTGGGCCGCTGCGAGGTCCTGCTGCATCTTCTGGGCCTGCTGAAGCAGCTGCTGCATGTCGGGCTGGCCACCACCGGGAATCACAGGTACTCACTCCTACGTCACGAAGACCCTCGGGAACGCTCGGTCAATCCGAGCCTACGTGCTCCCCGGGCGCCGCGCCCTACGCCGGGAGGACCAACTCTTTCGAGTGAGAGTCGGGGCGTGCGCGTACCCGTCGCAGGGCTCCGTGCGGGCGGAAAACCCCGGATTCGTTGTCCATCGCGTGTCATTCGAAGGTAGGAAGAGCATGCGCACCATTGCGCACACGCGCACCACGAGATGTCAGCGCAGGGCAGAGGGAGTGCCGGGTGAGTCAGCCGGAGATGCAGCCCGAGGGGCCACCCCGGGATCCCGCGGAGGACGGCGACGGCGACCTGACCGGCCGGCCGTTCCCGCTCGGGGACTGGGGCGAACCCGCCGAGCGGCTCGACGAGCTCTACCGGCGGGTGGAGGCCGACGCGCTGCGCACCGCCGAGTGGTACCTGTCCGACCGGGCGTGGAAGCGCCGGGGCGCGCGGACCCTGCGGGTGGGCGCGGCCGTGGGCGCCGTCGCGGGCGCCGCGATGCCGCTGCTGGAGCTGACGGGCTCGGCGCCGGGCGTGGCCTCGTACGGGTACCTGTCGCTGCTGCTGGCCGCCGCCTGCCTGGCCTGTGACCGGTTCTTCGGGTTGACCTCGGGCTGGATGCGGGACGTCGCCACCGCCCAGGCGGTGCAGCGGCGCCTGCAGACCCTCCAGTTCGATTGGGCCTCGGAGAACGTCCGCGAGGTGCTCGGCCCGACGGAGGGCACGGCGAGCGAGGCCGCGGAGCGCTGCCTGACGGTGCTGCGGCGCTTCTCCGAGGACGTCACGGAGCTGGTGCGCTCGGAGACGGCGGACTGGATGGTGGAGTTCCGCTCGGGACCGGCGCCGCTGGTGATGCAGTCCCTGGCCGGCTCCGCCGCGCGGCCGGACGCGTACGTTCCCCCGGCGCGCTTTCCGCTGCCCCCGGGCACGCGGCCGAACATGCCGCGCCAGCGGCCGCCGGAGCAGCCGCGGTGAGCGGGCGCTGAGTCGGCCGTCCGGGGTGGTGGGGCGGGGCGGCGCGGCCCGTACGGACCGCGCCGCCCGCGCTCCGGTCAGCTGAAGATGATCATCGAGCCCTGGCCGAGGCTGCGCGTCGCCGCCGCGTGCAGGCCCAGCCACACGTGCCGCTCCCGCGCGAAGGGACTCGCGTCGTACGGGATCGGCCCGGCCGGCTCCTCCAGCGACGTCGGCCTCCCCGGCGGCGCGGGCGCGGCCGGCGGGTTGCCCGGGTCTATCCCGATCGCCGGGGCCACGAAGGCCAGCTCCCGCAGCAGCCCCTGCGCCGACCCCAGCGGACCGCCCCCGGCCAGCAGCTCCTCGTTGGCCAGCGGGGCCGCGAAGTCCACCGGGACGTACGCCCCGGCGTGGTCGTAGTGCCACACCAGGTGCGACTGCTGCGCCGTCGGCTCGAACATCTCCAGCAGCTGCTCGTAGTCTCCGCCCAGCTCGTCCACCGGCGTCACCGGCAGTCCGCAGATCTGGAGCAGGTACGCCCGCCGCAGGAAGTGCAGGGCGTCGTAGTCGAAACCGGCGACCGGGGCCACGTCCCCGCTCAGGCCCGGCATGTAAGCGAAGACGGGCACCGACGGCAGACCCGCCGCGCCCAGCGCCTTGTCGTACGAGGCGATCTCTTCCGCGAAGGGGTTGTCGGGGCTGTGGCACAGCACGTCGACAAGGGGGACCAGCCACAGGTCACAGGCCACGCGGGCTCCGATCAGTCGTTGCCGCCGATCCGGCCAGAGTAATGCGCCGGACACCCTCCGCGAAGGGGTGCGCAGAACCCGGGACGCGGGCGGGACGCGCGCGGGGGGCGGCGCGGGGGGCGGCGCGGGGGGCGGCGCGGGGCCTCAGAGCCCGGCGGCCCAGTCCAGCCCGTGCTGGTTGTAGGCCCGCACCAGGCGGCGCACCTCGTCCGGGTCGGCCAGCGTCACGGCGTCCACCAGCTCGTTGTGCCCGTCCCACAGCGCGGTCCGCAGCTGGGGCGCACCCTGGAGGTGGGGAACGGAGAAGACCCAGCACTGCACCCGGATGCGGTGCAGGAACTCCGATATGTAGGGGTTGCCGACCAGCCCGCTGAGCTCCCGCCAGAACCGCAGGTCGTAGCCGATCAGCACTTCGAGGGATCCGTCGCGCACGGCCCGCCGGGCCTCCTCCGCGCGGCGCCGTACCGACACCAGCATCTCGGCGGCGCCGGGGGCGACCCCGCGCTCCATGAGGCGGCGGAAGACCCCGTCCAGGATCAGCGTCCGGGCCTCGAGCATCCCCCGGAAGTCGTCGACGGTGTACGTGCGCACCCGGAAGCCCCGATGCTGCACGGACTCCAGCAGTCCCTGCGCCGAGAGGTCGACCAGCGCTTCGCGCACCGGGGTCGCCGAGACCTCGTACTGCTCGGCGATCTGCTTGACCGTGAATTCGGTCCCCGGCGGCAGGCGCCCCGCCAGCACCTCGTCGCGCAGCGCGTCCGCGATCTGCTGCCGAAGGGTGTTGCGGGTGACAGCTCCGCTTCCGCTGCCTGGCATAGGGGTCCGTCTCCTCCGTAGATCTTCGGACACCTTAGGCCAGGCAGCGCGGCTGAAACCGAACGGTTTCCTCGCCGTTATGCGGATGTACCGATCGTTATGCGGACGATCAGCCGCCCGCCGTGTGCCGGTCGGCCACCGTCAGCGCCTCGTCGAGGAGGGCCAGACCCTCCTTGGCCTCGGCTTCCGTGACGGTGCAGGGCGGGACGACGTGCGTCCGGTTCATGTTGACGAAGGGCCACAGTCCGGACGCCTTGCAGGCGGCGGCGAATTCGGCCATCGGCGCGTTCGCGGCGCCCGAGGCGTTGTACGGGACGAGCGGCTCGCGCGTCTCCTTGTCCCGTACGAGTTCCAGGGCCCAGAAGGTGCCGAGGCCCCGGACCTCCCCGACGGAGGGGTGGCGCTCGGCGATGTCCGCCAGCCCCGGGCCGATCACCTGGGACCCGATGCGGGCGGCGTTGCCGACGATGTCCTCCTCCTCCATCGCGTTGATCGTCGCGACGGCGGCGGCGCAGGCCAGCGGGTGCCCGGAGTAGGTCAGACCGCCCGGGTAGGGGCGGGTGGCGAAGGTCTCGGCGATGGCGCCGGAGATGGCCACGCCGCCGAGCGGCACGTAGCCGCTGTTCACGCCCTTGGCGAAGGTGATCAGGTCGGGGGTGACGTCCCAGTGCTCGACCGCGAACCACTTGCCCGTGCGGCCGAAGCCGGACATGACCTCGTCGAGGATGAAGACGATGCCGTACCGGTCGCAGAGCTCGCGCACGCCGGCGAGGTAGCCGGGCGGCGGGGTCATGATGCCGGCCGTGCCCGGCACCGACTCCAGGATGATGGCGGCGACGGTCTGCGGGCCCTCGAAGGCGAGGGTGTCGGCGAGGTGCGCGAGTGCGCGCTCGCACTCCTCGGCCTCGGTGACGGCGTGGAAGGGCGAGCGGTAGAGGAACGGGCCCCAGAAGTGGACGACGCCGGCGGAGGCGGTGTCCGAGGGCCAGCGGCGCGGGTCGCCGGTCAGGTTGATCGCGGCGGCGGTGGCCCCGTGGTACGAGCGGTACGTGGAGAGCACCTTCTGGCGGCCGGTGTGCAGCCGGGCCATCCGCACGGCGTTCTCGACGGCCTCGGCGCCGCCGTTGGTGAAGAAGATCTTGTCCAGGTCCCCGGGGGTGCGCTCGGCGATGAGGCGTGCGGCCTCGGAGCGGACGTCCACGGCGAAGCCGGGTGCGAGGGTGCACAGCCGGGCGGCCTGTTCCTGCACGGCCGCGACCACCTTGGGGTGCTGGTGGCCGATGTTGGTGTTGACCAGCTGGGAGGAGAAGTCGAGGAAGCGGTTCCCGTCGTAGTCCCAGAAGTACGAGCCCTCGGCCCCGGCGACGGCCAGCGGGTCGATCAGGGCCTGGGCGGACCACGAGTGGAAGACGTGCGCGCGGTCGGCGGCCTTGACGGTCGCGCCGGTGACATGAGGGGTCATGCCGTCACGCTAGAAGTGCGCAGGTCGGAAGGGATATCGGCGGACTGTATGGGGGTGGCGTCCCGCCCTCGGCAGTCTGTCGGGGCCGCCCGTGGCGCCGTTGACAGGACCCTTCCATGATGACAGCCTGCTGTCATATCGCTTTCGGCTTCCTCCGGCTCCCCCTCCTTCCTTTTCTCCCCCTCTCCTTGACCCCCTTCTCACTCCCTCACTCCGCTTCGGAGGCGAGCACCATGAACGAGACCCCGAGACCGGCCCCGCACCAGCCCGTCCACCTCGCCGTCACCGACGGCGACCTGATCACGGCCGGGCCGACGGAGCCGGTGGCGCTGGCGGCGGCGCTGGCGGCGGAGGCGGAGGCCGGACATGCCTGATGCGCAACCGCCGCCGCTGCCCCTGCGGGAGCGGCAGGACCTGCTGAGCCGGACCGCGCTCGGCGTCTTCCAGCTCAACGGCCAGTTCCTCGGCGTCTCCGAAGAACTGGCCCGCCCGGCCGGGCTGACGGCGGCATCGTGGCAGGTGCTGGGCGCGGTGCTGCACGAGCCGCTGCCCGTCGCGGGCATCGCCCGGTCCATGGGGATCACCCGGCAGAGCGTGCAGCGGGTGGCCGACCTGCTGGCCGCCAAGGGCCTCGCGGAGTACGCCCCGAACCCGGCGCACCGGCGCGCGAAGCTGCTGCGCCCGACCGGGGAGGGCCGCGCGGCCCTCGCCCGCATCAACCCGGGGCACGCCGCCCTGGCGAACCGCCTGGCCGCCGAGCTCGGTGACGAGGCCTTCGCCGAGACGGCCCGCGTCCTGGCCCGCCTCTCCGCGGCCCTCGGCGCGATCGCCGACGCCCCGGCCTGACCTGCGGGCGTACCGGCGGACGGGCCGGCGGGGCGGTCACGGGCCGATTGTGTCGAAGTCAATAAGCCTGCAAGCAAAGCTTGTTACGTGCGAGGAGCCCGTCGCACACTGCGGCACATGGAGCCGTTGAAGGTAGTGGCACGACTGTGGGAGCGGATCGAGGCACGCGACTGGGACGGCGTGGCCGGGCTCATCGCCCAGGACGCCGTCATCGAATGGCCGGTCAGCGGCGAGCGCATCGTGGGCAGGGCCAACTTCGTCGCCGTGCTCCGTGACGAGTCCGACGGTTCCGATTCCGATCCCTCAGGCGGCTCCGGGGGCTTTGGCGGCTCCGGGGGCTTCGGCGGCTCCGGGGGGTCCGGCGGCTTCGGCGACGAACGGCCCCTCGGCCGGGTCGAGGTCCTGCGCATCCTCGCGGACGGGGACCTCGTCGTCACCGAGGTGGAAATACCGGAAGAACACGTCCTTTACCGGGCGGTCTCCCTCTGGACTGTGCGCGACGGGGAGATCGTCGGCGCACGGGAGTACTGGACCAGCCCTGGACAGGACCCCGCGCCCCGCTGGAGGGCCGTTTACGTCGAGCCCCTGGTGGCAGACTGAGCCACGTGCTCACGCAACTCGCCGCGGCGACCGGCGTCTTAGGCCTGCTCACCCTCGTTCCCGGCCCCGACATGGCCATCGTCACCCGGCGGGCCGTCTCGCGCGGACGGGCCGACGGACTGCGCACGGTGGGCGGGATCGCCGCCGGTCTGCTCCTCTGGGGCGCCCTCACCGTCGCCGGGCTGGCGGCGCTGCTCGCCGCGTCGGCCGAGGTGTACCTGGCGGTCAAGCTCGCGGGAGCGGCGTACCTGTGCTTCCTCGGCATCCAGTCCCTGCGCCGCCCGGGCGGGGGTACGGACGGTGGCGCGGACGGCTCTGGCGGCTCGGGCGGCGGCTCGGGCGGCGGTCCCCTGCCGGATCGCGGCGGCGCCGGTGCCTGGCGCACCGGGCTGGTGAGCAACGCCCTCAACCCGAAGATCGCCGTGTTCTACACCGGCCTGCTGCCCACCCTCGCGCCGCGGGACCTGAGCCCGGCGGCGGGGATGGCGCTCCTGGTCCTGGTGCACGTCCTGCTGACGCTGCTCTGGCTGGGCACGTACGTGTACGTCCTCTCGCGCGCCCGGCAGTTCTTCACGCGGCCGCGCGTGCGCCGGGCGATGGACCGGGTGACGGGGATCGTCCTGATCGGGTTCGGGGTGCGCGTGGCGACGTCCGCGACGTGACCGTGTCCGGCGGCGGGTGGCGGGTGGCGGGTGGCTCCTCGGAGTGAGCCGGCCCGCTACTTGAGGAGGGCGTCGAGCTCCCGGGTGATCGCGGCGCGCAGTGGGTCGTGGCGGGGCGCCAGCGCGTGGTGTTCGCCGCGCCAGCACTCCTCGTCCTCGTAGCGCCAGACCGGCATCCGGACGAGGTGGTCGGGCTCCCAGTCGTAGCGGGGCCAGATGTGGGCGTGGAGGTAGGGGTCGGTGTTGCCGAGGATCTCGATGTTCACGCGGCGGAAGGCCGGGTCGAGGCGGGCACAGGCGCGCTCGACGGCTTCGGCGCACCGCTCCAGGTCGGTCAGGTAGGCGAGGCGGCGCGCGCGGGGCAGCTCGGAGAGGCGGGTCACGGCGGGGTCGTCGGTCAGCAGCACCGCGTACCCGGGGAGGAACTGCCGGTCCCCCATCACCGCGAAGCCCGCGTCGAGGCGACGCAGGACGGTGGGGTTCTCGCCGCGGTGCGCGCTGCCAATGCGGTCGTGCCGCCAGTCGGTCGCGTTCATTCCGGCACCCTAACGCGGCCTGACGCCAGGGGTTTTGCTGGCTCTGAGGTAGGGGCCGTCATACCTGGGAGCTACTCGGGAAGTGCGCTCCGGAGCGTGACGCCGACGAGGGGGGCTTCTTCCTAACTTCGGTGTGGGAGCGGGTGAGTGTCCGCTCCCACACCGAAACCGAGGAAGAGGGAACCGCCATGACCGCTGGCAGCCGCATCCGCCGCACCCTGCTGGCCGGCCTCGTCGCCGCCGCCGTCGTGGTCCCCGTGACCGCGGCCGCCTCCCCGGACGTCCCGGCGCCCGCTCCGGCGGTCTTCGCCGAGTCCGCGACCGCGCGGAGCCGGTACACGGCCAGCCTCTCCGCGATAGCCGAGGCGGCCCGGACCGCGCGGGAGGCGGGGTACGCGGGACGGGCGGCGACGCTGCGTGCGATGGCGGCCGGTTCGCCGGGCGGTGACGGGGCCTCGCCGCGGTTCCTCGCCTTCGACGGCCGCGGTACGGGCCGCGCCGTCGAGGTGTTCGGCGATCTGGACACCGCCGACCGGGTCGCCGTCCTGGTGCCCGGGTCCGATACGACGCTGGACACCTACCAGCGCTTCCGGGACGGCGCCGTCTCCCTCCAGCGGCGGCTGCGCGCGGAGCATCCGCGCTCGGCGGTGGTCGCCTGGCTCGGGTACGAGACGCCGGGGACGGTGAGCAGCACCGTCCTGACCACCGACCGTGCCGACCGGGCCGCAGCCGAACTGGCGCCGTTCCTGTCCTGGTTGCGGGGTGCGGCGCCCACCGGCGCCCGGCTGTCACTGCTGTGCCACTCGTACGGCTCGGTGGTCTGCGCCCGGACCCGGACGGGACCCGGGGTGAGCGATGTCGTCCTCTTCGGCAGTCCGGGTACGGGGGCCTCCTCCGCGGCCGGCCTGCCGACCACGGCCCGGGTGTGGGCCGGGCGGGGCGGCGAGGACTGGATCGGCGGCGTCCCCCACGTCCGTTTCGCCAGGCTCGGGTTCGGTACCGACCCGGTGGATCCCGCCTTCGGCGCCCGGCCCTTCGCGGCGGGCTCCGCCGGGCACGGCGACTACCTCAAGCCCGGCACGGCGTCCCTCGACTCCCTGGCCCGCATCGTCATCGGTGGGGAGGCCTCCCGTGGTTGAGCTCCGATCCGGCTGGGCCGCCCTCGCCGACCGCGTCGACCGGGCGACCCCGGCCCACCGGGACCGGTCCGTCGACGCGCTGCGGGCCTTCGCGATCCTCGGCGTGGTGCTCGGCCACTGGCTGGTCACCGCCCTGACCTCCGGGGACGGCGGCCTGCACGGCACGAGCCCGCTGGCCTCCATGCCCTGGCTGGCCCCGGTGTCGTGGGTGTTCCAGACGCTGGCCGTGTTCTTCCTCGTCGGCGGCCATGTCGCCGCCCAGGGGTACGCCTCGGCGCGGGCCCGCGGGGTCCCGTACCGCATCTGGGTGGGGCAGCGCCTCGGGCGGCTGTTCCGTCCGGTGACGGCGGTGCTGGCGCTGTGGGCCGTCGTGGCGGGCGCGCTGCTGCTGGGAGGCGCCGGGATCGAGACCGTGCGGACCCTGCTCAAGCTGGTGTGGTCGCCGCTCTGGTTCCTGCTGGTGTTCGCCGCGCTCACCGCCGCCACCCCGCTCGTCGCCCGGCTCCCTCCGCCGGCGCCCCTGGCCGTGGTGGCGGGGGTGGACCTGTGGCGGTTCGGCCTCGGCGGTCCGGCCTGGATCGGCTGGGTCAATGTCGCCGCCGGCTGGCTCGTGCCCTACACCCTCGGCGCCGCCTGGTCCCGGGGCGCGTTCACCCGGCGCCGGACGGCCCTGGTGCTGCTGGGCGGGGGCGCTGCCGCGACCGCCGCGCTGATCCTCTGGGGCGGGTACCCGGCCTCCATGGTGGGGGTACCAGGGGCAGCCGTGTCGAACCTGAACCCGCCGACGCTGGCCGCCGCCGCCTTCGGTCTGGCCCAGTGCGGGCTGGCCCTGCTGCTCCGCGCGCCGCTGGCGCGGGCCATGCGCAGGCCCCGGACCTGGGCGAAGGTGGCCTTGCTGAACCTCTCCGCGATGACCGTCTTCCTCTGGCACCAGACCGCGATGATGTCCGTCACCGCCCTCGGGCTGTTGTTCTCCACCGACCTGCCCGGGCTGCACACGGCGCCGGCGTCGGCGGCCTGGATCGCCGAGCGGCTGCTGTGGCTGCCGGTGTTCGCGGCCGCCCTGGCCGTCTGCTGGGCCGCGTTCCGCGTCCACGAACAGCCCCGCCGGGCGGGTACCCCGCGCGCGGGCGCAGCCGTAGCGCCGCCGGGGGCCGCACTGCCCCGGGCGGCCCGCTTCGAGGAGGCCGTCCGTGCCTAGGCTGATCCGCGTGACCCGACAGCAAGCACCGCCCCCGGAAGCCGATTTCGCCCCCGGCGCCGGAGCGCTCCTCGAACTGTTCACCCTGCGCCGGGACCCGCTCCCCCGGCTGTCCCGCCCCCGGTGGCTGGCCCGGCTCCCGCACGCGGTGGTGCTGTACGCGGCCGTCCTCTTCGCCTTCCTCACCAACACGCAGCTGTCCGACCACTACGGCGTGACGGGTGGACCGCCCGTGGCGCTGTCGCTCCTGACCGGGGTGTCGATCGCGGTGGGGCTGTCGCGCCCGGTCGCCGGCTGGTGGCTGGGTCTGCTGACGGCCGGCCTCGTCGCCTGGGCGATCCACGGCCAGGTGGGGCAGGGCCAGAGCTGGCCCTGGCTGCCCGCCGGGTTCCTCGCCTTCGCTCCGCTGATCCTGCTGACCGCGCTGCGCGTGCCCCCGCGGGTCACCGTCGCGGTCGTCGCCTTCCCCGTCGCCCTCGGCCTCGTCGCCGAGCTTGCGTTCAAGCCGGAGCACAGCACGACGAGCTTCTTCGCCGCCTCCCTCGTCTTCGGCTTCGTGGGGCTCCTGGGGTACGCGCTGCGGGCGGTGCGCCTGGCCCGCGGCCAGCTCGTCGCCCAGGAGACCCTGACCGAGGAGGAGCGGGCCCGGCGGACCCTGCTGGAGGAGCGCAGCCGGATCGCGCGGGAGCTGCACGACGTGGTCGCCCACCACATGTCGGTGATCTCCATCCAGGCGCAGGTTGCCCCGCATCTGGTCGAGAACCCGTCCGAGGAGCTGAAGGAGAACCTCGCCGGGATCCGGGAGAACGCGCTGGAGGCCCTCACCGAGCTGCGCCGGGTCCTGGGGGTGCTGCGGTCCGAGCAGTCCGGCGATGCGGCCCCGCAGCATCCTCAGCCCACCCTCGCCGCGCTGGACGGGCTCGTGGACAACGTGCGGGGTGCCGGTCTTGAGGTCACCACCGAGGTGGCGGGGATACGGCGGCCGCTGGCCCCGGGCCTGGAGCTGACGGCGTACCGGATCGTGCAGGAGGCCCTCAGCAACTGCCTGCGCCATGCGCCCGGTTCCCGGGTGGAGGTGGGCATCGCCTACGGGCCGCGCGAGTTGCACCTGTGCGTCGCGAACTCCGCTCCTGCCCGGGCGGCCCCGCCCTCCGTCGGCGCCGGGCACGGGCTGCTCGGGATGCGGGAGCGGGCAGGCATGCTGGGGGGCGAGCTGGTGGCCGGACCGCGGCCCGGCGGCGGGTACGAGGTGAGCGCGGTGCTGCCCGTGGATCCCCCCGGCGGCTCCTCCTCAGAGAAGAAGAAGGACGCATGAGCACTCCGATCAAGGTCATGATCGCGGACGACCAGATGATGGTCCGGCAGGGCTTCACCGTCCTTCTGAACGCACAGCCCGACATAGAGGTGGTCGGTCAGGCCGTGGACGGGGCCGATGCGGTCGCGAAGGTCGCGGAGCTCGGCCCGGACGTGGTCCTGATGGACATCCGGATGCCCGGGATGGGCGGCATCGAGGCGACCTCCCTCATCACCGGCGTCCCGGACGCGACGGTGAAGGTGCTGGTGCTGACCACCTTCGATCTCGACGAGTACGTCTACGAGGCGCTGCGGGCCGGGGCCTCCGGCTTCCTGCTGAAGGACGCCTCGGCCGACCAGCTCGCCGAGGCGGTACGGGTGGTGGCGGCGGGCGAGGCCCTGCTGTCGCCGAACATCACGAAGCGGCTCATCACCGAGTTCTCGCGGATGGGAGCGCCTCGGGCGCCCTCGCGGGCCCGGATCGAGGAGCTGACGGAGCGGGAGACGGAGGTGCTGTCGCTGATCGCGCAGGGCCTGTCCAACGCGGAGATCGCGGTGCACCTGACGGTCGCCGAGCAGACGGTGAAGACCCATGTGAGCCGGATCCTGGTGAAGCTGGGCCTGCGCGACCGGACGCAGGCCGCGGTGTTCGCGTACGAGTCGGGTCTGGTCCGTCCAGCGGGCTACTGACCCGGCCCTCGTAGTACTTGCGGGGGAGGCCGGGAAATCCCCTTCGGCGCCGACGCGGACGAGGGGGCGGGCGGCCTACGGTTTGGACATGACCGAGACGACCGCCACCGGGGCCACGACCCGGCCGCCCGAAGTACGGATGGCTTCGGGAGTGATCCAGAGCCTGCGAGACGACCTGCTCACCGACGCCCTCGCCTACCGGCCGCTCGGACCGATGCGGACGGACGGACCGCTGACCCGCCGGCTGCCCCAGCGGATACGGGCCTCGGCGGCCTACCTGCCGCACGCCGTGGTGATGGGGACGGCGTTCCTCGTGCTCATGCTGGCGGGGGCCGGCGGGCTCGCCGGTGTACCGCCGGTCCAGGGCGTGGTGACGGGGCTGGTGGCCGCGGTGCCGGTGCTGATGACCCTGGTGCGGCCCCTGGCGGCGTTCTGGGCGGCGCTGGCCTCCACCGCCGTCCTCGCGGTGCTGCATGCCAGGGAGTTCAGCTGGCCCTGGTCGCCCAGCACCTTCGTCGCCTGCCTCGCCGTGATGGTGTTCGTCGCGCTGCGGACCGGTCCCCGGGTGGCCGGCTGGATGTGGGTCATCACCGTGCTGTTCGGCACGGCCGCGCGGATCCTGCTCGGTCCGGGCGACTCGGGCAGTGTCGCGCCGATGGCGTTCACGTCGGCTGTGGCTTTGCTGCTGGTGACGGTCCGCAACACCCGTCGGGAGGCGAAGCAGGTGGTCACCGCGCAGTTGGAGGTGACGGCCTTCGAGCGGGACCGGCGGACGCTGCTGGAGGAGCGGACGACCATCGCGCGGGAGCTGCACGACGTGGTCGCGCACCACATGTCGGTGGTGGCGATCCAGGCGGAGGCGGCCCCGTACCGGGTGAAGAATCCGCCGCCGGAGCTGGAGGCGGCGTTCGTCACCATCCGGGAGAACGCGGTGGCGGCCCTGACGGAGCTGCGCCGGGTGCTGGGCGTGGTGCGGTCCGCGGACTACGAGGCGCCCGACGCCCCGCAGCCGACGCTGGCTTCGCTGGACGGGCTGCTGGCCAATGTGCGGGAGGCCGGGCTGAGCGTGGAGAAGACCGTCACGGGTGCGGTGCGGGAGCTGCCGCAGGGCGTGGAGCTGTCGGCGTACCGGATCGTCCAGGAGGCGCTGAGCAACACCTTGCGGCACGCGCCGGGTGCGGCGGCCGGGGTCGAGGTGTCGTACGTGCTGGGTGGTCTGGGGATACGGGTGGTCAACGGTCCGCCGGTCGGGGACGTGCGGCCCTCGCCGGGCGCCGGGCACGGGGTGACGGGGATGCGGGAGCGGGTGGCCATGCTGGAGGGGGAGATGACGGCCGGGGAGAACGCCTCGGGCGGGTACGAGGTGGCCGTGTTCATACCGGTGCGCAGCCGGCCGCAGGCGGAGGAGGAGCGGGCATGACGATCAGAGTGCTGATCGTCGACGACCAGATGATGGTCCGCGAGGGTTTCTCCGTCCTGTTGAACGCGATGGACGGCATCGAGGTGGTCGGCGAGGCCGTCGACGGCCGTCAGGCCATCGCCCAGGTGGCGGCGCTGCGGCCGGACGTGGTGCTGATGGACATCCGGATGCCGGAGATGAACGGTCTGGAGGCGACGCGGCAGATCGTGGCGGCCCACACGGACGCGAAGGTGCTGGTCCTGACGACCTTCGACCTCGACGAGTACGTGTACCAGGCGCTGCGGGCGGGGGCCTCGGGCTTCCTCCTGAAGGACGCCTCGGCCCGGCAGCTGGCCGAGGGGGTGCGGGTGGTGGCGGCCGGAGAGGCGCTGCTGGCCCCTTCGGTGACGAAGCGGCTGATCGTGGAGTTCTCGAAGCTGTCGCAGGCTCCCCGGGTGGCGGATCCGGCGGGGGTGACGGAGCTGACGGAGCGGGAGACGGAGGTGCTGGTGCTGATCGCGCAGGGGCTGTCCAACGCGGAGATAGCGGACCGCCTGATGGTGGCGGAGTCCACGATCAAGACGCATGTGAGCCGGATCCTGGTGAAGCTGGGCCTGCGGGACCGCACACAGGCGGCGGTGTTCGCCTACGAGACCCGGCTGGTGACACCGGCTTAGTCCGCGCGGCGGGAGACGCCGTTGGCCCTCCGCGCCCCGCGCGCGCCGGGACTCTCCGGCCGGTCGCGGTTAGTCTGCGGGGATGGGCTTTGATCCGTGGGACGCCGCGTTCGTCGCCGATCCGTACCCGGCCTACCGGGAGTTGCGGGAGCGCGGGCGGGCGCTGTGGTCGGAGGCGACCGGGCAGTGGCTGGTGCCGCACTACGCCGATGTGAGCGCGCTGCTGCGGGACCGACGGCTGGGGCGGACGTACCTGCACCGCTTCAGCCACGAGGAGTTCGGCCGGCAGGCACCGCCCCCGGAACACGAGCCCTTCCACGTACTCAACGACAACGGCCTGCTGGACCTGGAGGATCCCGCCCACGCGCGGGTGCGGCGGCTGGTGGCGAAGGCCTTCACCCCGCGGATGGTGGAGCGGCTGGCGCCCTCCGTGGAGCGCCTGGCCCGGCAGCTGACGGACGGTCTGCGCCGCGCGGGCGGCGGTGATCTGCTGACCGCCGTCGCCGAGCCGCTGCCGGTGGCGGTGATCGCGGAGCTGCTGGGCGTCCCCGAGGCCGACCGGGGGCTGTTGCGGCCCTGGTCGGCGGACATCTGCGGGATGTACGAGCTGCGCCCCGACCCGGAGACGGCCCGGCGCGCGGTGACGGCGAGCCTGGAGTTCAGCGCGTATCTGCGGGAGCTGATCGGCGAGCGCCGCAAGCGGCCCGGCACCGATTTGATCTCCGGTCTGATCGCCGCTCACGATGAGGAGGGCCGCCTCAGCGAGCAGGAGATGATCTCCACCTGCGTGCTCCTGCTGAACGCCGGGCACGAGGCGACCGTCAACACCACCGTCAACGGCTGGTGGGCCCTGTTCCGCAATCCCGAGCAGCTCGCGCGGCTGCGCGCGCACCCCGGATCGCCGGATCCCGAAAAGTTGTCCACAGCTGTGGATGAACTCATGCGCTACGACACACCCCTCCAGCTGTTCGAGCGGTGGGTGCTCGACGACATCCGGATCGGGGATACGGAGATCCCCCGGGGAGCCGAAGTCGCACTGTTGTTCGGTTCCGCGAACCGGGACCCGGCATGCTTTACAAACCCGGACGAACTGGACCTCACCCGGTCCGACAACCCCCACCTGACCTTCGGCGCCGGAATCCACTACTGCCTCGGCGCCCCCCTGGCCCGGCTGGAGCTGGCCGCCTCCTTCGGCGCACTCCTGGACCCCGGGCTCCCGCCCGTGCGGCTCGTGCGCGAGCCCCGGTGGGGCGACGGCTTCGTCATCCGTGGCCTGCGCGAACTGCTTGTGGAGTTCTGACCGGGGCGTCGCGGCCCCGCTGCCCGGCCCCGCTGCCCGGCCCCGCTGCCCGGCCGCACGCCCGCCCGCCCCCCGTGGACGGGCGGCCGCACGGCCGGACGGGACTCAGTACCAGCCGGTACAGCGCGTGGTGCCGGTGCTGTCGTTCCAGCCGCAGGCCCGCATCACGAAGCCCGCGTCGCTGTAGGCCCCGGTGTGGGTGTCACTGCCGGACTGCACGGTGGTCATGCCCATCGGGCCGGTCCAGGTGCTGCCCCCGTTGCCGGAGCGGTCCACCCACACCTTGTCGCCCGGATCGGCGGTGTAGATCCGGCCCCACGCACAGCGCGTGGACGGGCTGTAGCGCAGCTCGATGTGGATGGAGTCGACGGTGGCCGTCTTCTTCGTGACGGCGTCGCTCGTGGAGCAGGCCTGCGCCCCGGTGCCCGCCGCGTGCGCGGCGGTCCCCGTGAAGCCGAGTCCCGCGACCAGTGCCACGCCCGCCGTCAGGACGGCGGCCTTCCTCGTGAACTGCATGTGATCCCCCTGGGTGACGTCGAGGTGATCGGCACGCCGGGCGGCGTGCTGTCGGTCGAACCCCCGTACGGTCCCCCGGAAGGCCCCCGCACGGCGTCAACCGCAGAGTGGACTCCCCCGGTAAACCTCTGCGGCAGAACGCCGCCCCCGCCCGCTACACCCCTGGTATGACGACCACCGCCCGGCCCCCCGCGTAGGGTTCGCCGATGCGCACCAGGGCCTGGCCGGCGGCTGACCGGTTCCGCTCCGTCGATCCCCGGCTCGCCGACGCCGTGCTGGCGCTGGGCCTGACCACCGCCGCGGCCGTCACCGGGCAGCAGTACCACCCGGCGGGCTGGCCCCCGTTCGACGCCACCGCCTATCTGCTGACCGCGCTGACCGGGCTGCCGCTCGCCGCGCGCCGGACCGCCCCCGTGCCCGTCCTCGTCGCCTGCTGCCTGGCCTTCGCCGGGTACCTGGCCGCCGGCTACCAGCCCTCCCTCAACTTCTGGAGCCCGGTGGTCGCGCTGTACGGGGTCGCGGCCCGCCGTCCGCCCCGTACCGCCGCCGCGTGCGCGGCGCTGACCGCGGCCGTGGTCCTGCTCAGCGGGCTGAGCGCCCGTGAGCTCGGGCTTGCGGTGGCGGTGTTGCAGGCCCTGGTCGTCCCGGTGGTGGTGTGGGCCTTCGGCAACGGCGCCCGCCTGCTCGACGAGCGCAACCGCCAGCTGGCCGCCGTCACCGCCCAGTTGCGCCGCGAGCAGGAGGGGCGGGCCCGCCGCGCGGTCTCGGAGGAGCAGCGGCGCATCGCCCGCGAGCTCCACGACGTGGTCGCCCACCACATGTCGGTCATCAGCGTCCAGGCGGGGATGGCCGGTTACGTCTTCCCGTCCGCGCCGGAGAAGGCCCGGGCCGCGCTCGGCACGATCGCCGAGACCAGCCAGGAGGGGCTGCGCGAGCTGCGCCGCATCCTGACCCTGCTGCGCTCGGCCGCCGACGAGGAGCCGGACGCCCGGCGCGGCCCGCCCGCCGAGGGCGACCGGGGCGACGAGCGGACCCCGTACGCGCCGATACCGGGCCTGGCGGGGCTGGCGGAGGCGGCGCGGCGGGTGCGGGCCGCGGGCGTCGCGGTGGAGCTGCGCACGGGCGGCACCCCGCGGCCGTTGCCGCCGGGCGTGGAACTGTGCGCGTACCGGGTCGTCCAGGAGGCCCTCACCAACGTCGTCAAGCACGCCCCGTCGGCGCGCGTCGAGGTCCTCGTCGCGTACCTCCCGCACACCCTGGAGGTCACGGTCACCGACGACGGCGGCGTACCGGCCGGACCGGACGGCACGCCGGGAGGACCGGACGGCACGCCGGACCGCCGTACGCGCCGACCGGATCCGGCCAACGTTGCCCCCGGACCGGGGCACGGGTTGATCGGCATGCGCGAACGCGCGAAGCTCTACGGCGCAACAGTGGCCGCCGGCCCGCGGACCGAGGGGGGATTCAGCGTGCGCCTCACCCTGCCGGTCACCGCCGCGCGTCCCCTCGGGCCGGAGAACCGGCCGCCGGCATGATCCGGGTCCTCGTCGTCGACGACCAGATCCTGATCCGGGCCGGCCTCGTGGCGCTGCTCCAGGCGGCGCCCGGCATCGAGGTGGTCGGGGAGGCCGAGGACGGCGAGCGCGCCGTGGCCCGGGCGGCCGAAACCCGCCCGGACGTGATCCTGATGGACATCCGGATGCCCGGCCTCGACGGCACCGCCGCCACCGAGCGGATCCTCGCCCAGGCGGTGGACCCGCTGCCCCGGGTCCTCGTCCTGACCACCTTCGACCTCGACGAGTACGTGTACGCCGCCCTGCGCGCCGGAGCCTCCGGGTTCCTGCTGAAGGACACCGGCCCGGAGCGGCTGATCGAGGCGGTCGCGGCGGTGGCCCGCGGCGACATGCTCTTCGCCCCGAGCGTGACGCGCCGCCTCATCGAGGCCTACGTGCACCGCGCGGACCCCGTGCCGGACACCCCCGCCGCCCTCGACGCGCTCACCGCCCGCGAGCGGGAGGTGCTGCGGCTGACGGCGCGCGGGCTGTCCAACACGGAGATTGCCGAGCTGCTCTTCATCAGCGAGGCGACCGTCAAGACCCACCTCAACCGGACCATGAGCAAGCTGGCCCTGGACAGCCGGGCCCAGGCCGTCGTCGTGGCGTACGAGACGGGCCTGGTCGTCCCCGGCGGCCCCGCCCCCACCGCCCAGGCGTAGCCGCGGTGGCGGGGCTCCGGAGCCCCGCCTGGCGTGAGCGGGGCACCGGCGCGGCTTCGCGGACCTGCACGCCGTCGAGCGCCACCCCGCCACCCCGCAGCCCGGCCCGCCCGCAGGCGGGCCGTCCGCCGGCCCGGCCCCCGCCCGCCGCCTCAGCGCGGCAGGGTGAGGGACCATGCCGCCGGGTGCCGGGTCCAGGTGCGGCGGCGGACCGGGCCGGTCAGGACGTGGTCGGCCCGGTAGCGGAAGTCCGCCCCGGACACCGTCACCGCCTCCGCGCGCCCCGTCAGCGGCGCGCCGCCCGCCACCCGCACCACGACCTCCGCCGGACCGCCCCCGTCACCGGTCCGCACCGCCACGTCCTGCACCGGCTGGTCCACGTCCGCGAGGACCACCCCGTCCACCCGCACCTCCACCCTCAGCCGGTGCACCACCGCGGCCGGCCCGGGCAGCAGCGTCCGCAGCAGCGAGCGGTACCCACCGCCGCGACGCGCCGACGGGCCCGCCGCGTCCGCCGTCCCGGAGATCCGCAGCCCGCCCAGCACCACCCCGTCGCTGTCGTCCACCAGCAGGTCCCGCGGCCGCGTCACCCCGTCCAGCGCCGCCCGCGCCCCGAGCACCGCCGACAGCGGCACGCCGAGCGAGCGGGCCAGCGCCAGCGACCCCGCCGGACCCACCGGCACCAGCGAGACCGCCCGGTCCACCGCCCCCCGTTCCCGGTGCAGCAGCGCCACGGCCCGGACCAGCGCCCGGTCGTCGCCGACGATCACCAGCCGCCGATGACCCCGGCGGGCAAGGGCCCGCGCAAATTCCTCCTGCGAATCCGGGAGGCAGATTTTCGTCGCCGCCCCCGCTGACAGCACATCCTTCGCGATTCGCACGGACTCGCCGTCAAGACGGCGGGCGACCGGGTCGACGAGCACGAGCAGGCCGCCTACCGGCGCGCCCGCATGGCTCATGGTGGGCTCTGGAGCCGACACCTCGGTCCTTCCTCGGGTAGCATCTTTGTGCAAGAGGCCCTTGCGCTATTGCGCCAGGGCCTTCGTCTATTCCGGGGCACCGGTCCGACGGCTCAGCCTGCGGTGTACATCGTCGTACGCCCCCTGACCTTGGACATGCCCCATCCGGAAGAGGTGTACGCCTGTGCCCGCTCTTGTGCTGCTCGGAGCTCAGTGGGGTGACGAGGGCAAGGGAAAGGCCACCGACCTGCTCGGTGGTTCCGTCGACTATGTAGTGCGCTACCAGGGTGGCAACAACGCCGGCCACACGGTCGTCGTAGGTGACCAGAAGTACGCGCTGCACCTTCTCCCTTCCGGCATCCTCTCCCCCGGATGCACCCCGGTGATCGGCAACGGCGTCGTCGTCGACCCGGCCGTCCTGCTCTCCGAGCTGCGCGGCCTGAACGAGCGCGGTATCGACACCTCCAAGCTGCTCATCAGCGGCAACGCGCACCTGATCACCCCGTACAACGTCACCCTCGACAAGGTCGGCGAGCGCTTCCTCGGCAAGCGCAAGATCGGTACGACCGGCCGCGGCATCGGCCCGACCTACGCGGACAAGATCAACCGCATCGGCATCCGCGTCCAGGACCTCTACGACGAGTCGATCCTCACCCAGAAGGTCGAAGCGGCGCTGGAGGGCAAGAACCAGCTCCTCGCGAAGCTCTACAACCGCCGCGCCATCGAGGCCGGCGCGATCGTGGAGGAGATGCTCCAGTACGCGGACCAGATCAAGGGCTACGTCGCCGACACCACCCTGATCCTGAACAACGCGCTGGACGAGGACAAGGTCGTGCTCTTCGAGGGCGGCCAGGGCACCCTGCTCGACGTCGACCACGGCACGTACCCCTTCGTCACCTCGTCGAACCCGACCGCGGGCGGCGCCTGCACCGGTACCGGCGTGGGCCCGACGAAGATCAGCCGCGTCATCGGCATCCTGAAGGCCTACACGACCCGCGTCGGCGCCGGCCCGTTCCCGACCGAGCTGTTCGACGAGGACGGCGAGGCCCTGCGCCGCATCGGCGGCGAGCGCGGCGTGACCACCGGCCGTGACCGCCGCTGCGGCTGGTTCGACGCCCCGATCGCCCGCTACGCGACCCGCGTGAACGGCCTGACGGACTTCTTCCTCACCAAGCTGGACGTCCTGACCGGCTGGGAGGAGATCCCCGTCTGCGTCGCGTATGAGATCGACGGCAAGCGCGTCGAGGAGCTGCCGTACTCGCAGACCGACTTCCACCACGCGAAGCCGATCTACGAAACCCTCCCGGGCTGGTCCGAGGACATCACGAAGGCCAAGACCTTCGCGGACCTCCCCAAGAACGCCCAGGCGTACGTGAAGGCCCTGGAGGAGATGTCGGGCGCCCCGATCTCCGCGATCGGCGTCGGCCCCGGCCGCACCGAGACGATCGAGATCAACTCGTTCCTCTAGGAACGGCACCACCCCCACGGGCAGGGCCCCGGAGCTTCGAGCTCCGGGGCCCTGCCCGTGTCCGGCCGCGCCCCGCGCCGTGCCGTGCCGTGCCGTGCCGTGCCGTGCCGCTCAGCAGAACGCCTCGCGCGCCACGGCGGCACCCTTCTTCCAGCCCTCGGTGAACGGACCGTTGCCGGACGCCGGGGCCCGCACGTCGCAGTCCCGCCGGGCGGCGTCCCAGCCCTCCCGGACGCCGGCCTTGTAGGGATTGCCGCCGACCGGTGCGCTCCCCGTGGCGCCCGTGCACCTCGTGTCCGTGTTGCCCTGGCGGACCGTGTACGGGGCGTTCGCCGTCTTGGGCATCGAGAAGGAGCCGTCGGCCTTCACCGTGAACCGCTCCGTCGGGCTGTCGCCCAGGGCCAGGACGGCGGTCCCCGGCTGGAAGCCTCGGCCGGACAGGGTCGCTGTCCCGTCGGGCCGGACACCCGTCACGGAACACGCGGCGGGGGACGGCACGGCCACGGGAGCCGGGGCCCGCGCGAAGGCGCCGGGTCCGGGGGTCCCGAGGGAGAGGGCCCCCGCCAGGGCGGGGGCGAGGACGAGCAGACGCGTACGTCGGTTCATGGCGCTGCCTTCCACGAGGGACGGGTCCGTCGTTTCCGCCCTTCCATCGTCGCCCGGGGGGCCGCGCGTGTCGTCGCGAGGGGTTTCCCTCCCCGGCCCGACACCCGCGCCGGCTCCGGCGGGCGGGCGGTCCGGAGCGGGCCTAGCCTGAAAGTTCCCTCGGGCAACAGGAGGAACCGTGGTGAAGGCGACCCTCATACCCCTGCGCCGGGCCTGCGTGGCCGCCGCCGCGGCGACCGTGCTCCTCGTCCCGGCGGGCGCCGCCCACGCGTACGGGGCGTCCGCCGCCCCGGGACCCGCGGCCCCCTCCCCCACCCCCTCACCGTCCGCCGACGACGGCTTCGCCCGGCTCACCCCCGCCGTCGCGGCCGAGCTGGACGCGGCCATCCGCAAGACCATGGCCGAGGCCAAGGTCCCGGGCGTGATCGTGGGCCTGTGGGCCCCCGGCAAGGGCAGTTACGTGAAGGCCTTCGGCGTGGCCGACAAGGCGACCGGCGCCCCGATGAGGACGGACCTGCGGTTCCGCGTCGGCAGCGAGACCAAGACGTTCACCGTCACCGCCCTGCTCCAGCTCGTCGACCAGGGGAAGGTCGGCCTGGACGACCCCATCGGGAAGTACGTCTCCGGCGTCCCCAACGGAGACCGCATCACCCTGCGCGAGCTGGCGGGCATGCGCAGCGGGCTCTTCAACTACAGCGAGGACCCCGCCTTCGACAAGGCGCTCACCAGCAGCCCCGACCGCGTCTTCACCCCGCGGGAGCTGCTGGGCTACTCCTTCGGACACCCGGTGAACTTCGCGCCCGACGCGAAGTTCGAGTACTCCAACACCAATCTGATCCTGCTCGGCCTGGTGATCGAGAAGACGACCGGCCGACGGCTGGCCGACGTCGTCAACCAGGACGTCATCAAGGCGGCCGGGCTGCACCACACCCTCTTCCCCACCGGCTCGGAGTTCCCCGCTCCGCACGCCCAGGGCTACACCGACCAGACGGCCTCCGGGAAGGTGGAGAACGCCACGGCCTGGGACCCCTCCTGGGCCTGGGCCGCCGGTGCGGTCATCTCCGACCTCCAGGACCTGCGCAGCTGGGCGAAGACCCTCGCCACGGGCACCCTCCTGACGCCCGCGACCCAGGCCGAGCGCCTGAAGACGAAGCCGGTCGGCATCCCCGGTGACGGCTACGGGCTGGGCATCTTCGACGTCCAGGGCTGGATCGGCCACAACGGCTCGCTGCCCGGCTACGAGACGCTGACGGTGTACCTGCCGCAGGCGAAGGCGAGGATGGTGGTCCTGCTGAACACCGACGTCCTGGTCCACGGGCAGGAACCGAGCACCCTCTTCGGCAGTGCGATCACGGGCATCGTCACTCCGGGCCACGTCTATCCGGGCAAGAAGCCTCCCGTGCAAAGCCGTTAGCGCGGGCCCCTACCAGGCCAGCTGCGCGATCTCCTCGCAGACCACCGCGCACGCGTCGGCCGCCGGGTCGATCAGCGGGAAGTGGCCGACGCCGTCCAGCAGGGTCAGGCCGACCAGTTCACCCGCCTCACCGGCGGCGGCGACGTACGACTCCGCCACCGCGTGCGGGACCACGATGTCCTCGCGCCCGTGCACGACGGCGGTGGCGATGCCCGTCGGGAGCAGGGCCGCCGGGTCGGCGCCCGGCAGCCGCGCGTCCCAGTGCTCGGCGCCCCCCAGCAACTGCGCCGTCGCGCCCCCGCAGACGCCCAGCGCCTGCGCCACCGTGAAGTCCGCGATGGGGGCCAGCGCCACCACCCCGCGCAGCGCCGGCGGGGAGGGCAGCCGCCACGGGGACCCGGACGGGAGCACGTGCCGGGCGGCCGCCCACAGCGCGAGGTGTCCGCCCGCCGAATGCCCCGTCACCACCGTGCGCCGGGTATCGGCGGCGGGCAGCGCCCCGGCGGCCAGGCCGGGCAGGGCGTCCATGGCGGCGGCGACGTCGTCGAAGGTCTCCGGCCAGCGCCCCGCGACCGGCCCGCCGGCGTTCTGGTGCGGCAGGGAACTCCCGCGCCGGTACTCGACGTTGGCGACGGCGAAGCCCCGGCGGGCCAGGAAGTCCGCGAAGGGGGTGACGTGCTGCCGGTCGTAGGGGGCCCGCCAGGCCCCGCCGTGCAGGACCACGACCAGCGGGGCCGGGCCCGTGGCGTCCCCGCGCGGGGCGTAGAAGTCGATGACCTGGTCGGGGTGTTCCCCGTACGCGGCGCTCGCCTCCGGGGCGACCGCGGGGTGCGCGAAGGCCGAGGCGGCCTCGGCGGCGTCCCGTTCGACTGCGGGGTCCGTCATCGGCTCAACCTCTCGGTAACGCGTGGGACAGCGGGGACAGATGTTCCGGTGTACCGGCAGAGCGGGACCGTATCAGGCTAGAACCCGCCCTCCTGTGGCCGGACAGCGCGGAACTGGAGCGGGCGGAGCCGTAGCCCCGCCCGCCCGTCGCAGTGACGTTTCGCTACCGCGTCACCCGAAAATGTGACCCAGTGTGCGCGCCGCGCGCTCCACATCGGCGAATCCGACGTACAGCGGGGTGAACCCGAAGCGCAGGACGTCGGGGGCGCGGAAGTCCCCGACGACCCCCCGGGAGACGAGTTCGGCCATCACCGCGCGCGCGTCGTCGGCGCGCAGCGAGACCTGGCTGCCCCGCTCGGCGTGCCCGGCCGGAGTGACCGGCAGGGCCCTGCCCCCGGGGACGTACGCCGCCACGCACTCCAGGAAGAAGTCCGTCAGCGCGAGCGACTTGGCGCGGACGTCCTCGATGTCCACGCCCTCCCACACCCCGAGCGCCGCCTCCAGGGCCAGCATGGACAGGATGTCCGGGGTACCGACCCGGGCGCGGGCCGCGCCCTCGGCCGGCTCGTAGCCCGGGGTCATCGCGAACGGCTCGGCGTGGCTGTTCCAGCCGGGCAGCGGGGAGTCGAACGCGCCCTGGTGGCGGGCGGCCACGTAGACGTACGCCGGGGAACCGGGTCCGCCGTTGAGGTACTTGTACGTGCACCCCACCGCGAGGTCCACGGCGTGCGCGTCCAGGCCGACCGGCAGGGCGCCCGCGCTGTGGCACAGGTCCCAGACGATCAGCGCGCCCGCGGCGTGCGCGGCCGCGGTCAGGGCGGGCAGGTCGTGGAGCCGGCCGCTGCGGTAGTCGACGTGGTTGAGGAGCACCACCGCGGTGTCCCCGTCGAAGGCGGCCGCCGCCTCGGCGGGATCGACGGCCACCAGCTCCAAGCCCGTCAGCCGGGCGGCGGAGGCGGCGATGTAGCCGTCCGTCGGGAAGGTGGTGGCGTCGACGAGCAGCCGGGTCCGGCCGGGGGCCGCCAGGCGGGCGGCCCCGACCAGGGCCTTGAAGAGGTTGACGCTGGTGGAGTCGCCGACGGTCACCTGGCCGGGGGCCGCGCCGACGAGCGGGGCGATCAGGTCGCCGATCCGCTCGGGGGCGGTCCACCAGCCGCTCTCGTCCCAGGAACGGATGAGGAGTTCGCCCCACTGCCGCCGGACGACGTCCGCCACGGCGTCGGGGACGGCGGCCGGGAGCGCGCCGAGGGAGTTTCCGTCGAGGTAGACGATCCCCTCGGGGAGGGTGAAGCGCTCGCGGAGCTTGGCGAGGCCGTCCTCGGCGTCCAGCCGCGCGGCGCGGGCCCGCAGCTCCGTCGGGTCGGTGGTGCTCGTGGTCGTGCTCGTGCTCGTGGTCGTGCTCGTGGTCGTGGTCGTGTCAGACATAGCTGCGGGCCGTCCAGAGCTCGGGGAAGACGTTCTTCGTCGCCCGCTTCTCCAGCCAGGTGACTCCGGCGGAGCCGCCCGTGCCGGTCTTGGCGCCCATCGCGCGGCGGGTGGCCACCAGGTGGTCGTTGCGCCAGCGCCAGACGAGTTCCGCCACGTCCGTGAGGATCTCGCCCAGCCGGTGCAGGTCGGCGTGACGGCCGTCCGGCTCGGCGTAGAGGGCGGTCCAGACGGCCTCGACCTCCGCCGAGGGCTCGTAGCGCAGGGCCAGGTCACGCGTCAGGACCGACTGCGGGACCGGCAGGCCGCGGCGGGCCAGCAGGCGCAGGGTCTCGTCGTAGAGGCCGGGCTCCTGGAGCGCCTTCTCCAGCTCCCCGTGGACGCGCGGCGCGCCCCGGTGCGGGACGAGCATCGACGCCGACTTCTCGCCGAGCAGGAACTCCATCCGGCGGTACATCGCCGACTGGAAACCGGAACCTTCGCCCAGCGCCGAGCGGTAGGCGTTGAACTGCGAGGGAGTGAGCTGCGCGAGGGGCCGCCAGGAGGCGTTCAGAGCCTCCAGCTCGCGGAGGGATCGTTTCAGCGCGTCCATCGCGACCGGGAGGTCGTCCTCGCGCAGGGCGCGGGCCGCTGTCTCCCATTCGTGGACGATGACCGTGAACCACAGCTCCATGACCTGGGTCGTCACCAGGAAGACCATCTCGCCGGGGTCGTCCGAGCGGAGGTGCTGGAGGTGGGTGAGGACGTCCGCCTGGACGTAGTCCTCGTACGGAGTCGTGCCCGCGAAGTCGAGGTTCGGGGTGTCCGAACCGGCTCCGGAGGCATCAAGGGCGTGCGACATTTCTGTCTCCTCGACACGTGCTTCCGGGTAGCGGTCCGCTCCTTCCGGTGAGGTAAGTGGAGCCCCGGTCCCCTGCTCGCATCATAAGCAAGGGATCCGGAAGCCCTCTAGGGCGAACGCCGACGGTTATCCGAGCGTGTCCGCGGCCGTCGCCGAGGAGTCGCGCAGGAAGGTCGAGCAGCGCGCGTACTCGTCCTTCTCCCCGATGGCCCCGGCCGCCCGGGCCAGGGCGTGCAGGGCGCGCAGGAAGCCGCGGTTCGGCTCGTGCTCCCACGGCACCGGGCCGTGGCCCTTCCAGCCGGCCCGGCGCAGCGAGTCGAGGCCGCGGTGGTAGCCGGTGCGGGCGTACGCGTACGACTCGACGGTGTGGCCCGCCGCGAAGGCGCGGTCGGCGAGGGCGGCCCAGGCCAGCGACGAGGTCGGGTGGGCGGCGGCCACCTCGGCCGGGTCGGTCCCGGCGGCGAGGGCCTCGCGGGGGGCGGGCTCGTCGGGCAGGTGGGTGGGGGCCGGGCCCCCGAGGAGGTTCTGGTGAATCGACATGGCCCCAGTGTGTCCGATGGGCCGGACGGGCGCGGTCCCGGCCGACCTGACGAACCGCCGCAATCCCCGCGACCGGTGTCCCCGGCGTCCCGCAGGCTTCCGTACCGGGCCCGGCGCCGCGGCGGACCGGGGTGGTGGCCCGCCCACCACGTTCCGGGGAAGTCCGGTGGCCGGGGCACCTCCCGCGCGGGGGGCCCGGCGGCGGAACGTGGGGGTGCAGTCGATGCACGCCTAGGGGGATGTCGTGGCAACGATCATGAGCAGCAGCACCACCACCGGCACGGACCCGGACCGGACCGACCCGCACCGGACCGGCCCGCACCGGACCGGCCCGCACCGGGCCGGCCCGCACCGGGCCCCGCGCCCGGAGCAGGGCCCCGACCCGGCCTACGCCATGGCCGACGACCTCTGCGACACCGTCCTCGCCCCCCTGCGCCGCAAGGACCAGCGTGAGAAGGGCCGCCAGTACGTACGGGGGCTGCTCGCCCTCCCCGGCCGCAAGTCGATGCGCGGGATCGCCGGGCAGGTCGGCGGCGGCGCCGCCGAGCAGAGCACGCACCACTTCATCTCCGGCTCCACCTGGGACTGGGAACCCCTCCGCGACGCCCTCTCCGGGTACCTGGAGGCCACCACCCCGCTGACCGCCTGGGTGGCGCAGCCGATGGCGATCCCCCGGGGCGGCGAGCACTCGGTGGGCGTGGCGCACCGCTTCGACCCGCACCTGGGCCAGATGTTCCGCGGCCAGCAGGCCTTCGGCACCTGGTTCACCTCCGCCGCCCTGGTGACGCCGGTCGGGTGGCGGATGTACCTGCCCGAGGCGGAGGGCGCCGCCCCGCGCACGCCCGCCGAGCGCGGCCCGTACGAGGACGCCGCCTACGCGCAGTCCGCGACGGCCGCCGTGCTCGACACCGTGCGCCGGGGCGGGGGCGCCCCCCGGCCGGTGGTGCTGGACATCCACCGCATCGGCACCCGGTCCACGATGAACCGCTTCGCGGAGGCCGGGGTGCCGGTCATCGCCCGGGCCGATCCGGCGACCCCGCTGCTCGTCACCGACCCGGCGCTGCCCGGCCACGGCGCGGGCCCCCGCAGCGCGCGGGACGTCCTCCAGTCCGTGCGCGGGCTGTGCACCCCGGTGGAGTGGACCGACCCGGACCCGGCGCACCCGGGGGGCCGGCACCGCAGCACCCTCGCCGTCGCGGTGCGGGTGATGATGCCCGACCCCTCCCCGGCCCGCCGCCGCCACCTGCTGCTGGTCGGCGAGTGGACGGACCCCCACCGCGCCCCGTCGCAGCTGTGGGTGACCGACCTCGTACGCCTCCCCGTCGGCCCGCTGCTGCGGCTGACGAAGCAGGGGCTGCGCGTCGGCTCCGCCGCCGGCCGCACCGGCCGCGAGGCGGGGCTGCGCGACTTCGCCGGCCGCGCCCTGCCCGGCTGGCACCGCCACGTCACCCTGGCCTCGGTCGCGCACGCCGCCCGCGCCCTGACGGCGTAGGCGCGCGCCGGGACCGGCCGGGACCGGCCCGGGTCGGTCAGCCGGGGCGGTGCGCCGCCGTGCGGCGTTCGTGCAGCACCGTGCGGGCCTTGCGCAGGCGCAGCGCCAGCTGGATCTCCAGGGCCCGGGCGGGCTTCTGCCAGTGCGGGCCCAGCAGTTCGGCGATCCGCTCCAGGCGGCGGGAGACGGTGTTGGGGTGCACGTGCAGGACCTCGGCGGCGTGGGTGGGGCTGGACCCGGCGGCGAAGTAGGCCTCCAGGGTGCGGGTCAGCTCCGTCAGCCGGTCGGCGTCGTACTCCAGGACCGGGCCGATGGTGCGGGCCACGAAGGACTCCACGTCGTGGTCGGCGGACAGCAGCAGCCCGAGGAAGCCCAGTTCGCTCAGGGAGGCCGTGCCGCCGACCCCGTCCAGGGCGGTCAGCGCGTCCAGGCAGCGCACCGCCTCGGCGTACACGCGGGCCACCTCCCCCGGACCCCCGGTGGGTCCGGCGGCGCCGGTGGAGACGGCGTGGCCCAGCAGCGGGGAGAGTTCGCCGGAGACCCGGTGGGCCGCGGCCGAGGCGTCGGCGCCGGGCAGCACCAGGACGACGCAGCCGCGGCGGACGCCCTTGAGGCCGCCCATCCGGTACGCGTACGAGGACGCCCAGGCGACCGCCTTGCCGAGTTCGCCGCCCTCGGGCCGGGCGACGACCACCACGTGCGGGCGGTCGAGGTCGAGGCCGAGCCGCCGGGTGCGCTCCAGCAGGTGCGGGTCGACGGAGTGCGGCCGCTCCAGCAGGTCGGCGAGGAGCTCGTCGTGGACGGGCCCTTCGGCGGCGGCCGTTCCGCGCTGGATCAGCATCAGGCAGGCCACGGACTGGGCGGCCAGCTGGAGGAGCCGTACGTCCTCCTCGGCGAGCGGGGCGGAGGCGCGCAGCAGCAGCACCCCGAGGTCCTCCGCGCCGGCCAGGACGGGGGCCAGCCACAGGTCTCCCGGGAGCCGCAGGGGCCGCCGGTCGGTCAGCGCCTGGAGGGCCCCCTTGGTCACCGTCTCCTCGTCCAGGCCGGGCAGCTCGCCGGTGGCGGTCAGCGGCCGCCCGCCCGGGTCCCGCACCTGGAGGACCCCGTCCAGCGCGTCGGCGGTGGCACGGGCCAGGGTGGGCAGCCCGGCCCCGTCGAGGACCAGCCCGGCCAGCCGGGCGTGGCACTCCCAGAGGTAACGGACCCGGGTGAGGGCGGTGTTGGTGCGCGAGCCGAAGGCCTCCAGCTCGGTGACCTCGTCGCGGGTCTGCTCCAGCAGCCGGGCCTTCTCGATCGCGACGGCCGCCAGGTCGGCGAGGGAGAGCATGATGCCGATCTCGTCCGGGGTGAACTGCCGTACGGAGCGGTCGGATCCGTAGAGCGCGCCGAGGCTGGAGTCCCCGCGGCGCAGCGGGACGGCGATGATCGCGTGCAGGCCCTCCGCGGCGACGACGGCGTCGATGCCCGGGGAGTGGGCGATGGCCGGGTCGGCGAGGTAGTCGGCGGTCCACACCGGGGACTGGCGGGCCTGCGCGATGCTGCCGAGGC
The DNA here is from genome assembly GCF_042890765.1 of Streptomyces sp. NPDC002032. Classification (NCBI taxonomy): domain Bacteria; kingdom Bacillati; phylum Actinomycetota; class Actinomycetes; order Kitasatosporales; family Streptomycetaceae; genus Streptomyces; species Streptomyces sp. NPDC002032. Next base: position 242,774 of record NZ_JBIASM010000006.1, on the reverse strand, counting down.
CGCGGCCGGTGCCCAGTTCGAGGCCGACGTTGAAGGCGGTGGTCTCGCCCTCGGAGGTGCGTACGTACGCGGATCCGTCCGGGCGGCTGAGCGAGACCCAGGCCATGTCGAAGCCGAGCAGGCGCCGGGCGCGCCGGGTGATCAGGCGCAGCAGGCCGTCGATGTCGTACGGGGAGGTCAGGTCGTGCGCGGTGTCGACGAGGGCGGTGAGGGCGGCCTCGCGCTGCTTGCGGCGGTCCGCGCCGGCCCTGACGGTGCGGGCGAGTTCGACGGCCCGGGTGAGTTCGGCGAGGGCGGCCTCCCCGGCGCCCGCGCCGTGCGCCTCGGCGAGGAGGGCGTCGTAGCGGCTCTGCGGGGCGTCCGCCGCGAGCAGTTCCAGTACGGCCAGTGAGCCCCCGTCTTCCCCGCCCATCGTGCTGTTCCCCCGTCCGACCAGCTGTTTTGTGCCCGGCTCCCGAACCTAGGTTCCGTCCGGGAAAGGGTCAAGCAGGGCGCGGCCGGGCGGCTGCGGCCGGTCGCCGCCCGGGGCCGGTCAGCAGCGGGCGCCGCAGGCCAGCGGCCGCTCGGCGGCGGGCGCCACGGGCCCGCCCGTGACCCGGCCCGGCCAGGCGGCGGGGCGGCCGGCACCGACCGGGCCCGGTCCGGCCGCCGGGCGCACGAGGCCGCCCAGGCGGGGCCCGGCGGCGGGGCGGCCGGCCAGCGCCCGGGCCTCGGCCCGGCGCAGCGCGGCCGGGTACGCGCCGTCGGGGCGTCCGGCGCCCGCCCCGTGCAGGCCCGCCAGCTCCAGCCGCAGTTCGCGGTGGCGGCCGAGCGCGAGTTCCGCTTCGACCCACTGGCCGAGTACGGAGAGCCGGTCCGCGTCGAGCGCCGCGATGCGGCCGCGGAGCCAGGGGCCCGCTTCGACGCCGTCCAGGGCGGGGCCGGTCCACAGGTCCAGGGCGCGGCGCAGCCGGGAGGCGGCGCGGGCGAAGTCCCCCCGGCTCATGGCCCGGTACCCGGCGCCCGCTTCGCGCTCGAACTCCCGCACGTCGCAGCGGCCGCCGCCGGTGTCGAGAAGATACCCGCCGGGACGTGACGAGAGCACCGTTTCCGCAGTCCGTACCCCACAGGCCCCCAGCGCCTCGGCGAACCGCTCGCGCAGCCGGCGTACGGCGGCGTGCAGGGCGGCCCGGGCGTGCTCGGGCGGAACGCGGCCGGCCAGCTCGTCGGCGAGCACCGAAACCGGTACGACCCGGTCGGGGGAGGCCGCGAGGACCGCCAGGACGTGCCGGGACTCCGGTGTGGGGGCCGTGACGGGCACGCCGTTCTCGGTGACCCGTGGCGGTCCGAGCACCTCAATGTCCACAGTCTTCTCCCCCCTGGGCGGCAGGAGAAAAATAATACCCGGAAGGATCTTTCAGGGAAGGGGTGCCGGGTCCTGTCCTCGCGTCAGACGGAGATCTCCCGGGCCTCGGCGGCGTCCGCCGGAGCCGTACCGCCCGGGCAGCCGGTCCGGCAGGTGTGGCCCCCGTCGGGCCCGTACAGGGCCCGCGCGCCCCGCCCGGGCCGGGTGTCGAGCCGGATCGCCACGGCCGGCACCACCACGTTCGGCATCACGTGCGAGTACAGCTCCGAGACCTGCGCGTCCAGATCCAGCCGGAGCATCTGGGACATGGTGTTCAGCCCCGCGTACGCGCCCACGATCAGCCGCGAGGGCACCAGCGGGTCCACGTTGGGCAGCAGTTCCCCGCGCCGCTCCGCCTCCTCCAGCACGCCGACGTGCTGGTCGATCCAGGCCTGGTAGGGGGCGGCCTTGTCGAGGTGGCGGCCGGCGTGGTCCAGGGTGAGCCGGGCACTCGCCCGCATCAGCGTCTCGTGCCGCAGCCGATGCGAGAACACCATGCCGATGTCCACGAACTCCTGGGTCTTGTACGGCTGTGCGGCCAGCTCCGGCTGCGATTCGTTCTGCGCGTCGATGACGGCCTGGGCCAGGGCTTCCTTGGAGTCGAAGTGGAAGTAGAGCGCGCCCTTGGTGACCTTCGCGATGTTGACGATGTCGGAGAGCTTGGCCGTCTCGTAGCCGTGCGCCTCGAAGACCTCGGCCGCCGCTTCCAGGATCGCCCGACGCGTGCGCACCGCCCGGTCCTGCTTCACCTGGGGTCGCTCTGTCCTCATGTCTGGCGTCGCCTCTCCTGGCCCGCCGGCGTTACATCCCCACGGGTACGTTTCTCTGGGTAGATTCCACACCATGGCCCGGCCGCCCGTCCACCGGGGCTCCCCGGCTCCGTCACAAAGACCCGGCGCGAGGGCCCCGGCCGCGCGGAAGGGGGCCCGCCGGTCCGTGGTGCGGACCGGCGGACCCCCTTCCCGGGTCCTCGGCGGGGACGGACGTCCCCGGCGCGGGTTACTTCAGCCTGGTGCCCGCGGAGCGCAGGTCGGCGCAGGCCGCGGTGACGCGCTTGGCCATGCCGGCCTCGGCCAGCTTGCCCCAGGTGCGCGGGTCGTAGGTGGACTTGGTGCCGACCTCGCCGTCGACCTTCAGCACGCCGTCGTAGTTGCGGAACATGTGGTCCGCGACCGGGCGGGTGAAGGCGTACTGGGTGTCGGTGTCGAGGTTCATCTTCACGACGCCGTTCTCCAGCGCGGTGGCGATCTCCTCGGCCGTGGAGCCCGAGCCGCCGTGGAAGACGAAGTCGAACGGCGAGGCCTTGCCGTACTTCTCGCCGACGCCGGCCTGGAGGTCCTTGAGGAGCTCGGGGCGCAGGACGACGTTGCCCGGCTTGTAGACGCCGTGCACGTTGCCGAAGGAGGCGGCCAGCAGGTAGCGGCCCTTCTCGCCCAGGCCCAGGGCTTCGGCGGTGCGCAGCGCGTCGTCGACGGTGGTGTACAGCTCGTCGTTGATCTCGTGGCTGACGCCGTCCTCCTCACCGCCGGTCGGGGTGATCTCGACCTCAAGGATGATCTTCGCGGCGGCGGCCTTGGCGAGCAGCTCCTGGGCGATGGCCAGGTTGTCGGACAGGGTCTCGGCGGAGCCGTCCCACATGTGCGACTGGAAGAGGGGGTTCAGGCCGCGGGCCACGCGCTCGGCGGAGACCTCCAGGAGCGGACGTACGTAGCCGTCCAGCTTGTCCTTGGGGCAGTGGTCCGTGTGCAGCGCGACGGTGACGTCGTACTTGGTGGCGACGACGTGCGCGAACTCGGCCAGGGCGACCGCGCCGGTGACCATGTCCTTCTTGTACTGGCCACCCAGGAACTCGGCACCGCCGGTGGAGATCTGGATGATGCCGTCGCTCTCGGCCTCCGCGAAGCCGCGCAGCGCAGCGTGCAGGGTCTGGGTCGAGGTCACGTTGATCGCCGGGTAGGCGAACTTGCCTGCCTTCGCCCGGTCGAGCATCTCGTTGTAGACCTCGGGGGTTGCGATGGGCATCTGTCCGCTCCTTGGATGTGCGGGGAGTGTGCTTATTGCGGGCCCTGACCTGGGGGCGACGTCAGACGTCGCCCCCATCTTTCCAGACTCGGCGCGACACTCCAGCCCACCCGTCTCGCCATCCGGTCCACCGCGGGCGGAGCCCTCCGCGAGGAGCGCTCCACCCGCCAGGAAAGGAGCAGGTCAGGACCCGGAAAGCGGGGCCGCGGGGACCTTGGTCACCAGTTGCCCGCGCGCTCCCCGTGTCCCCGGTGCGGGGCGGGTCAGCCGAGGCCGAGGTCCCCGAGGCGGTAGCCGGTGAGGTAGGGCAGGCCCGCTCCGGCGATGGCGTCGGCCGCGCCCCGGTCCACGATGGTGGCGACGGCGACGACCTCGCCGCCCGCCTCGCGGACCGCCTCGACGGCGGTCAGCGGGGAGCCGCCGGTGGTCGAGGTGTCCTCGACGACCAGGCAGCGCCTGCCCTTGACGTCGGTGCCCTCGATGCGGCGCTGCATGCCGTGCGCCTTCTGCGCCTTGCGGACGACGAAGGCGTCGAGGCGCCCGCCGCGCGCGGCGCTGGCGTGCAGCATCGAGGTGGCGACCGGGTCGGCGCCCAGGGTCAGGCCGCCGACGCAGTCGAAGTCGAGGTCGGCGGTGAGGTCGAGCATGACCTGCCCGACCATCGGGGCCGCCTCGCCGTCGAGGGTGATCCGGCGGAGGTCGATGTAGTAGTCGGCCTCCTTGCCGGAGGAGAGGGTCACCTTGCCGTGCACGACGGCCTTGTCCTTGATCTGCTGCAGAAGCGCATCGCGTGTGCCCTGCGGCCTTACTTCGTTGACGTCGGTCATGCCCCCGAGCTTAATTGCGCCCTACGGGAGCCGCCGCCAGGTCCAGGTGCTGGAGATCTCCAGCGGGTCGACGGGCGTGACCAGCTGCGGGAGCGTGTTCAGGCCGTTCGGCGGGCCGGACTGGGGCTCCACGCAGACGGCCTCGGGCTGCTCGTCGTAGACCACCACCCATTCGGCGCGGCTGGTCACCTTCAGCTCCAGCAGGCCGGGCCAGGTGAGGGTGACGTCGACGCCCCCGGGCATCCCGAAGCAGTCGTCCCAGGGGCCCGGCTTCGGGTCGGTGCGGCGGCCGGTCGGCAGGTGGTCCTCGCCGCGTTCCTCCTGCCACTGCGGCGCGAAGGCGATCTGCGCCTCGGGGCCGCCGGGCGTCAGGGCGCGGCGGAACCAGGGGTGCCAGCCCGCCTGCGCCGGGAAGGAGTCCCCGTACGTCTCCACGCCCATGGTGAGCGTCAGCGCGTCCTCGGTGAGCTCGAAGACCTGCGTCACCCGGCCGGCGTACGGCCAGGGGTCGGCGAGGTCGTAGACGAAGGCCGCCCGGGTCTCGCTCGCCCCGGCGGGCCGCCAGACCGCGTCCCGGCCGAAGCCGTGGATGGCGTGCGGCGGGTGGTTCAGGGGCAGCTGGTGGACGGCCGCCCCGTCGCGGAAGCGCCCGTTCGCCGTCCGGCCGCACCAGGGGACCATCGGGAAGGACCCGAAGTGCGGTCCCTGGCGCAGCAGCTCGGTGCCGTCGACGCGCAGACTGCCGATCCGGCAGCCGTTCTCCCGGTCGATGGTGATCTCGGCGCCGCCGGCGCTCAGTCGCGTACTCATACCGCGACCCTACGGCCCGTCAGCGGCGCCGGCGCAACGCCCGTCAGCGGCGCCGGCGCAACGCCCGTCCGACCACGACGGCCGAGGCCAGGGCGAGTGCCGCGGCCGGGGCGACCCAGCGCATCCCGGCCCCCGCTCCGGCGGCGGAGGGGGCGGGGACGGGGGCGTAGCGGCCGCGCGGCGGCAGGTGGTCGACCTCCTCGGCGCTGCGGCCGATCATCGTGCGGCGGGCGTGCGCGGCCTCGGCCGGGGGGCCGCCCGCAGCATCGGGCCCGCCGGGGGCGCCCGGGGCGCCGTCCGCGGCGAAGTCCCCGGTCAGGAAGGGGTCGAGGGCGGGATCGAGGGAGGGCGGGGGCACCTCGGTGTCGAACACGGAGGCGGTGACCTCGGTGACGTCCTCGCCGGAGTCACCCGGCTCCGCCGTCCCGCGGGCCTCTTCCGCCTCCTCGGCCTCGGCCACCGGGTCGTGCGGCAGCTCGCGCTCCGGTGCGCAGGCGCCGGCCAGGTTGGCGGCGAACCGGTCCAGCAGGCGGCGGCCGGCGGTGACCGTGGCCCCGGGATCGAAGCCGGCGGCCCGCCCCCCGGCCTCCGCCTCGGCGGTGAACTCCAGCCGGGTGCCGCCCTCGTGCGGGATCAGCCGCAGCCCGAGCCGGAGCGCGACGGTGCCGTTGCCGCGCACCTCGGCGCCCTCGCCCACGGCCTCGAAGCGGTCGGTCTCCGGCTCGGTGAGGGCCAGCGCCCCGCGGTAGGTCACGGTGTGGCCGCCGACCCGCACCTTGAGCCGGCCGGCCGGCGGTCCGGCCCCGGTGTCGGCGTCCTGCTGGAGCCCGGGGACGCAGCGGGCCACCCGGGCGGGGTCGCGCAGCACTGCGCGGAGATCGTCTGCCGGTACCGGAACGAACACCTGATGCTCCATGTGGTCGAGCCTACCGACGGGACCCGGCCGTGCACACGGACACGACGGCGCCGGGGCGCCCGCGCCCGCGCCCGGGATCAGGAGTAGCGCGGGTGCGGGAGCGTGGAGGGCGGGAGCCCGGCCGGGCGGCTCCGGGCGGCGTCCCGGGCGGCGTCCTGGAGGGAGCGGGTGGACACCGCGCGCAGGGCGGGCGTGTCGCGGTCCACGCGCAGCTCGGGGACCTTCTCGCGGGCGGCGAGCACGAAGCCCCAGTCCTGCGGCGGCGAGCCGGTGGCGCCCGCCGTGCGGTCGGGCCCGGCGGTGAAGCCGGAGAGCCGGCCGCCCGCGCTGTAGGGGGTGGTGAGCAGCCCGGCGGCCCGCAGGGTGGCCTCGACGGTCCAGTAGGTGCGCGGCCGGCCGGTCAGCGGCCCGGCGTGCACGGCGAGGCGCCCGCCGGGGTTCAGGGCCCGCGCGGCGAGCCCGTAGAACTCCTGCGAGTAGAGCTTCGTGCTCGGGGTGATGCCCGGGTCGGGGAGGTCGGAGACGATGACGTCGAAGCGGGCGCGGGCGGCGGGCCCGCGCAGCCAGCGGAAGGCGTCCTCGGTGACGACGCCCAGGCGCGGGTCCTCGTAGGCGCGGCCGTTGAGCACGGAGAGCATCGGGTCGGTGCGGGCGAGCCGGACGACGCCGGGGTCGAGCTCGACGACGGTGACGGAGGCGACGTCCCGGTAGCGCAGCACCTCGCGGGCGGCGAGCCCGTCGCCCCCGCCGAGGACCAGGACGCGGGCGTGCGGGCCGGTCATCGCGGGGTGCACCAGGGCCTCGTGGTAGCGGTACTCGTCGTAGCCGGAGACCCGCAGCCGGCCGTCGAGGTAGAGGTCGAGGGAGCGGGGGGAGCCGGCGGCGGGGCCGGTCAGCACCAGTTCCTGCACGCCGGTCTGGACGGCGACCCGCACCTCCCCGCCGTAGACGGCGGTGCGCGCGATCCGCTCGAAGTCGTCGGCGAGCAGGGTCGCGCAGGCGAGGAAGGCGAGGACGGTGACGTTGGCGGCGATCAGCAGCCAGCGGCAGCGGCGGCTGAGGTCGCGGCGGAACAGCCACAGGACGAGGCCGCCCCCGGCGACCGCGTTGACGGTGCCGGTGAGCATCGCCCCGGTGAGCTGGCCGACCATCGGGAGCAGCAGGAAGGGGAAGGCGAGGCCGCCGACGAGGGCGCCCACGTAGTCGGCGGCGAACAGGTCGGCGACGGCGCCGCCGGCGTCCTGTCTGCGGATGCGCTGGATGAGGACCATCAGCAGCGGGATCTCCGCGCCGATGAGCACGCCGATGGCGAAGGAGAAGCCGACGAGCGCCGGGCGGGACTCCCCCAGCCAGGCGAAGCTCGCGTACAGGGCCATGGCGGAGAAGCCGCCGAGCAGGGCGAGGACGGCCTCGATGGCGCCGAAGCCGAAGGCGGGCCGGGCGCGCAGGCGTTTGGCGAGCAGGGAGCCGACGCCCATGGCGAAGACCATGACGGACAGCACGACGGACGCCTGGGTGACGGAGTCGCCGATGAGGTACGAGCCGAGGGCGAGGAGCTCCAGCTCGTACACGAGTCCACAGGCGGCGCACACGAACACCGTGGCCAGGACGAGGAGTCGGCCGGTCCGGGGACGTACGGGCAGGGCGGCCGGGACGGTCTGCACGCCCCGCGGCTCCGCCGCCGGGAGCACCCCGCGGGGGGCGGAACGGTCGATCATGAAGCGAACCGTACGTCACCACCCACGCACACCCTGTCACCCACATGGGTGCAAGTGGCTTATTGAATCGGCCAGTTGGCGCAATCGGCGCGCAACCCCCCTAGGCCGGCACCCCCATCCGCACGCCGACCCGGGTGCGGGTGGCCACCAGCTGGCCCTCCTGCGGGTAGGCGTGCCAGGTCCGCCAGCGCACCTGCCCCTCGCAGCGCTGCGCGAGCAGGGCGGTGAAGGCGTGTTCGTCGCCGGGGAAGGTGCCCGCCAACCCGTTCGGGTGGTCCGCGACCAGGGCCAGCAGTTCCTGGGCCCGGCCCGTGAAGGAGCCGCGGGAGAGGGTCTCGACCCGCGCGGCGAACTCGTACTCCCAGTCGCCCACCCGCTTGGCCACGCCCAGCGGAAGCGGCGTACTGCTGCCGGGCATGCAGGCGACCGTCTCCGAACAGAGCACCTCGCCCTCCTCCAGGAGCACCTGGTGGGAGGCTCCGAGCAGACGCAGCTCCACCTTCGCGTCCGCGAGCTGGAGGTTCAGCACGGCAAGGGCGGGCAGCCGCTCACGTCCCAGGGCCCAGGCGAGGTCGGCGGCACGCGTGTCGGTGTAGGTGGTCTGGAGGGTCGTGAGCATGAGTCGGCTCCGCAAACGCGCGAGGGAGAGGGGCCGGGCCCGCCAGCGGTGGTCAACGGGTGGGGGGACACCGGCACGGGTCCGCAGGAAGTCCAGGGAGGCCCGAGGACTGGTCTACTCAACCGAGGGAATCATGAAAGGCACGGCACTCACAGCGTTTTTACCCAACTTGACGGGGTTTACATCCCCCCGGGGGGATACACAGTTCACGTGTTCAACGGCACTCCCCCCGTACGCCGTAGTGCGAGCCCGAACAAGAAGACGTCCCGGGGTAGTTGTCCCCGCCGGAGCCCGCGTTCACGCAGGTCCGGAAGGCCTTTCCAGTGTCAGCTGGACCCGCAGCCCCCGCCACCGCAGGAGGAGCCGCACGAGGACGAGGACGAACCGCACGAGGAGGAAGAGGAGCCGCAGGACGAGGAGGAGCCGCACGAGGAGCCCCCGTCCCCGCCCACCCAGCCGCTGGAGCTGCTGCCGCCGCCCGAACCGCCGCCCCGACCGCGGCCCGAACCCCAGCCGACGATCTTGGCGATCCAGACGATTCCCGCCACGACGACCCCGATGATCACCCATACGAGGAGCATGTCCCCGCCCCCTCTCCGATGCCCGGTCCCCCGGGGCCCGGGATCCCCATGTCCCGGCGTGCAGGGGGGATGCCCGCAGGCCACGGCGGCCAAAGCACACTTGAGCAACTCCAGAGCTTCCCCCCAGGATGGCGCCCATGAGCGCACCCGCGAGCAGCAGCAGCCGCCCCTTCCTCAACCGCCGCCTGGCCTCCTTCGGCACCACGATCTTCGCGGAGATGTCGGCCCTGGCCGCCCGCACCGGATCGATCAACCTGGGCCAGGGGTTCCCCGACACCGACGGCCCCGCCGAGATCGCCGAGGCCGCCGTCCGCGCGATCCGGGACGGCCGCGGCAACCAGTACCCGCCGGGCCCCGGCGTCCCCGAGCTCCGCGAGGCCGTCGCCGCCCACCAGCGGCGCTTCTACGGACTGGCGTACGACCCGGACACGGAGGTGCTCGTCACCGCCGGCGCCACCGAGGCCATCGCGGCCGCCCTCCTCGCCCTGCTGGAGCCCGGCGACGAGGTCATCGCCCTCGAACCGTTCTACGACTCCTACGCCGCCTGCATCGCCATGGCCGGCGCCGTCCGCGTCCCGCTCACCCTGCGCGCCCCGGACTTCCGCCCCGACCTCGACGCCCTGCGCGACGCGGTCACCCCGCGCACCCGGCTGCTCCTGCTGAACACCCCGCACAACCCGACGGGCACGGTCCTGACCCCCGCCGAACTGGCCTCGATCGCCGAGCTCGCCGTCGAGCGGGACCTCCTGGTCGTCACCGACGAGGTCTACGAGCACCTCGTCTTCGAGGGCGGCCACACCCCGCTGGCCTCGCTGCCCGGCATGCGCGAGCGCACCGTCACCATCTCCTCCGCGGGCAAGACCTTCTCCTTCACCGGCTGGAAGGTCGGCTGGATCACCGCCCCGCCCGCCCTGGTCTCCGCGGTCCGCTCCGCGAAGCAGTACCTCACGTACGTCTCCTCCGGTCCCTTCCAGTACGCCGTCGCCGAGGCCCTCGCCCTGCCCGACGCCTACTACGACGGCTTGCGCGCCGGCCTCGCCGCCAAGCGCGACCTCCTCGCCGGCGGCCTCGCCGCCGCCGGCCTGGAGGTCTTCCGCCCGCAGGGCACGTACTTCATCACCACCGACGTCTCCCCGCTCGGCGAGACGGACGGCCTGGCCTTCTGCCGCGCCCTGCCCGAACGCTGCGGCCTCGTCGCCATCCCGAACCAGGTCTTCTACGACGACAAGTCCGCCGGCGCCACCCAGGTGCGCTGGGCCTTCTGCAAGCGGACGGAAATCCTGGACGAGGCCGTGGCCCGCCTCGGGCGTCTGTAGGCCGCGGGCTCGTAGGGTGGCGCCGGAGGGGGACCGACGACTTGGGAGTGCCCGCCGCCCGCGCCGTGCGAGGAGCGGCCCGCGCGGGCACGGGAAAGCCGGGCAGAACATGACGACGGTGTCCCTGCGGCCGCGGGTGCGGGAAACCACGGCCCCGGCGGCCCTCGTCGCGCTCGGCGTGTTCGCGGCCGTGCGCGGGGCCGGCGTGCTCGTGCTGGCCGCCGCGGCCTGGTGGGCCGGGCGCGGCCCGGTACGGGTGCTCGGGGGCTCCTGGGACTCCGTCTGGTACCTCGCCATCGCCGCCCACGGCTACGGCCGGACCCAGATGTGGGCCGCCGGCTCCATCCAGAGCGACTACGCCTTCTTCCCGCTCTACCCCGCCCTCGTCCGGCTGGCCGGGGCCACCGCGCCGGCCGGGCTGGCGGTGGCCTGGACGGCCGCCGCGGTGGCCGCCGTCGGGGTGTACCGGGTCGGGGAGCACCTCCTCGGGGCCCGGGCCGGGGTGCTGCTCGTCGGCCTGTGGGCGGCGCTCCCGCACGCCGTGGTGCTGACCCTGGCCTATACCGAGGCGCTGCTCGCCGCCCTCGCCGCCTGGGCCCTGTACGCGCTGCTGCGCGGGCGCTGGGCCTGCGCCGCGGCCCTCGCCGTGCTCGCCGGGCTGACCCGGCCCACCGGGATCGCCGTGGCCGCCGCCGTGACGGCGCTGGCGGTACGGGAACTGGCGCTGCGGGGCAACCGCGCGCCCGGCGTGTGGGCGGCCGGGCTGCTGGCCCCGGCGGGCTGGGCGGCGTACGTCCTGGCCGTCGGGGCGACCCGCGGCGACCCGCTCGGCTATTTCGCCGTGCAGCGGCAGTGGGGCTCGCGCTTCGACTTCGGCGTCGGGGCGATGCGGTCCGCCGAGACGGTGCTGACCGGCGGGCACGTCCCCCTCGCGACCACCGTGACGGTGGCCGTGCTGGCCGCGGCGGGGCTGCTCGCGGCGGCCCTGGTGCTGGAACGGGCCCCGCTGCCGCTGCTCGCGTACACCGGGACCCTGCTGCTGATCACCTTCGGCGGCGCCGGGTTCTTCGAGTCGAAGCCGCGGTTCCTGCTGCCCGCGTTCCCGCTGCTGCTGCCGCTGGCGGCCGTCATGGCGAGAGCCCGGCCGCGCACCGCGGTCGTGGTGACCGGGTGCGCGGCCGGGCTCTCGTACGGCTACGGGGTGTACCTGCTCCTGGTGGCGCGGGTACCCCTGTGAGGGCCGTCGGCGACTAGTTGGTCTCGTCGCCCTCGGCCGTGTCGTCGCCCTCCGCGGAGTCGACGTCCTTCTCCAGGCCGAGCTGCTCGACGAGCCACTTGTCGAACTCGATCGAGGCGCGGACCCAGCTGACCGTGGAGGACACGAAGTGCTCCAGGCTGACGCCGGTGCCGATCAGCATCTGCGCCTCGCCGATCAGACGGACCGAGCCGTCGTCGTGCGTGTGGCTGTAGACCTTCGGCCACAGGGTGCGGCGGTTCCAGTCGTCGATCGACTCGAGCAGCTGCGGCTTGTCGTCGATCGCGTGGGGGCGGTCGTAGAAGGTCCGCACGGAGAAGACCTGCTGCTCGTCTTCGCCGCGGAACATGAAGTACGTCCGGAAGTCCTCCCACGGCGCCGCGAGGTCACCCTCGTCGTCGACGACGTACTTGAGCTCCATCTGCTCCAGGAGCTGCTTGACCAGATCCTGGTCGGGGACGACGGGGCCCGCCGGTCCTGTGGCCTGCGGTTCGGGCTGACCCCCGAAGTTCGGAATCGAGGCCGGGTCGATGCTCACCGTGTACTTCCCTTCGTGCGGATACAGCCATCCTCCACCATCGCTCCCACTCCGTGTCCACCCCCGCACGCCCGATCCGCTCCGGGCGGACACGGGGACGCGGAAGGCGGCGGGGCCCCGCCCGCTCAGAGCGCCTTGCCGACCAGGAGGTCGTCGCCGGCCACGTCGACGCGGACGGTGTCGCCGTCCCTGACCTCGCCGGAGAGGATCTCCCGGGCCAGGCGGTCCCCGATCGCCGTCTGGATCAGGCGGCGCAGGGGGCGGGCGCCGTACGCCGGGTCGTTGCCCTTGTCGGCCAGCCAGGCCAGGGCCCCGGGGGTGACGTCCAGGTTCAGGCGGCGGTCGGCGAGGCGCCGGGCGAGGCGGCCGATCTGGAGCTCCGCGATGTGCGCCAGCTCGTCGCGGGTGAGGGCGGAGAAGACCACCAGGTCGTCGAGGCGGTTGAGGAACTCCGGCTTGAAGCTCGCCCGGACCACCTCCAGGACGCGGGCCTTCTTGTCCTCGGCGGAGATCGCCGGGTCCACCAGGTACTGGCTGCCCAGGTTGGAGGTCAGGACCAGGATGGTGTTGCGGAAGTCCACGGTGCGGCCCTGGCCGTCCGTGAGCCGGCCGTCGTCGAGGACCTGGAGCAGGACGTCGAAGACCTCAGGATGGGCCTTCTCCACCTCGTCCAGCAGCACGACCGAGTACGGGCGCCGCCGGACGGCCTCGGTGAGCTGGCCGCCCTCCTCGTAGCCGACGTACCCGGGCGGGGCCCCGACGAGCCGGGCCACGCTGTGCTTCTCGCCGTACTCCGACATGTCGATGCGGATCATGGCCCGCTCGTCGTCGAAGAGGAAGTCCGCGAGGGCCTTGGCCAGCTCGGTCTTGCCCACGCCCGTCGGGCCCAGGAAGAGGAACGAGCCGGTCGGGCGGTCCGGGTCGGCGATGCCGGCGCGGGTGCGGCGCACGGCGTCGGAGACGGCCCGTACGGCCTCGCCCTGGCCGATCAGGCGGCGGCCCAGCTCGTCCTCCATGCGGAGCAGCTTCTGGGTCTCGCCCTCCAGCAGCCGGCCGGCCGGGATGCCCGTCCAGGCACCGACCACGTCCGCGATGTCGTCGGGGCCGACCTCGTCCTTGACCATGCTGTCCTTGGCGGCGGCGCCCCCGCCTGCCTTGGTGGCCTCCTCCTCCTCGGTGGCCTCGGCCAGCTCGCGCTCCAGGGCCGGGATCTCCCCGTAGAGCAGCTTGGAGGCGGAGTCGAAGTCCCCGTCGCGCTGGGCGCGCTCGGCCTGGCCGCGCAGGTCGTCCAGGCGCTCCTTGAGCTCGCCGACCCGGTTGAGGGACTGCTTCTCCTTCTCCCAGCGGGCGGTCAGGCCGCGCAGCTCCTCCTCGCGGTCCGCGAGGTCTTTCCGCAGCTTGTCGAGGCGCTCGCGGGAGGCGGCGTCCGACTCGTTCTTCAGGGCCAGCTCCTCCATCCGCAGGCGGTCCACGGAGCGCTGGAGCTCGTCGATCTCGACGGGCGAGGAGTCGATCTCCATGCGCAGCCGGGAGGCGGCCTCGTCGACGAGGTCGATGGCCTTGTCGGGCAGGAAGCGGGAGGTGATGTACCGGTCGGAGAGGGTCGCGGCGGCGACGAGCGCGCTGTCGTTGATGACGACCTTGTGGTGGGCCTCGTAACGGCCCTTGAGCCCGCGCAGGATCGCGATGGTGTCCTCGACGGAGGGCTCGGCGACCAGCACCTGCTGGAAGCGGCGCTCCAGCGCCGGGTCCTTCTCGATGCGCTCGCGGTACTCGTCGAGGGTGGTCGCGCCGACCATCCGCAGTTCGCCGCGGGCCAGCATGGGCTTGAGCATGTTGCCCGCGTCCATGGCGGAGTCCCCGCCGGCGCCCGCGCCGACGACGGTGTGCAGCTCGTCGATGAAGGTGATGATCTGGCCGTCGCTGGACTTGATCTCCGCGAGGACGGTCTTGAGGCGTTCCTCGAACTCGCCCCGGTACTTCGCGCCGGCGACCATCGCACCGAGGTCGAGGGAGACGAGCCGCTTGTTCTTCAGGGACTCGGGGACGTCCCCCTTGACGATGCGCTGGGCCAGGCCCTCGACGACGGCGGTCTTGCCGACGCCGGGCTCGCCGATGAGCACCGGGTTGTTCTTCGTACGGCGTGAAAGCACCTGGACAACGCGCCGGATCTCGTGGTCGCGGCCGATGACGGGGTCGAGCTTGCCCTCGCGGGCGGCTGCCGTGAAGTCCGTGCCGAACTTCTCCAGGGCCTTGTACTGGCCCTCGGGATCGGGGGTGGTCACCCGCCGTCCTCCTCGTGCGTTCTCGAATGCGGACAGCAGCTTCTTCGCGGTCGCGCCCTGGGCGGAAAGGACCTCACCGGCGGCCCCGCCCTTGGCGGCGGTCGCGATGAGGAGGTGTTCGGTGGAGAGGTAGTCGTCGCCGAGCCGGCCGGCCTCCGCGTCGGCCTCGGCCAGGACGGCGAGCAGCTCGCGGGTGGGCTGCGGGGGCGCGACCGTGGAACCGGTGACGCTGGGCAGGGCGGCGAGCAGCCGCTCGGCGCCGGCCCGGACGGCGGCCTGGTCGGCGTCGGACGCCGCGAGCAGGTCGGTGACGTTCTCGTTGTCCTCGCCGGCGAGCAGTGCCAGCAGCAGGTGTGCGGGGGTCAGGTCGGCGTGGCCGTCCTTGACGGCCCTGCTGGTGGCCGCGTTCAGGGCATCGCGGCTCTTGTTCGTCAGCTCGGCGTCCACTCTCGGGGTCTCCTCTCCGGCGGGGCACAAAAATCTGACAGGTTCAGCGTCTGCAAAGTTGAGTCTATTCCACTCAAGGCCAGTTTGGCAGCGCCCCCGCGTACGCTTCGCGGCATGGCCCATGACGTACTCAATCCGACGCCCGAGTACCTCGCCTTCTGGCGGGAACGGCACGTCTGCACCCTGACCACCCCCCGCCCGGACGGCACGCCCCACGTGGTGCCGGTCGGCGTGACCTACGACCCGGAAGCGGGGCTGGCGCGGGTGATCTCCAGCAAGAACAGCAAGAAGGTGCGCAACGTCCTGGCGGCGCCGGACGGCTCGGCGCGGGTGGCGGTCTGCCAGATGGAGGGCCGGCGCTGGGCGACGCTGGAGGGGCGCGCGGTGATCCGTACGGACGAGGCGTCGGTCGCCGACGCGGTGGCGCGCTACGCGGTGCGCTACGGGCGCACGCCCTCGCCCAACCCGGACCGGGTCGTCCTGGAGATCACCCTGGACCGGGCGATGGGCCGCGCCTGACCCCGACCCCGGGGGGCCGCCCGGAGCGGTGGTCCGGTCCGACCACTGGACGCGGACATCACAACGGCGCCATCGTGGTCAGGTCCACGATGGCGCCGTTGTGTGGGGGAAGCACCTGGGGCGATCTGCAACGACGGGGGAATCGCCTCAGGCACTGCGGGGGGTGGCGGCGGTGATGTCGGGTTCGAAGAGCTGGTGATCACGCTGATCGAGGTTGACGAAGACCATTCCGTACCGCACCTCGCAGCGGACGGGCTGCGGTGCGCCCCGGGGGCGGCGCAGACAGCGGTAGGCGCGGACGTCTTCGTCCTCCTCGCGCACGACGACGATCGGCTGGCCGAAGAGGGTGACCATCAGCGAATCGCCCGCGTAGGGAATGGCGGTCGCAAGGTCGATGAACTGCCAGCCGGACCGGTAGGCGGAAGCCATCTCACGTCGGAAGTCGCGGTCGTCGGGGGTCATCAGGCGACCGTCGCGGGGGCGGCGTTCCAGCCGCTGTCGGACTGGACGGTCGGCACGACGTTCCAACCGCTGTCGAGCTCACCGTCCGCCACGGTGTTCCAGCCGCTGTCCGCCTTGCCCGCGGGCCTGGCGTCCGTGCCACTGTTGGCCGGCGCGACGTTCCAACCGCTGTCGGCCAGAGCACCCCCCGCGTCGCCGTTGACAGCGCCGACTGCCCCAAAGACCGCAACAGCGGAGAAAACAACGGCAAGCGCCGAGCGAAGCATTCTCTTGTACATGGTCGGCTTCGTCCTCACTTGATGGAATCCTCTCCCCCGCATGTCAGACCATGGCTCATTCAGGCACGTTACGGCCACAGGGACGATGCATCATGTTCTTGCATGTTCAGGACCCTGGGGGGTGGAGATTTGCCCATAAGCGACACAAACCCGACGCATCCCCACCCCGTGACATCGATGTGCGACGAGGGAGCCCGGCTCTACGCGGCGGCGCTGAGCACCGGACGGGTACCGCGCAGCGAGGTGGAAAACGTTCCCTGCCTGCTTGAATTCGCCCTCCTGCGCCCCGACCCGGATGACGCCAACCAGCTCCGGGCGGTTCCGCCCGCCATCGCACTGGCGCAGCGGCTCCAGCCCCTGGAACGCGAGATCCAGGACCGGCGGCGCAGCGCGATCGACCTCACCGACGCATTCGAGCCGTTCCTCACCATCAGCGCGCAGAACCCCGCGAACACCCACGCCATCACCGTCCTGGAGGGATTCGACCAGATCAACGCCGCGCTCGACCTGGCGACGGCCGAGTGCCACACGGAGATGCTGACGGTCCAGCCGGGCGGCGCCCGCCCCTCCTACGCCCTCAGCGAGGCGCTGGAGCGCGACGCCCCGCTGATCGACCGCGGGGTGAGCATCCGCACGCTCTACCAGCACACCGCCCGGCACAGCCAGGGCACGCTCGCCTACGTGGAGCGGATCTCGGCGGGCAAGGTGGAGATCCGCACCCTGGAGGAGCTGATCGAGCGGCTCATCGTGTTCGACCGCACGGTGGCCTTCATCCCGGTCAGCGACGACCGGCGGGTGGCGCTGGAACTCCGCCACCCCGGGCTGGTCGACTACCTGATCAAGGTGTTCGAGCAGCTGTGGCGGCGGGCCGTGCCGCTCAGCGACGAGGTCACGTACACGCACATGCCCGACGGGATCTCGGGCGTCCAGCGCTCCATCGCCCAGCTGCTGATCGAGGGGCACGTGGACGAGGCCATCGCGCGCCGGCTGGGGATGAACGTGCGCACCTGCCGCGCGCACATCGCCCGGCTGGCCACCGCCCTGGGCAGCGGCAGCAGGGCCCAGCTGGGCTACCTGATCGCCCAGTCGGGGATCCTGCACACCGAGGGACCCCCGGACGTTCCGGAGGGCTGAGAGGGCCGTACAGGGCCGCGCAAGCCCCCGTACGCAAGAAGCCCCGCCCGGAATCCGGGCGGGGCTTCTTGCGTACGTGCTGCGGGGCCGCTGCCGCGCGTCAGTCCAGCGGGCGCTTGGGGCGCCAGACGACCAGCGCGCTGCCCGGCTGCGGCGGCTGGTACGGGACCAGGTCGCGCCGGTACGAGGCGTGCACCTGGGCCTCGCGGGCCTTGAGGGTGGCCGCGGCGCCGTCCACCGCGCTGGCGAGCTCGGCGACGCGCTGCTGGAGCGCGGCCACCTGGTTCTCCAGTTCGATGATCCGCTTGATTCCCGCCAGATTGATGCCCTCGTCCTGGGACAGCGCCTGCACCGTGCGGAGCAGTTCGATGTCCCGGGCGGAGTAGCGCCGGCCGCGGCCGGCCGTACGGTCCGGGGAGACCAGGCCGAGCCGGTCGTACTGGCGCAGGGTCTGCGGATGCAGGCCCGAGAGCTGGGCGGCCACGGAGATCACGTAGACCGGGGTCTCGTCGGTCAGCTGGTAGGCACCACTGCCGAAACGGGTCTGAGGTCGGCGGCCGTCCATGTCAAGCTCCCTTCGCGGACTCGAACAGCAGGGCGCGCGGGTCCTCGGACCCCGCCGCGTCGCGGTACATCTCCAGGGCCTCGCGGGCCTTGTCGGACAGTTCCGTCGGCACCGCCACCTCCACCGTGACGAGCAGGTCGCCGCGGGTGCCGTCCTTGCGGACCGCGCCCTTGCCGCGGGCCCGCATCGTACGGCCGCCGGGGGTGCCCGGGGGGAGTTTCAGCGTGACCGCCGGACCGTTCAGGGTCGGCACCTTGATCTCGGCGCCCAGGGCGGCCTCGGTGAAGGTCACCGGGACCGTCACCGTGAGGTTGTCGCCCTTGCGGCCGAACACCGGGTGGGAGTCGACGTGGACGATCACGTAGAGGTCCCCCGCCGGGCCGCCGCGCTCGCCCGGAGCGCCCTTGCCGCGCAGCCGGATCCGCTGGCCGTTCGAGACGCCCGCCGGGATCCGGACCTGCATGGTCCGCGAGCTGCGGGCCCGCCCGCTGCCCTTGCAGACGTCGCAGGGGGTCTCCGCGATCAGGCCGCGGCCCTTGCAGTCCGCGCAGGGGTCGGTCAGCGAGAAGCCGCCGCCGCTGCCGCGGGACACCTGGCCGGTGCCGACGCAGGTCGGGCACACCCGGGGGGTGCCGTTCTTGTCTCCGGTGCCCGAACAGGCCTTGCAGGGGGCCTGCGAGGACATCCGCAGCGGGACGGTCGCGCCGTCCACCGCCTCCGTGAAGGAGAGCGTCACCTCGGACTCGACGTCCTGGCCGCGGCGCGGCTGGGTGCGGCTTCCCGCACCCGGGCCGGCGCCGCGGTTGAACAGGCCGCCGAAGACGTCCCCGAGGCCGCCGCCGAAGCCGCCGGCCCCCGCGCCGCCACCGCCCTGGGCGCCCCCGAAGAGGTCGCCCAGGTCGAAGTTGAAGGAGCCGCCGCCCCCGCCCGGACCGGGGCGGAAGCCGCCGTTGCCGAACAGGGCTCGGGCCTCGTCGTACTCCTTGCGCTTCTTGGGGTCGCCGAGGACGTCGTTCGCCTCGGAGATCTCCTTGAAGCGCTCCTCGGCCGAGGCGTCGCCCTTGTTGGCGTCCGGGTGGAACTCGCGCGCGAGCTTGCGGTACGCCTTCTTGATCTCGGCGTCGGTGGCGTCCTTCGGGACACCGAGGACCTTGTAGTAGTCCTTCTCGACGAAGTCCTTCGTGCTCATCCCCGGTGGCCCTCCTCTCGGTTTCCTACGTGTGCTGCGTCAGCCCTCTTCGGGGGCATCCGCGTCCTTGTCGGACGGCTTGTCACCCTCCGCGGACTCGGACTTGGCGGCGGGCGCCGCACCCGGCTGGGGCTCGGCGACCGCGACCCGCGCGGGACGGATCGTACGCTCGCCGATCCGGTACCCCGGCTGCAGGATCGCCACGCAGGTGTCCTCGGTGACGTCCGGCGCGTACGAGTGCATCAGGGCCTCGTGGATCGTCGGGTCGAAGGGCTCGCCCTCCTTGCCGAACTGCTGGAGGCCCATCTTGGCCGCCGCGGTCTCCAGCGACTCGGCCACCGACTTGAAGCCGCCGACCAGTTCGCCGTGCTCGCGCGCCCGGCCGATGTCGTCCAGGGTGGGCAGGAGCTCCGTCAGGAGGGACGCGACCGCGATCTCCTTGACGGCGATCCGGTCCCGCTCCACGCGGCGACGGTAGTTCTGGTACTCCGCCTGGAGCCGCTGGAGGTCCGCGGTGCGCTCGCCGAGCGCGGTACGGGCCTGGTCCAGCTGCGCCAGCAGAGCCACGTCTGCTGCTGCGGAGTCCCCGGCCGGGGCCGCGGCCTCCTCCTTGTCGGAGGAAGCGGCGGCCTTCGGCTCGGCGGCGTCGTCGGACGTGCCGTCGGCGGGGACTTCGGGCTTCTCGTCGAAGCCCGGGGTCTCCTCCGGCATCAGGCAGCGCCGCCCTTCGGCTTCTCGTCGTCCACGATCTCGGCGTCGACGACGTCGTCGTCGGCGGCCTTGGCCTGGCCCGCGTCACCGGCGCCGCCCGCGGCACCCTGAGCGGCCTGGGCGTCGGCGTAGATGGCCTGGCCCAGCTTCTGGCTGATCGCGGCGAGCTTCTCGGTCGAGGTGCGGATCTCCGCCGCGTCCTCGCCCTTCAGCTTCTCCTTGAGCTCGGTGATGGCCGTCTCGACCTCGGTCTTGACGTCGGCCGGAACCTTCTCCGCGTTCTCCGAGAGGAACTTCTCCGTCTGGTAGACGAGCTGCTCACCCTGGTTGCGGGACTCGGCGGCCTCCTTGCGGCGCAGGTCCTCGTCCGCGTACTGCTCCGCCTCCTGGCGCATGCGGTCGACCTCGTCCTTGCCGAGCGAAGAGCCGCCGGTGACGGTCATCTTCTGCTCCTTGCCCGTGCCGAGGTCCTTCGCCGTCACGTGCATGATGCCGTTGGCGTCGATGTCGAAGGAGACCTCGATCTGCGGGACGCCGCGGGGCGCCGGCGGCAGACCGGTCAGCTCGAACATGCCGAGCTTCTTGTTGTACGCCGCGATCTCGCGCTCACCCTGGTAGACCTGGATCTGCACCGACGGCTGGTTGTCCTCGGCCGTCGTGAAGATCTCGGACCGCTTGGTCGGGATCGTGGTGTTGCGCTCGATGAGCTTGGTCATGATGCCGCCCTTGGTTTCGATACCCAGGGACAGCGGGGTCACGTCGAGGAGCAGGACGTCCTTGACCTCACCCTTGAGCACACCGGCCTGGAGGGTGGCGCCGATGGCGACGACCTCGTCCGGGTTGACGCCCTTGTTGGCGTCCTGACCGCCGGTGAGCTCCTTGACGAGCTCGGCGACGGCCGGCATGCGGGTGGAGCCGCCGACCAGGACCACGTGGTCGATCTCGGACAGGTTGATGCCCGCGTCCTTGATGACGTTGTGGAACGGGGTCTTGCAGCGGTCGAGCAGGTCCGCGGTGAGCTGCTGGAACTGCGAGCGCGTGAGCTTCTCGTCCAGGTGCAGCGGGCCCTCGGCGGAGGCCGTGATGTACGGCAGGTTGATCGAGGTCTCCGTGGAGGAGGACAGCTCGATCTTCGCCTTCTCGGCGGCCTCGCGCAGACGCTGGAGCGCCATCTTGTCCTTGGACAGGTCGACGCCGTGGCCGTTCTGGAACTGCTTCACCAGGTAGTCGACGACGCGCTGGTCCCAGTCGTCGCCACCGAGGTGGTTGTCACCGTTGGTGGCCTTCACCTCGACGACGCCGTCGCCGATCTCCAGGAGCGACACGTCGAAGGTGCCGCCACCGAGGTCGAAGACGAGAATGGTCTGGTCGTCCTTGTCGAGGCCGTAGGCCAAGGCGGCCGCGGTCGGCTCGTTGACGATACGAAGGACGTTCAGGCCCGCGATCTCGCCGGCCTCCTTCGTCGCCTGACGCTCGGAGTCGTTGAAGTAGGCCGGGACGGTGATGACCGCGTCCGTGACCTTCTCGCCCAGGTACGCCTCGGCGTCGCGCTTGAGCTTCTGCAGGATGAAGGCGCTCATCTGCTGCGGGTTGAAGTCCTTGCCATCCAGGTTGATCTTCCAGTCAGTGCCCATGTGGCGCTTGACGGAGCGGATGGTCCGGTCCACGTTCGTGACCGCCTGGCGCTTGGCCACCTCGCCGACGAGGACCTCGCCGTTCTTGGCGAAGGCGACGACGGACGGCGTGGTCCTGGCGCCCTCGGCGTTGGTGATGACGGTGGGCTCTCCGCCTTCGAGAACGCTGACGACGGAGTTAGTGGTGCCCAGGTCGATGCCGACCGCACGTGCCATTTCAATTCCTCCAGCTGACTTGAGTGCAACGGACTCAAGAGTGCCCCACGACGCTCCCCACGTCAACAGAGGTGAGTCGGGGACACTCAACCTTTAGGTGCCCCTTACGCTCACCCTCGCTGCGGGGTTCGGGCCGGCGACCATGGGGCCGGGCCCCCCACCGCCGAGCGGGGGACGCCCGCCGCGCGGCGCGGATGCCCCGCACCCGGCGTCCGGCACCGTGCTGCCATGCCCCTGCTGCTCACGCTCCCCGCCCGGCCGGCGCCGTGGCCGGCCAAGCGGGTCTTCGACCTGATCGGCGCCCTGGCCCTGCTGACGGTGTGCGCCCTGCCGCTCCTGCTCGCCGCCGCACTGCTCTACGCGGCCCGGCGCCGGGGAGTCCTCGTACGCGAGCCGGCGCTCGGCCTCGGCGGGCGCCCGTTCCACACCTGGCGGCTGCGGACCGAGGGCGCCGGGCGGGCCGGCGAGGCCGTGGAGCGGTGCGCCCTGGACGCGCTCCCGCAGCTGCTCAACGTGGTGCGCGGGGAGATGTCCCTGGTCGGACCCCGCCCCCAGCCCGCGCTCGCCCGGACGGACCGGCCCGAACGCCTGCACGTACGCCCCGGAATGACCGGATTGTGGCAGGTCAGCGCGCGATCCGACCTCCCCTGGGAGGAGATGGCCCTGCTGGACCGGCACTATGTGGAGAGCCATTGGCTGGGGATGGATCTCGCGATCCTCGCGCAGACCCCTCGGGCGGCCTACCGACAGAGGCATGCCTGAGCGACACAGATCACCGCTCGCCCACCTACATCGCGGCGCGGGAACTGGGTAACCTCAAGCCTTGACTCAATAAGTTACCGCTTAGTAAGTCCCGCCCGAGGAGCCCTCCCATGCAACTCGCCGCGATCATCGTGTCGCTGGTCCTGACCGTGGTCGGCGTCGCGCTGCTCGCCCGAGCCGTGGCCCAGATCTACCGCTTCGTGAGAATCGGCCAACCCGTACCGGCGGGCAGCCGTACGGACCGGCCGAAGGAACGAACGCTCACCCTGGTCAGGGAGTTCCTCGGCCACAGCCGGATGAACCGCTGGGGCATCGTCGGCTTCGCCCACTGGTTCGTCGCCATCGGCTTCCTGACGCTGCCTCCGACCCTGGTGCAGGCGTACGGCCAGCTCTTCCAGGCGGACTGGCTGCTGCCGATCGTCGGCGATTTCCTGCCCTTCGAGATGTACACCGAGTTCATCGGCGTCATGACGGTCGTGGGCATCGTCATCCTGATGGCCATCCGGCTGCTCAACCTCCCCTCGCGGGCCGGTCGCAAGTCGCGCTTCGCGGGCTCGAAGGCCTGGCAGGCGTACTTCGTCGAGTACGTCATCCTCACCATCGGCCTCGCCATCCTCGCCCTGCGCGGCCTGGAGGGCGCGATCCACCACGTGGACTCGTACGAGCCCGCGTACTTCGCCTCGTACCCGCTGGTCCTGGCCTTCAAGGGGCTCTCGCTCGGCAGCCTGCAGAACGCCATCTACTTCACCGCGATGGTCAAGATCAGCGTCTCGCTGATCTGGATGATCACGGTCTCGCTCAACACCAACATGGGTGTGGCCTGGCACCGCTTCCTCGGCTTCCCGAACATCTGGTTCAAGCGGAACGCGGACGGCGCCGTCGCTCTGGGCGCGCTCCAGCCGATGACCAGCGGCGGCAAGGAGATCGACTTCGAGGACCCGGGCGAGGACGACGTCTTCGGCGTCTCCCAGGTCGAGCAGTTCTCCTGGAAGGGCATCCTCGACTTCTCCACGTGCACCGAGTGCGGTCGCTGCCAGTCGCAGTGCCCGGCCTGGAACACCGGCAAGCCGCTGTCCCCGAAGCTCCTGATCATGTCGCTGCGCGACCACGCGCACGCCAAGGCCCCGTACCTGCTCGCGGGCGGCGGCAAGGACATGGAGGGCAACGAGAAGGCGACCCCCGAGCAGCTGAAGGACGTCCCGGCGGCGGCCCTGGCCGAGGCGGAGCGCCCGCTGATCGGCACCGCCGAGGAGAACGGCGTCATCGACCCGGACGTGCTGTGGTCCTGCACGACCTGCGGTGCGTGCGTGGAGCAGTGCCCCGTCGACATCGAGCACATCGACCACATCGTCGACATGCGGCGCTACCAGGTGATGATCGAGAGCGCGTTCCCGTCGGAGGCGGGCACGATGCTCAAGAACCTGGAGAAGAAGGGCAACCCCTGGGGCCTGGCCAAGAAGCAGCGCGTCGAGTGGACGAAGGAGGTCGACTTCGAGGTCCCGATCATCGGGAAGGACGCGGAGGACCTCTCGGAGTTCGACTACCTCTACTGGGTCGGCTGCGCGGGCGCCCTGGAAGACCGGGCGAAGAAGACCACGAAGGCCTTCGCGGAGCTGCTGAACATCGCGGGCGTCAAGTTCGCGATCATGGGCGGCGACGAGAAGTGCACGGGTGACTCGCCGCGCCGCCTGGGCAACGAGCCGCTGTTCCAGCAGCTGGCCCAGGAGAACGTGGCCATGCTGAACATGGCCTTCGGCGAGGACGACGAGGACGAGTCGACGAAGAAGCCGAAGACGGCGAAGCGGATCGTCTCGACCTGCCCGCACTGCTTCAACACGATCGCGAACGAGTACCCGCAGCTGGGCGGCGAGTACGAGGTCATCCACCACACGCAGCTGCTCCAGCACCTGATCGACGAGGGCCGGCTGACGCCGGTGACGCCGGTCGACGGGCTGATCACCTACCACGACCCCTGCTACCTGGGCCGCCACAACAAGGTCTACACGCCGCCGCGCGAGATCATGTCGGCCGTACCGGGGCTGCGCCAGCAGGAAATGCACCGCCACAAGGAGCGGGGCTTCTGCTGTGGCGCGGGCGGCGCGCGGATGTGGATGGAGGAGCGGATCGGCAAGCGCATCAACAACGAGCGCGTCGACGAGGCCCTGTCCCTGAACCCGGACATCGTCTCCACGGCCTGCCCGTTCTGCCTCGTCATGCTCACCGACTCGGTGAACGGCAAGAAGAACGACGGCCAGGCGAAGGAATCCGTCCAGGTGGTGGACGTGGCGCAGCTGCTGCTCGCATCGGTGAAGGCCCCGGAGCCGACGGAAGCCGAACTCGCCGCGGCCGCCGCTGCCGCCGAGGCGGAGGCGGAGGCGGAGGCTGCTGCTGCCGCCGCGAAGGCGAAGGCGGAGGCGGAGGCGGAGGCTGCTGCTGCCGCCGCCGCCGCGAAGGCGAAGGTCGACGCGGAAGCCAAGGCCAAGGCCGACGCGGAAGCCGCGGAGGCGGCGGAGGCGGCGGAGGCGGCTGAGGCGGCGGAGGCGGCTGAGGCGGCTGAGGCGAAGGCAGACTCCGAGCCGAAGGCCGAAGCCCCCGCCGAACCCGAGCCCGCGCCGAAGGCCGCCACCGACGGCCCGGCCGAGGCCAAGCCCGCAGCCGAACCC
The DNA here is from genome assembly GCF_042890765.1 of Streptomyces sp. NPDC002032. Lineage (NCBI taxonomy): Bacteria > Bacillati > Actinomycetota > Actinomycetes > Kitasatosporales > Streptomycetaceae > Streptomyces > Streptomyces sp. NPDC002032. The sequence continues at coordinate 217,923 of NZ_JBIASM010000006.1, read as the reverse complement.
GCGCCGAAGGCCGCGACCGACGCTCCGGCCGAGGCCAAGGACGCCACGGCCGCGGCGCCGGAGACCGAGGCCGAGGCCGAGGGCGCCAAGTAGGGCGGGCCGGGCCACCCGGCAACAGACAGGTACGGAACGGCCGGTCCCCCGCGAGGGGGGACCGGCCGTTCCCGCGTCACCGGACCGGAGGTCAGCCGTTCGCGGGGTTCGAACCGGCGACCCTCCCGAAGCCACGGACCGAACATCAGGACATCCCATAGGGAAGGTAACGAACCACCGCAGACCTCCCCGCAGCCCCGCAAACCGGTAACTCCCGGTGTCCCCTAGGGGATGTCACAGCTCAGCCGCAAAGCCCCCCACTTCCGGCGGCCCGGCCACCGATCCCCCGCGGAGCAGGTACTTTCGATCACGTGGCTGGATTCAGGATCGGACGCGGCCGGGACAACAACCGCACCCCGCAACAACCCCCGCAAGCCCCGCGGCAGCAGCCGTACGGTCAGCAGCAGGCGCCACAAGCGCCGCAGGCACCGTACGGCCGTCAGTCGTACCCGCCCGCCGGGCCGCCCCCGCAGCAGCACTGGCCGCAGCAGGGCGGCGGCCCCGGGGGCCACGGCGAGCCCGAGTACTTCGACCCGTACGGCCGGCCGCACCCGCAGCAGCCGCAGGATCCGTACGCGGACCCGCACGGCGACGCGTACACGGCTCCGTACGCCTCCTCGTACGCGAACAACCCGGGCCACACCCAGGCCTTCTCCGTCAACGAGGACCCGTACGGCCAGGGCGCGACGTACCAGGCGGGCGCGGCGGCCGTCGCCCCCGCCGGTCCGCGGCTGCCCTGGAAGGAGCTCCTGCGCGGCATCGTGATGCGCCCGGGGCCGACCTTCCTCCAGATGCGCGACTACGCCGTCTGGGGCCCGGCGCTGACCGTGACCTTCCTCTACGGGATGCTCGCGGTCTTCGGCTTCGACAAGGCCCGCGAGGACGCCATCAAGGCGACCCTCACCCAGGCGATCCCGATCGTCCTCAGCACCGGCGCGGCCTTCGTCATCTGCGGGCTGATCCTGGGCGCGGTCACCCACACGCTGGCCCGCCAGCTGGGCGGCGACGGCGCCTGGCAGCCGACGGTCGGCCTGTCGATGCTGGTCATGTCGCTGACGGACGCCCCGCGCCTGCTCTTCGCGATCTTCCTGGGCGGCGACAACATGCTCGTCCAGATCCTCGGCTGGGCCACCTGGCTGGCAGCCGGCGCGCTCTTCACCTCGCTGGTCAGCAAGTCGCACGACCTGCCGTGGCAGAAGGCGCTCGGCGCGTCCGCGATCCAGCTGGTGGCCCTGCTGTCGATCATCAAGCTGGGCACGCTCTAGCCGCCGTACCGCCGCACCCACGCCGAAGGGCCCGCCGCGATGCGCGGCGGGCCCTCCGTCATGCCGGTGTCGGTGTCCGGCCCTCAGGCGTCGAGGACCTGGCCCTCACGCTTGACCACGGGCGGCTCGACCGACCACGGGAAGTTGATCCACTCGTCGGTCTTCTTCCACACGTACTCGCACTTCACGAGCGAGTGGGACTTCTCGTAGATCACGGCCGAGCGCACCTCGGCCACGTGCCCGAGGCAGAAGTCGTGGACCAGCTTGAGCGTCTTGCCGGTGTCGGCGACGTCGTCGGCGATCAGCACCTTCTTGTCGGTGAAGTCGATCGCCTCGGGGACGGGGGCCAGCATCACCGGCATTTCAAGAGTGGTACCCACTCCTGTATAAAATTCAACATTCACGAGGTGAATGTTCTTGCAGTCGAGCGCGTACGCCAGACCGCCGGCGACGAACACACCGCCGCGGGCGATGCTCAGGATGATGTCCGGCTCGTAGCCGTCGTCGGCGATCGTCTGCGCCAGCTCGCGGACGGCATGCCCGAATCCCTCGTAGTTCAGGTTCTCGCGTACGTCGCTCATGCCTCGTGCCTCACCTGGGTGCGGTGGAAGTTCTGGAAGGAGCGCGAGGCGGTCGGGCCGCGCTGCCCCTGGTACCTGGACCCGTACCGCTCGCTGCCGTACGGGAACTCCGCGGGCGAGCTGAGCCGGAACAGGCACAGCTGGCCGATCTTCATCCCCGGCCACAGCTTGATCGGCAGGGTGGCGAGGTTCGACAGCTCCAGGGTCACGTGACCCGAGAACCCGGGGTCGATGAACCCGGCGGTCGAATGCGTCACCAGACCCAGGCGGCCCAGGCTGGACTTCCCCTCCAGCCTGGAGGCGATGTCGTCGGGCAGCGAGATGACCTCGTACGTCGAGGCGAGCACGAACTCGCCCGGATGCAGGATGAAGGCCTCGTCCCCCTCGGGCTCGACCATGCGGGTCAGGTCGGGCTGCTCGACGGCGGGGTCGATGTGCGCGTAGCGGTGGTTCTCGAAGACCCGGAAGAACCGGTCGAGCCGCACGTCGATGCTGGAGGGCTGCACCATCGACTCGTCGAAGGGGTCAATGCGAACCCGTCCGCTGTCGATCTCGGCCCGGATGTCTTTGTCGGAGAGAAGCACGTCCCGAGGATACGCAGAGCGCGCGGGCCACCCCCAATCGGAGCGACACCCGCGCGCCCGGCCCACCGGCCGCCTACCGCTTGGCGCCGCCCACGGGCACCGCGTGCCGCAGCCGCGCGCACCGCGGACACCGCAGCAGCCGCCCGGGCCCGATCCGTCCGGCACCGAGGTGCTGCAACGGGAACGAGGCGGTGCTGAATACGTGCCCTTCGGCACAACGGACGACTGTGTGCTCCATCGAGTCCCTTTCCCCAACGCGCCGTACTGCGATGAATCGCCACATTAGGGGATGATCGGGACCCACTCCAGCCGCCGCTCCGACCCCCCACGCTACGCCCCAACTCCCGCCCCCACGAACCCTGCTGTCCGACTTCCGCGAGCGCTGCCACCCGGGGGAATTCACCGGGGGTCGATCATGGGGTACAGTGTGCAACGGTACGGATCCAAGCCATTGGACCCCCGTGCGGATGTAGTTTAATGGTAGAACATGAGCTTCCCAAGCTTATAGCGCGGGTTCGATTCCCGTCATCCGCTCTTTGAAGAAGGCCCAGGTCAGCGACCTGGGCCTTCTTTGTTGTCCAGACCTGCCCCAGAGCCGTGTCCTTCAGCGCGTCCACAGGAGGGAGGAACCCCGGCCGACGGGCGGCCGGGGTTTCTCGGGGCGGTGCAGGTCGGTCAGCGGGTGGGGTTGCGCGCGGCGGGGACCGCTCGGCTGCGCGCCATCCGGGCCGGCCCGGATGGCGATCACCGAGGGGCGGGCGGGTCAGCGCTGCAGGGTGAGGACACCCGGACGGTACGGCAGTTGGTCGTAGGGGCCGGTCGCGGTGGGGGACTTGCCCTGGTAGAGGAACTGCAGGTTGCAGGGGTCGATGGTCATGGTCTGGTCGGGGTTGTTGCGGACCAGGTCACCGTGGCTGATGTCGTTGGTCCAGCCGGCCCCGCTGTTCGCCTTGCCCGCGAAGGGATTGCTCTCGCTCGTGGCCTGCGGGGTCCACGAACCGCTCAGGCTGGAGGCCGTGAACGAGCGGAAGTAGCGCGCTTGGTTCGCACCCTTCGCCTCGACGATCATGAGGTACTGGTTCTGGCCCTGGACCTTGTAGACCTGCGGCGCCTCGAACAGGTGGTCCGCCGTGTCGCTCATGACCGTCGTGTACGAGGAGCCGAAGTTGCCCGGGAAGTTCCCGATCGGCATGCTCGCCCGGTAGATCTTGCCGTTGTCACCGGCGAAGAACAGGTACATGTTCTTGTCGTCGGCGATCAGGGTCTGGTCGATCGGGCCGGTGGGGGAGTCGGTGCGGGGGATGCTGCCGGTGAACAGCGGCTGCGGCGCGGACCAGCCGTTGGGGTTGGCGGGGTCGCTCGACGTGCGGTAGATGAAGGGCCACTGACCCCACTGGTACGCCAGCACCCAGATCTTCTTGGGCGCGAAGTAGAACAGCGTGGGCGCCACCGCGGCCTGGTTCATGCCGCTCTGGCCGGCCGACGCCATGTCCGACCAGTTCGTGAAGGGGCCGAACATCATCGAGCCGTACGACGATCCCGAGAAGTCCGTCCCGTAGACCAGGTGCTTGCCGTTGTACGTCACGGTGGTGAAGTCCTTCAGCGAGACCCGCCCGTTCGCCGGCTGCGCCAGCGCACCCGTAGACGTCCATCGGTAGGTCGACGGAAGGGCACACGTCCCGCCCGGCGGCGCGGGCGCCGTCGGGGCCGAGGTCCCGGACGGGCCGGTCCACTTCTGGTTGCCGCCGCCGGACCAGCAGGCGTACAGCTGGATCTTGGTGCGGTTGGCGGTGGCCGCGCCGACGGCGTCCAGGCACAGCCCGGACTGGATGCCGGCGATCGTGCCGTCGGTGTTGATGTTCCACTGCCGGCCGGCGCCGCCGTCGCAGTCCGCGATGACCACCGCGGTGCCGTTGGTGGTGCCGTTGGCCAGGGCGCTCAGGCACTTGTTGCCGTAGATCATCAGCTGCTTGTCGGAGGTGTAGGTCCAGCGCTGGTTGGTCTGCCCGTTGCAGTCCCACAGCTGTGCCTGCGTGCCGTTGACGGTGGTGGAGCCGTTGATGTCGATGCAACGGCCGGAGGCGACGCCCTTGATCGCCCCGGTGCCGGCTCCGGCCGTGGTGCCGGGGGCGGCCTTGAGGGCGTTCACGACGGCGGTGTACGCGGCCTTGGGCTTGCCGTTGTTGTCGAACAGCAGGGGGCTTTCGCCGCCGCGCCAGGAGTCGCTGTCGCGGATGCCCCACACCGTGATGCCGGTGCACCGGGCCACGGACAGGCAGGCCTTGACCGTGTTGGCGTAGTGGGTGGGCGACGCCTGGGCGATGTCCAGCTCGGTGATCTGGACGTCAACGCCCAGGGCGGCGAAGCTGGACAAGGTGGTCTGGAAGCTGGACGGAGGGCCACCGGCGCCGAAGTGGCTCTGGAATCCGACGCAGTCGATGGGCACGCCACGGGACTTGAAGTCCTTCACCATGGCGTAGACGCCCTGGGTCTTGGCGTCCGACCAGCTCTCGATGTTGTAGTCGTTGTAGCAGAGCTTGGCCGAGGAATCGGCCGCCCGGGCGGTGCGGTAGGCCTCCTCGATGAAGCCGTTGCCCAGCACGTTCTGGAACACCGAGCCGCGGTGCTGGGTGGAACCGTCGGCGAACGCCTCGTTGACCACGTCCCAGGCGTAGATCTTGCCCTTGAAGTGGGTCATCTCGGTGGTGATGTGGTTGTTCATCACGCTGCGCAGCGTGTTCGCGTCGCCGATGGAGCTGACCCAGGCCGGGAGCTGCGAGTGCCAGACCGTGGTGTGGCCGCGCATGCGCTGGCCCTGTGCCGTGGCACGGTTGACGATCCGGTCGGCCGGGCCGAAGTTGAAATTGCCGCGGGACGGCTCGATGGCGTCCCACTTCATCTCGTTCTCCGGGGTGATCATGTTGAATTCCCGGTCCGCGAGCGCGGCGTACGTCGCATCGCCGAGCCGGCCGGCGGCCACGGCGGTGCCGAAGTACCTGCCCGAGGGGGCCGCCTGCGTACCCAGGGGCGTCGCGGCTCCGGCCGAGCTGGGCAGGAGCGTCATGACACCGCCCACCAGCGCAGCGGCCGACAGGCCTATCGTCAGTGTCCGGCGACGCCGGCCGAGCTGGTGCAGGCCCTTCATGATTCACCCCGGTGGCCAGGGTGGGTGCGGTGCGGGAGGTGGGGCCGTTCCCGCCCACCGGTCTCCCGGGGTTGGTGACTGTGTCGCGTCATTGGAGGGGCTTTCTTCAGGGGGTACGTCAACGGGGAAGGTCGGGGAACCTGCCGCGCCGCCACGTCGTGGTGAGCGGCGGGAAGAGCGCCCCATGAAGTGGAGGCCCGCGAACTCGCGCCCTCGTAACGGAAAAGTCGCGCCGCCCCGACGATTGCCCGGTGATGCATCTCGCAGGCAAAAAGCGTTACGCCAAGCCCCGGTGACCGCCGCTGGGGACGTGCGTGCCGGCACCGTGGCGCAGGATCACCGGCTGTCAGCGCGCGACCCGGTCCGCATCGCTCAGGGAGCGGTTCTCAGGCCCACGCCTTGCGCATGACGAAGGAAGCCTGGCCGGCGAAGGACCGGGTGCCGTCGGAGCCGTCGAGCCAGATGCCGCCGTCGCGGTGGCGGAGGACCGATCCGGGATAGTTGTGCGCATGCAGGGTGACCGATCCGGCGACCGCCCCGGGCTGCGGACAGAAGGTGGCGTCCTCACGGAACAGCTCACTGCCGTCATCGGTGCTCAGCCGCAGCCTCAGGTCACGATGGCGCAGGTAGCGGCCGTCGGCGGAGCGGAGGGTGACGCACCGGGTGTCGGCCAGCCCCCCGACCACCGTGAACGTGACCCGCTGCCGTGTCCGCGCGCCGCTGGACGCGGAGACTCGGCCGAGCGTCGCGAAGTCGTCGGCATACGCCAGGTACAGGCCGGGTTCGTCCACGGACTCCAGTGACTGCGCACCCAGCGCAACGGTGCCTGCGACGGCGGACGGACTCACCGGGGACGGTCCGGCCGACGTGGTGGTGCGCGACGGGATCGGCGCGGGAGTGCCGACCGCGGGAGCGGCGATGGCCCCGGGCTCCCGTTGCGCCGGTTCGGGCCAGGTCGCGTAGGTGGCGGTCCCCGTGATGAGCACCGCGGCGGTGGCGAGGCTCACCATCGGATGGGCGGTCACCGCATGGAACGTGCCGGTCAGCGCGCTGTGCAGACTGCCTCCCCCCGTCGCCGTGCCGACGGCGACGGGCGCCGTGGCCAGCCCGGCGGCGCTCGCCGCCGTACCCGGGAGCAGGCCCTTGGCGGCCAGCGCGGCGATGAGTCCGGCGGGGACGGCCAGCGTGAGGCTCGTGAGGCTGAGGGGCAGCAGTTCGGCCGGCACCCGTTCTGCCGTCGTCGCCGTGCAGACCGGGCAGACGCGGGTGTGCCGCGCGATCCGCTTGCGCCACACCGATGAACGCAGACCGTCCCAGCCGACGAGGCTCTCGTCCAACTGCGGACAGCGCGGGTCGGCCTCCAGCGCGGCGACGATCGTCCGGCTCAGTTCCAGCTGCTCGCGCATGCGTTGCAGGCGTACTCCGGCGTGGGCGACGGTGAGCCCCATCGCGGCGGCGATGTCGTCACGGCTCAGCAAACCGGCGCATTCCTGCCACCACAGCGACAGCAGCGCCCGATGGTCCGGGTCGAGCCACCGGCCGGCTTCGACGACCTGCCGGCGCTCGTCCGACACGTGCAGACGCAGGATCGTCACGTCCTCGGGTTCGGCGCCGGTGTCCGGTATCTGGAGTGCCTCGTCGATGACCGTGGTCCGGCCGGCGAAGTCGCGTTGCCTCTGCCAGTGCGTGGTGATCTGGCGCAGCGTGATCGAAACCAGCCAGGAGCGGAAGCTCTCCGGGGCACGCAGGGCAGGCAGGTCGCGCACCACGCGCAGCAGGGTTTCCTGGACGACGTCGTCGACGTCGGCATGTCCGCTCAGCGCTCGCCGGACGATGTTGTAGACCAACGGCAGGTACGCGGCGATCAGCTCCTCGCGCGCCCGGTCGTCACCGGCCCGCGCCGCGACGACCAGCCCCGCGTGGTCCGGATCCACGAGCCCCATTCCTACCCCCCTCAGTGGAGCGATCCGCCGAGTGCGGCGCAACCTCGGCGTCGGCAAGGGTATGTGGCCAAGGCCCGTGCCCCGGGTCACTGGGCCGGCCCGCGCCCACTCGGCCCTCCGGCAGCGCGCGTTGTGGGCTTGTCGGTGGTGGTCCAGCCTCGGCGCGAACGTCACGCGGCCGCTGATCAACGCCTGCCGCGCCACGACGAGGCGATCTGAAGAAGTTCCCGGCTCAGGGCAACCTCTTGCGGGGCCTGTGACCACAAGGAGTCGGATCCGGCGGCTGCGATGGCCGGATCCACCTTTCCTCTGGTGGCATGCAAGGAGAAGACCCCCCATGAAGAACCCCACGAACGGACGGCGCCGCGGGCGTCACCGCCGTCGCCTGAGCGCCACCGTTCTGCTGCTCGGCATTCCCCTCGGCGCCGGGTCGTACTTCGTGTTCGGAGTCGAGGACTCCCAGGCCGCGACGGTCGACAGCGACGCGTACTACAGGCTGGTCTCGGTGCGCAGCGGCAAGGTGCTGGACGTCAACGCCTTCTCCACCGCCGACGGCACACGCATCCAGCAGTGGACCGACCAGAACACCGCCAACCAGCAGTGGAAGCTGAAGCCCACCGGGGACGGCTACTACGAGCTGGTGAACCGCAACAGCGGCAAAGTGCTCGGCATAGCGGGCGATTCGACCGCCCAGGCGGCCTCCGCGGAGCAGCAGACCGACAGCTCCTCCGCCTCCCAGCAGTGGCGGATCGACGATGTGAGCGGCTCCGAAGCCGTCACCTTCACCTCCCGCCGGACCGGCCAGGTCCTGGACGTCTCCGGAGGCTCCACGGCCGATGGCGCGGGAGTCATCCAGTATCCCGGCCTTGGCAGCACCAACCAGCAGTGGAAGCTGGTGAAGGCGGCCGGGTCCCAGCCGGCCGGATCCGGACCGTACACGTGGAAGAACGCCCAGGTGGTGGGCGGCGGTTACGTCACCGGGCTGGTGTTCAACCCGAAGGAGAAGGGTCTGCTGTACGCGCGTACCGACATGGGCGGCGCCTACCGCTGGGACACCGGGGCCGAACAGTGGATCCCGCTGACCGACTGGGTCGGCGAGAAGGACTGGAACCTGCTGGGCATCGACTCGCTGGCCACCGACCCCGTCGATCCCAACCGGCTCTACCTCGGAGCGGGCACCTACACCAACGAGTGGGCCGGCAACGCCGCGATACTGCGCTCCACCGACCGGGGCCGCACCTTCCAGCGCACCGAGCTGCCCTTCAAGCTGGGCGCCAACGAGCCCGGTCGCGGCGCGGGCGAACGACTGGTGATCGACCCCGCGGACCACGGCACCCTGCTGCTGGGCACCCGCAAGAACGGCCTGTGGCGCAGCACCGATTACGGCGTGACGTGGAAGCAGGTCTCCGCGTTCCCCGTCAAGGACGGCGCGAGCAGCGGCACGGGCATCTCCTTCGTGACGTACGGCCCGGCCGGCAGCAAGACGCTCTACGTCGGCGTCGGCGACAAGTCCACCTCCCTGTACCGCTCCACCGACGGCGGAAACACCTGGCAGGCCGTCCCCGGGCAGCCCACCGGCCAGCTGCCGCAGCATGGAGTCCTGTCCGGTGACGGCTCGCTGTACGTGACGTACACGAACACCGTCGGCCCCAACGACGTGACGGCGGGCTCGGTCTGGAAGTACACGCCGGCCGGCGGGGCGTGGAAGAACGTCTCCCCGTCCCAGGGCGGTTACGGGTTCTCCGGCCTGGCCGTCGACCCGCAGAAGCCCTCGACGGTGATGGTCACCACCCTCGACCGCTGGTGGCCCCAGGACGAGATCTACCGGAGCACCGACGGCGGCACGACCTGGAAGGCACAGGCCGACAAGTCGGTGCGGGACGCCTCCGGCGCTCCCTACATCGGTACCGCCACCGGGCACTGGATGACGGCCCTGGCCATCGACCCCTTCGACTCCGGGCACGCGTTGTACGGCACCGGCAACGGCATCTGGCGCAGCAAGGACGCCTCCGCCACCGACAGCGGCGGCACCAGCCACTGGGCCGCGGGGGCGCGAGGGCTGGAGGAGACCTCGCTGGCGGACGCGATCGCCCCGCCCGGCGGCGCCACCCTCGTCACTTCCATGGGTGACCAGGGCGGTTTCCGGTACGGCTCCCTGACCGAGGTGCCCGCCGGGCGGCTGAAGAACCCGCTGATGTCCAGCAGCACCGACATCGACTTCGCCCAGTCCAACCCCTCGATGATGGTCCGCGTCGGCACTGGCGGCACGCAGGACGGCGCCTACTCCACCGACGGCGGCGTCAGCTGGAACGGCTTCACGTCGGAGCCGGTGGCCGGCGCCCACAGCGGTCACATCGCGCTCGCGGCGGACGGCTCCACCATCGTCTGGACCGAGGCCGGCCAGACCCCGTACCGCTCCACCGACAAGGGGACGACCTGGTCGAAGGTCGTCGGCCTGGGCACCGACGCCGTGGTCGTCGCCGACCGCTCCTCGGCCGGTACCTTCTACTCACTGGCCGGCGGCACGCTCTACGCCAGCACCGACGGCGGCGCGAGCTTCGGCGCCCGCGCCACCAACCTGCCCTCCGGCCGGCTCACGGCCGTCCCCGGCGTCGCCGGGGACCTGTGGATCGCCGGGGGCGGCAAGGGGCTGCTGCACTCCACCGACGGCGGCCGCACCTTCACCCCGCTCGCCACGGCGCAGTCCGCCTCAGCCCTCGGCTTCGGCAAGGCCGCGCCGGGTGCCGACTACCAGGCGCTGTACCTGATCGGCACCGTCAAGGACGTCACCGGAGTCTTCCGCTCCACCGACAAGGGCGCCACCTGGCTCCGCATCAACGACGACGCCCACCAGTGGGGCGGCATCGGCAGCCTCGGCGTCATCACCGGCGACCCCGACACCTACGGCCGCGTCTACATCGGCACCAACGGACGCGGCCTCCAGTACGGCGACCCGTCCTCCTGACCCCGACACCATGGCGGGGCCACGGGCGCCCGACGGCCTGCGGCCCCGCCATGGCCGAGGAACCCCGCTTCGTCCCCCTACTTGTCGCCCGGTTCCCACCACCAGCCCGGGGTCCTTCGACGCGCTTCCCATGACTCCGGGGCCCGTTCCAACTCCCTTTCGAAGTTCTGCCCCAGGCGCTGACACGCCGCCACGAGAAGACCGAGTTCCTGGTACGCGGACATTTCTTGACCAGCCGCGAGCTTCTGGGCGTTCTCCGCGACTTGATCCGCGGAAGCCGACAGTCTTCGGTGCAAGGACTGGCGCGTGACGTCGTACCTGCCGGCCATCGCGTCCCATGACACGCCCGAATGACGCAAGACGGCGCATGCGAGTGCCTCGACATGGGCGACCTTGCTCTGGAGGGTCGGTGTGATCACCAGCCCCAAAGCCGCACCTTCCCGAGGATGCGCCAGCGCCACCCCGTCATTGGCCAGTTCCAGCGCGGCATTCGACAGTGCGACGAGCAGGTTCCTCAACCGGTCATGCTGAGACGACGTCATATCAGCATCTTGACGCACGGCCGTCAGCCCGGCACTGACAACCGGCGAGCGAGCTCTCAGCATGCTGGTTACGCGAAGGGCGGCCCCTGTTGGCCCAGGAGCCGCCCGCAGTCCACTCGCGTCCAAGGAGACCGATGAACCAGCACCAACGTACCGTCCTCAGTCCCAGCCCGGGCCCGATGGGGCTGCCGGGATGGATGCCCGATCTCCGGCTGTGGGTGATCGTCATCGTCGTACTGGTCCTGACAGGCGGCGACGCGGGCGCGCACGCTCTGAGCCTGTATGCGGACGCGCTCGCCGTAGTCGGCGCGACGGCTGCCGAGATCGGCCGCCCCCGCCGGAAGGAGAGGAGGAGCTGACCGCCGGGAGGTAGCCACGGCCGCGGGGGAGGCCGATCCTGGGCGGCTGCGGTAGGCGCGACCGAACACCGACCCGGAACGGCCAGTTGGTGGAGCCGGCTCGCAGCTCAGCCGCAAGTCGCCGCCTCGGCCGGAGAAACCGGCAACACGGAAAGCCGGGTGTTACGGCGCCGGGGCGGGGTTGGCGGCGGCCGGGCCGCTCAGCCGGGTGAGGTCTCGGCCACGTTGACCGTTTCGTGGCCTTCGCGACGTATCCGCTCAGTCCCCCAGGCGCCGAGCGGCCCGAGCGCCTGATTGAGCATGCGCCCGTCCTCGGTCAGGGAGTACTCCACCCGCGGCGGTACCTCGGCATAGACCTTCCGGAGCACGAGACCGTCCGCCTCCATCTCACGCAGGTGCTGCGTCAGCATCTTCTCGCTCACTCCCGGCAGAGCGCGACGGAGCTCGGCGAAGCGGCGTACGCGGTGGGCATCGAGTTCCCAGAGGATCAGCCCCTTCCACTTGCCGCTCACCACGTCGAGCGCAGCGTCGATGCCGCAGATATAGGGCCCGCATCTCGGCGCCTTGGCCATCGCTGATCCCCTTACTAAAAGGTAAGTACCGCAGTAAATAGTGGGTACTTCCGAGCGTAGTGCCGCTCTGGCGAACATGGCGGTGTGAACGACCAACAGAACCGCACCACCAGGCAGAAGAGCCCTGTCACCGTGATCGGACTCGGCCCGATGGGCCAGGCGATGACACGCACCCTCCTCACCGCCGGCCACCCGGTCACCGTCTGGAACCGCACCGCCAGTCGGGCCGCCGGCGTCGTCACCGACGGAGCAGCGCTCGCGGCGACGCCCGGCGAGGCGGTCGAAGCGAGTGACCTCGTCATCCTCAGCCTCACCGACTACCCGGCGATGTACGACGTCCTCGAAAGCGCCACCGAATCCCTCGCGGGCCGGACGCTGGTCAACCTGAGCTCCGACACTCCCGACCGCACACGAGAGGCGGCCGCCTGGGCAGCGGGCCACGACGCCACCTTCCTCACCGGAGGTGTCATGGTTCCCGCGCCGATGGTCGGCACGGAGGCAGCCCACGTCTACTACAGCGGCAGCGACGAGGCGATGGAGAGACACCTGGCGACGTTGACACTGCTCGGGACACCACGGCATCTGGGTGAGGACCCGGGCCTCGCCCAGATGATGTACCAAGCCCAACTCGCGGTGTTCCTCACCGCCCTGTCCGGACTGATGCACGCCACCGCGATGCTCGGCACTGCGGGAATGAAGGCCAAGGAAGCGCTGCCCGAGTTGCTCTCCTTCGCCGACTCGATCGGCGCCATCCTGCGGGCTGGTGAAGAGCGCCCCGGTGCCGCGCTTGATGCCGGCCAGCATCCCGGCGACCTCAGCACGGTCACCATGATGGGTGCGACGTCCGACCACATCGTCGAGACCAGCACCTCACTCGGCCTCGACCTCGCGCTCCCACTGGCCGTGCAGGCCCACTACCGGCAGGCGATCGAGGACGGCCACGGCAGCGACAACTGGACTCGCATCATCGACAGCATCCGAGGACCGCGCTGGCGTCGGGCGGCGGCTAGCTCTGTTCGGTAGGCGCGAAAATCTATGGCCGCCAGAGTAGACATTGGGTGGTGACGTGGTTATGGTTTCTCTCGTAGCCCAGAGAGACAGCAAGGCCCGGCAGAGACGAACTGCCGGGCAGCAGTACACGCAGGAGCAGTTCGCAGTGCGGTGCGGTGGTGGAGTTTCGAAGCCATGGTTGTGCAGGACGGCGACGGGACTGGCGACCGGACCGGGTGGCCCGCAGTCATCAGGGGCTGCCGTCAGCAGTGAAGTACCAGCAGTGAAGTGAGTGAGCAGCACCTCGGTGAAGGCGTCGGCTGCGGGCGCGCGCATCGGGAAGTTCGGCAGTGGGGTTCCAAGCCAGAGCAGACGCAGGATGGGCGACGGGGCTGGCTGCCGGAGAGTGGCGCTGACGCAGGCCACCGAGCAGTACCCAGTAGGTGCAGTACCAGCAGTGCGCAGTACCAGCAGTGCGCAGTACCAGCAGTGCGCAGTACCAGCAGTGCGCAGTACCCGGTAAGTGCAGTACCCCGCAGTAAGAGCAGTACCAGCAGTACGCAGTGCCCCCGTTGGAAGCAGTGGGGGATCGAGGGAAGAACGGAGGAGCCGAGCGCCATCAGGATCGCCGGGGCGGAAGTCAGAGCCCTGGTACCGCAGGACATCGATAGTGAGGTGGTCTCCGGTCAAGCAACCGCGATCCCCGCACGGCCTGTCCCGGTTCGGACGGGTCGGCGGAAACAGAGGGCCGACGCAGGATCAGGGTCGGCAGATGGTGTAGTAGTTCCTTCGGGGCCCTGGTGCCGTATGGCGCCAGGGCCCCTCCACGCGTTCCATGAGAGAGGTTCAATGACAGCAGACGACTCGTTCGGCCGTCTCGACGACGACGATTACCCCGCCTACACGATGGGCCGGGCGGCCGAGATGCTCGGCACCACCCAGGGCTTCCTCCGCGCACTCGGCGAAGCCCGCCTCATCACGCCGCTCCGCTCCGCAGGGGGCCATCGCCGCTACTCGCGCTACCAGCTGCGCATCGCGGCACGCGCCCGGGAACTCGTCGACCAGGGCACTCCCATCGAGGCCGCCTGCCGGATCGTCATCCTCGAAGACCAGCTCGAAGAGGCCCAGCGCATCAACGCCGAATACCGCCGCGTCGCCGAAGCGTCCGGTCCGTCGGCCCCGGCCCCGGCCTGAGGCGAGCGGTGCCGCCCGCCCGCAGCCCCGGGCCTCGTCGGGGTCAGCGGGCGGCGAGGAAGATCGCGGTGTAGTGCGCGCCGAAAGCCGCCACCGTCAGGGCGTGGAAGACCTCGTGGTAGCCGAACCAGCGGGGTGAGGGATCGGGGCGCCGGAGGGCGTACACCACGGCCCCCGCGCTGTAGAGGAGCCCGCCGGTCACGACCAGGGTGAGTACGGCCGCCCCGCCGCTGTGCAGGAAGTCGGGCAGGTAACGCACCGGCGCCCAGCCCAGGGCCAGGTAGCAGGGGGTGTACAGCCAGCGGGGAGCTCCGACCCACAGGACACGGAAGGCGATGCCCGCCAGCGCACCCGTCCACACGATCCACAGCAGGACGGACTGCCGGTCCGGGGAGAGCAGCAGCACGGCGAGCGGGGTACAGGTGCCGGCGATGATCAGGAAGATGTTGGCGTGGTCGAGGCGGCGCAGGACGGCCTCGCCGAGCGGGCCCCACGTGCCGAGGTGGTAGACCGCGCTCGTCCCGAACAGCATCCAGGCGGTGACGGCGTACACGGTGCAGGCCAGGGCGGCGCGCGGGGTGCCCGCCAGGCAAATGAGAACGATGCCCGCGGCCAGCGATGCGGGGACCATGCCGGCATGGAGCCAGCCGCGCAGCTTGGGCTTGAGCGGCTCCACCAGATCGGCCGCCCGCTCGACCAGGCCGGCCACCGGGTGGGGGTCCTCGCGTCCCCCGACGGTCCGCGCGGAAGGAGCGCTGTCGGCTTCGGTGTCGTCTACGGACACTGCTTCCCGTCCTGACTCGAAATGCTGGGCATGACTGGCAACCATGTGCTCATGCTAGGAGCCCGCGCCGGGCAGCAGCGCCCGACGCCTCCGCCACTCGAGAAGGCGGAACTCGTGTAATCCGGCGGGCTGTGGGAACGATCAGAGCTCCCGAACGGGCTTACCGCTCACCGACGTTCAAGGACCGCCGATGCTTCCCGAGTTCCGCTCCCACGCATCCGTTCCCCTTTCCCATCAGCTGGAACAGCGGCTGGGACTGGACCCGGGCCTCGCAGCCGGCCGGATCGACGTGGAGCGCGTCGCGGACATCGCCGTCGTCGCGGCGGCCCACTCCGACGGATACGCGGCCACCGCGCACCTCCTCGGACTGCTGGCCGCGCTCCCCGCTCCCACCGAGGCCGGAGAACGCTTCTGGTCGGACCTGTGGAGGTCTTCGGGCTCCCTCTACCTGCTGCCCGCCAACATCAAGACGTACGTCCTGAGTTCGCTTGCGGGCGAGGGCACCGGTCTGGCCGGGCAGATCCTGTCGGCTGTCGACGAGATGACCCCGCCCCAGCGCATCGCGGCCGGGGAGGTCATCGGCCAGGCGCTCTCCGAGTCCGACCACCTCCCCGACCTGAAAACGCAGGTCATCGGCGAACTGTGGCTCCGGGACCTCGAACTCAGCGCCTGGCGCGTCCTGCACGCGGACCACAAATCAGCGGATCCGGCCGGGCGGAAGGCCTTTCTCGACGCATGGACGAGGGTCTGACCGGCAGGATCACCGCTGCTCGGGAACGGCCCCGGCCCCGACCCCGACCCCGGCGCCGGGCCCGGCCAGGGCCGGGGGCGCGGCGGCCCGTGTCCACCGGACGCGGGGCCGCCACCACCGTCCCAGTGCCCGGTAGAAGCGGTCCGGCAGAAAGACGGCGTCCGCGATGATCATCGCGCCGGAGAACAGCGGCAGGCCCATGAGCACGGCGATGCCGAGGTGCATGCCCAGCAGCATGGTCAGAACGGGGTACTTCAGTCTGCCGAACAGGACGAACGGAAACGCCACCTGGAGCAGCACCGTCAGATAGCCGGCGACGGCCATCGGTACCGGGTGCGCGTCCGCCATGAGGGACAGGGCCGGCCAGGGCCGGAACAGGTCGAGGTTCAGGACGTAGTGGAGGGCTGTCCCGTTCCCCCAGGAACCGCCCTGCACCTTGTAGAGGCCTGCGGATCCGTAGAGGAAGCAGACTTGTACGGCGATGACGAACATGCCGCAGTTGTGCAGCACTGTGGTCAGGGTCCGTCGGGCCTGGGCGAGGTTGCGCATGCGACGACCGCCCGGCGGGGCCGCCGGCGCTCGCGTCCGCGCGGTGAGCGCATCGAGTGACCAGCGGCGTCCGCACATGGTGAACACGAGGTACGCCGCCATGAGGAGGGTGACGTTGTCCCCTCCGTCCGTCATGAAGACCGCCCTGGAATGGAACGACGCGACCATGACCGCGAACAGCACGGAGGTCGCTCTGGTCCGCCAGCCGAGCATGAAGAGTGCCGACGTGACGAGGGCCGCCGCGTAGCAGATCTCGAAGTACATCCGGCTGTCGGAGAAGGTGAGGACGCTGAGCCAGCCGGTCTGGTCGAACAGTTGCCTCGCCAGCTCGGGGGTCCACGGCGAACCGGGCCCCCAGATCTCGTCCCGGTACGGGAACTCGCGCAACAGGAGCACGAGGTGCAGGAATCCGTAACCGATGCGCAGCACGGCGGCCGCGTAGAGGGACACCGGTGACTCGGTCAGCACGGCGCAGGAGGCGCGACGCGCCGAGGTCGTCCGCTCAGTGCTCATGCGGGGCCACCGTCCAAACGGGCAGGTACCGGGTGTCGGCGGGCGCGGGAACGGAGGTGGCCCGGCGAGGGTCGCCCGCTGGGGCAGGCGGGCCGATGGGCCGGGTGATCACCCGCAACTGGATGGAATCGAAGCGGCCACCGCGCTGGGCGGCCACCCGGTCCACCGCGATGTTGCGCAGGTACGTCTGCATCATCGAAGCCCGCTCCGTACGCGGCTGGTCGTCGCCGCCATGTGTTTCGAGGTAGGAACTCCAGGCCCGCCGCAGCATGTTCTGCGTCGTGTGGCTGGGGAAGGCGTTGTGCTCGACCGCGGCACCATCCGGGCCGGACAGATCGAACCAGTCACTCACCTCGGCGGTGCCGTCGGGGGCGGTGCGCACGGTCCGCGCCGAGATCTGCCGGTTGACCGACTCCGGATCGGGGGCGAACAGGCGCCAGTTCTGCTCGAACAGGGGAAAGACCCATGCGTTGATCTTTGGGCCGTACTGCTGTGAAACGGCGTTCGGGGGTGCCACGTGGAGAAAGACCAGGAGGACGTGGATCAGGGCCGTCGCCACGCACACGACCGCACCGGCCGAGACTGCCGCTCTCCACGGGGTGGTCAGGTGGTCCGGACCGGCCGGGTCTCCAGGGGGTTTCCCGACCTGGTCCGGTGCTGCCGCCGAGGCTCCGCTCCGCTGCTCCGGCTCCTTCACCCCCGCCGGCTCCGCTGATTCCAGCACGGCCTCGGCCGCCCTTTCCGTCCCGACTGCGCGCAACTGATCTCCCGGGCTCTCGCCGGCGCCGGGCGGCGAACGCGGTGACGCTCCGCCGCCCGGCACCGTCTGGCTGCCTACTTGTCGTGCCCGTGGTGCTCTTCGGGGCCGGGCACGGCCCTACTCGCCGTAGCCGTGCTCACCATGCTCACCGTGCTCCTCGTGACCGGGCTTGCCGTGGTCGTGACCGGGCTTGCCGTGGTCGTGACCGGGCTTGCCGTGGTCGTGCGGGGGCTTGGGGTAGCCGGGGATCCCGCCGGTCACACCGCCGTTGACGCCACCCGTGGTGGCGCCCGTGGTGCCGCCCGTGGTGCCCGCGATGAGACCACCCGGAAGGCCGCCGGTGGCTCCGCCCAGGACACCGCCCAGGAGACCGCCGCCCGTGGTCCCACCGGTCGTCACCCCGCCGAGCAGGCCGCCCGCGGTACCGCCGGTCGCCGTGCCGCCGGTCGCCGTGCCGCCCGTGGTCGTGCCGGCGACCAGACCGCCCGTGACCAGACCGCCCGTGGTCCCACCGGTGCTGCCGGTGGCGCAGTTCCCCCGGTCGATCGTGTCGTTGATCAGGGACACCAGGCCGTTACGAGCCAGCAGCCGTCCGGCGACGGACACCCCGTCGTCGACGGTGATCGAGGTCAGAGCCATGATCGTGCCCACGAATGTGGAGCCGCTGCCGAGGGTGGCGGACGCTCCGATCTGCCAGTACACGTTGCACGGCGAAGCCCCGTTGACGAGGAGCACGCGACTGGCGGAGGCCGTCGTCAAGGACTCGGGGATCTGGAACACCCACACCGCGTTGGGGTCACCCGCGGCGTCCAGGACCAGGTCGCCGGTGAGTCCGAGACCGGCCGCGGCGTGGTAGACGCCGGGAGCCAGCGTGACATTGGCGAGGCCCGCCGGAATGGCTTGGTCCACGGGCTGGCCGGCGGCCTGGTCATAGGCGTTGACCAGATCGTTCTTGGCGGTGAGGGCCACGGCGTCCGCCCGGTGCTGGACACCGTTGACCGTTCCGTCCTCCGTCACCGGCGGGCGGAATCCGGTGATGGCCGATCCCGGATGCACCCCGATGTCTCCCGTGACCGTCGAGGGGCCGGTGTTGGTGATCTGCGTACCGGCCAGGATCGCGAAGGGGGTCGCGGTGCCGAGAGGTACGGGGATTGCGATGGCATGTGCCGGTGTCGGCGTCACCGTTGCCACCGCAACGGCGATCACCGCCGCGATCGCCGACGCGATCAAGGCGGGCGTTCTGCGCCATTGAGGCAGGTGAGAGATGTTCGGCGTCATCGAGGGACCAACTCCTGAGTGGTGGCGTAGGGGGAAGTTCCCGGTCGCACGGAACCCGCTTCCATTTTCGCTGGCATATTACGAAGTAATCCGCATCGGAATGTGATGCATATGGGTGATTCGCATATTCGGCCATATGGGCCGACGGCAAATATGACTGTCCAAAAAACAAGGCGACGAAGAACGTCAGCATTGCGATGACCGTGCTCCGCGCCCACTCCCAGTCAGGAAGGCCGGAACCGCCATCCGCCCTTCGGCGGTACGGCGCAAACGCGCTCACGACACGGGGCCAAATAGGGGATTCGTTTCCATCCGGCCCTGGCAATCTGCTGAGCAGCAGAACCCGTGAGTGGAGGTAGAGGTTCCGTGACGGCGTACGTCAATCCCATGATCAGAAGGCGTCGGCTCGGAGCGGAGCTGCGCCGCCTCCGGGAAGACAGCGGCCTGAAGATGCAGCAGGCCGCCGCACACCTGCTGGTTTCCCAGCCCAAGATCAGCCTCCTGGAGAACGGCCGGCGCCGCATCAACCCACGCGATGTCCGTGACCTGTGCGCGCTCTACGGCGTCCGGGACCGGAGGATCGTCGACTCGCTGATGAAGATGGCCGAAGAGTCCCGCCAGGAAGGCTGGTGGAACAATTACGGCGACATTCCCGACGGCGCCTACATCGGCCTGGAGGGCGAAGCCACTTCGGTCCGCGCCTACGAGCCACTGGTGGTCCCGGGCCTGCTGCAAACGCCCGCTTACGCCCGGGCGCTCATCTCGGCGGCGCTCCCGCCCCCCACCACCGAGCAGGCAGCCGCGCGCCTGCGGGTACGGCTGCGCCGCCAGGACCGGATCACGAAGGCCTCGGACCGCCCGCTGCGCTTGTGGGCCGTGCTCGACGAGTCGGTGCTGTGGCGCGTCGTCGACAGCCATGAGGTCATGCGCGGTCAGCTGGAGCATCTGATGTACATGAGCACGCAGCCGCACGTCACGGTGCAGGTGCTCCCGTATTCCGCGGGAGCGCATCCAGGGGTCTCCGGGCACTTCTCGCTGCTCGAGTTCGCCAGCGCCTCCGAGTCCGGCGTGGTGTATCAGGAGCGGTTCACCTGCGGCCTGTACGCGGAGAAACGTTCCGACGTACGGGCCTGCCGGGACACGTTCGCGCATCTGCAGGCACAGGCGCTGGGTCCCGCGAGCACCCGTCAGTTCCTCACCGACGTCCTGAGGCAGCACACGAACCCGGACTCAAGGCCCGCCGCTCCCGCACCCGCTGACGCCCACGCGAGCCGCCGACAGGCCGTCATGGCGCCCGCGCCCTGACCCGTTGAACGTGTCAGGGCGCTCTCACCGGCGGCGCTCGGCCTCCGCCCCGGGGCCCGGATCGTCGAGGGAGGCGACGAGGAGCTGTGCGGCCTGGGTGATGTTGTCGGCCCGGACCGCCCGGGCCATCGCGGTCCGTGCGGCGTCGGGCGTGGTGTCCGGCGGAACGACCAGGAGGGCGAAGAGGTCGGCGCGGCCGCGGGTGATCAGGATGGTGTCGTCGCCGACCGGGTCGGAGTCGATGTGGACGACGCGGTCGGCGATGACCAGGCGGGTCGGGAGTCCGTTCCAGGCGCCGGCGTCGAGGCCGACGCGGGTGACGGGGCCGAGGTACTCCGTCAGAACCTTGATCAGGGCGGGCAGCTCGGTCGCGATGTCCCGGGAGCGCGGCCACCACGCGCCGTCGAGGATCCCCGTCCGGGAGTGGGTGGTCTCCAGCCGCAGCACGGCCGTCCCCGGCTTCACCGCCTGGTGGATGGCGTCCGGAAGGAGCAGCGGCGCGGGGCGGGGAGTGTCGGAGTCAGCCATCGCGGTCCGCCCCTCTCGGGAATGCGGCTGTGCCCGGCCCGGCAACGCCGCGGCCGTGCCTTCACGGCCCGTTCCCTCACGCTACGCCCCGGACCTGCGCGCCGCCGCTGCTGACAACCCCGCCGCATGCCGGCCGCCGGCCGCAGGGACCGTCCGCCCGTAAAGTGCCTGGTCACGAAACGGTTCGGAGCCCTCCGGCAGGAGTATGGTCAAAGGACCGGGAGCAATTCGAACACCAGCTCCGCGCAGGTGCCGTTCCCGGCGATCGCCGAACACCGGGCTGCCGACGGGCAGCCCGGGGGCAGGTTTCGCGCCATGTCTACGCTCCTCGACCTCACCACACCGCGCGGCACCGCCCCCGCACTTCCGGCGCGTCTGTCGCTCACCCCGAAGACCATGCTCTCGGGCCAGCTGGACGGCGCCTGGTGGCCCCGCTCCCGCGACCTCGCCGCCGAGCTCCCGCCGCTGGCGGCGGCCCTCGGCGAACCGTGGGGGCGCGTCACGCGCGTCACCGTGAACCCCGCCCGCTGGCCCGTCGTCCCCCACAAGGTGCCCGTCGGCGGCGGCCACACCCTGCACGTCGGATGGTTCACCGAGCAGGACCCCGACAAGCTGATCCTGCTCTCCCCGGCCATGGGCCGCTGGGATCTCCTGGTGATCCCGCCCGAGACCGAGCCCGCCGCTGCCGCCCGGCTGATGGCTGCCGCCGCGATCCCCGGGAGCGTTCTGAAGGCCGGGGCCCTGCTGGCCAACGAAGCCGTCATCGGACGCGGCATGCGGGACACCCGGCGCCCGGAGGACGGCTGGGAGGACGAGGGCGGCGCGTGCGTGTCGCCCTACGGAGGGCCGCTCGGACTGCCGGTCATGCCCTTCCCCGTGCCTGGTGACACATGGAGGTGAGCGGCATGAGCATCGGCACGGGCCGTTCCGTCTCCAGCCGACAAGAACCACGCCCCGTGACAACGAGCGGGACGGACCCCGGGGCGATGCCGTCGGCCGGGCAGGCGGAAGTACGCATCGTCGCCGCTTCTCCCGAGGCCGCCCGCGCGGTCGCGGAGGTCCTGCGCCACTGCTTCGCCGGCACCGAGCAGCGCAGCTACCCGGCCCGGGGCGGCGGTACCCGACTCCACCTCACCGTGGACACCGAAACCGCCGCCGGACCCGCGCGCTCCTGGCTGACCAGCAGCAGAGCTCCTGTCGGCAGCCGCACCGAGACCCACGCCGACGAGATCTGACGACCACGGGCCCCACCCCGTAGGAGAGGAGCGGTCATGGCGACCCTCCGCGAGCGAAAGGGCTATCGCGAGCAGATCCTCGGGGCCCTATACGAAGCCATCGAGGGCAACCGCCTGCTGGGGATGACGGGAACCCGGCTCGCCCGCGACCTCGGCGTACCGGAACAGGACCTCGCCGCCGCCTGCACCTACCTGGCGGGCGAGGGCCTGATCACCGTGGACTGGGAACCCGGCAACATCCCGGCCATGGTCACCCTCACCCACCAGGGCATCCGGCTCATGGAGGCCGCGGAGGAGGAACGCGGCTGAACCGCTGGGCCGGCACCGGCGGCCTGCCGCCCTGCTTCTCGGGGCCCTCGCCCTGGCGGTGGGGCCGACGACCCCACGCCGCCCCGCGAATCAATTATCTATGTCCGCGGTCTGAGAGTTTGATGGACCCCGCGAGGAGACTTTTTACCACCGCACATAAGAGGGTGGAATTGAGCGGACACAATGCACCCCAGCATGCTACTGTCGATGTCGGGTTGCATTTTTCCGGCCCAGACGCGCTTTGAATTCCCGGTCAATCTCCGGGTCAGAGGAGATATGACATGGCTGACGGCACCGTCAAGTGGTTCAACGCGGCGAAGGGCTTCGGCTTCATCGAGCAGGCTGGTGGCGGCCCCGACGTGTTCGCCCACTTCTCCAACATCGCCGCCGCCGGCTTCCGCGAGCTGCTCGAAGGCCAGAAGGTCACCTTCGACATCGCGCAGGGCCAGAAGGGCCCGACGGCCGAGAACATCGTTCCCGCCTGACGCTGACGCGCAAGGTGCAGCCGGGGCCCGCATCCCTCGGGGTGCGGGCCCCGGCTGCACGCTTTTTCCGCAGTGGTTCCGCCTGCGGAACGCAGCATTCGGGGCACGTCCCTCCGACGTCGCCCATTACAGCACCAGCACCAGCACCTGAGCCCCTACGGATTTCCCGCACGCCAGGTTCGCTTTCGAATTCCATTCGGCCCGTTCTCGTAATTCCCTGCGCCGCCGTTCCGCTGCGGGAGTTCCTTGATGCGTGCCGTCGTATCAAGGAAGGTTCTGAATGAACCCCGTACGCACCAATGAGCGCTCCTCCCGCACCCGCGGCCGCAGTGGCGGTCCCGCTTTCGGCACGGGCGGCGCGGGTGCGCCCCGTGGCAGCCGTTTCGGCTCGTCCACCCCCGGCCGTTCCGCGGGTCCGAGCCGATCGAGCGGTTACGGCCGCCGGCCCGCCGCGGTCCAGGGCGAATTCGCCCCGCCCAAGACGATCACCCCCGCGCTGGCCGCGGTCGACGTCTTCGCCGACCTGGACATGCCCGGGGAACTGCTGGCCGCGCTCGGCACGCAGGGCGTCTCCGTGCCCTTCCCGATCCAGGGCGCCACCCTGCCCAACACCCTCGCCGGCCGGGACGTCCTCGGCCGCGGCCGCACCGGCTCCGGCAAGACCCTGGCCTTCGGCCTCGCCCTGCTGGCCCGCACCGCCGGGCTGCGCGCCGAGCCCCGCCAGCCGCTCGCCCTGATCCTCGTACCGACGCGCGAGCTCGCGCAGCAGGTGACCGACGCCCTCACCCCGTACGCCCGCGCCGTGAAGCTGCGGCTGGCCACGGTCGTCGGCGGCATGTCGATCGGCCGGCAGTCCGCCGCGCTGCGCGGCGGGGCCGAGGTCGTCGTGGCCACGCCGGGCCGGCTGAAGGACCTGATCGACCGCGGCGACTGCCGGCTGAACCAGGTCGCGATCACCGTCCTCGACGAGGCCGACCAGATGGCCGACATGGGCTTCATGCCGCAGGTCACCGCCCTGCTCGACCAGGTGCGCCCGGAGGGCCAGCGGATGCTGTTCTCCGCCACCCTGGACCGCAACGTCGACCTGCTGGTGCGCCGCTACCTGACCGATCCGGTCGTGCACTCCGTCGACCCGTCCGCCGGCGCCGTCACGACGATGGAGCACCACGTGCTGCACGTCCACGGCGCGGACAAGCAGCGGACGACGACGCAGATCGCGGCGCGCGAAGGCCGGGTGATGATGTTCCTGGACACCAAGCACGCCGTCGACCGGCTGACGGAGCACCTGCTCAACAGTGGTGTGCGGGCTGCCGCGCTGCACGGCGGCAAGTCCCAGCCGCAGCGCACCCGGACGCTCACCCAGTTCAAGACCGGGCACGTCACCGTCCTGGTCGCGACCAACGTCGCGGCGCGCGGCATCCACGTCGACCACCTCGACCTCGTCGTGAACATCGACCCGCCGACCGACCCCAAGGACTACCTGCACCGCGGCGGCCGCACCGCCCGCGCCGGCGAGTCCGGCAGCGTCGTCACCCTGGTCACCCCCAACCAGCGCCGCGACATGACCCGGCTGATGGCCGCCGCCGGGATCACCCCGCAGACCACGCAGGTCCGTCCGGGCGAAGAGGCCCTGAACCGCATCACCGGCGCCCAGGAGCCCTCGGGTATCGCCGTCACCATCACCGCACCGGTGTCCGAGCGGCGCGAGCGCGGCAGCGGCGCCGGCGGTACCTCGCGCGGCCGGCGCAGGCCCCGTTCGGGCGCCCGGCGCACGGGCGGACCGCAGTCCTCCAACGGTCCGGCGGCCTGACCACCACGTGCTCAGGAACCTGACCCATCTCTGCAGGAGGCACATGGTGACGCTGGTCCGCACGCAACCCCGCCCCGCGCACGCCGGCTCCACGCACGCCGGCCCCGCGCACACCGGTTCCACGCACACCGGTTCCCCGCACACCGGCTACGCGCACCGCACGGTGGGCGACGTCATGGAGGCGGCCGGTCCGCAGGTCGGTGACGACATGACGGTCGAGGTGGCCCTGTCGGTCATGACCAGCGCCCGCACGGATCGTCTGCTCGTCTGCGACGAGGACGGCCTGTGCGTGGGGCTGGTCGGCCGGGCCCGGCTCGCCGCCGTCCGGGAGGGCGACGCGTACACGGACCGGATCCGGCTGCGTGACGTCCTGGAGGACCACGGGCCGTTCGCCTCGCCGCTGACCACGACGGCCGAGGCCCGGCACGCGATGCGCCACCGCCGGCTCGAAGCACTGCCCGTGGTCGACGAAAGCGGCTGTCCCCTGGGCGTCTTCGCCCTCGCACGCTGAACCGACTCCCCGCGGCACGACCGTCCCCCTTCTTCCTGTGAGGCATCCATGCGCTGTGTCATCGCCCGTTTCCCGTTCGACCTGACCAAGAGCGGCGTCCTGGAATCGATGAAGGGCATCAAGCCCGAGCCGGTCGTCGGCGAGTCCGTGATCATCGGCCGCCGCACCTACCCCGTCAAGCAGGTCGGCCAGGTCGTCACGCGCCAGGACCGGCGCGACTTCAGCGCCGGCGAAGTCATCCGGGCCATGACCCAGCTCGGCTTCACCTGCCGCGCCGTTCCCAGCGCCGCCGCGCCGCAGCCCGCCACCAGCCCGCTCGAGCGGGCCAGCGCGCTGCTCGGCGTCCCGGCGACGGTCTGACCGACCGCCTGACCGGCCGTCTGACCCACCGCCCGACCTGCCCCCGCCGGCCCCCTCGCCCCCCAGCGAGGGGGCCGGCGGCGTAGCGGGGGGTGGACGCCGTTCGCAGCCATGGCCGATCATGGCCTGATGCCGCTCCCCGCGTACGAGGCCGATCCGTTCGAGCGCTCCAGGGGCCGTCTGGAGGCCATCGCCTACCGGATGCTGGGCTCGGCCGGCGATGCCGAGGACGCGGTGCAGGACGCGTACCTGCGCTGGCACGCGGCCGACCGGGAGCGGATCGAGACGCCCGAGGCGTGGCTGACGAAGGTGCTCACCAACCTCTGCCTCAACCAGCTCACCTCGGCACGGGTCCGGCGGGAGACCTACGTCGGCCAGTGGCTCCCGGAGCCGGTCCTGGCCGGAGACCGGATGCTCGGTCCGGCCGACACCGCCGAGCAGCGCGAGTCGGTGTCCATCGCGATGCTCACCCTCATGGAGCGGCTGTCGCCCAACGAGCGCGCGGTGTACGTGCTGCGCGAGGCCTTCGGCTACCCGCACCGCGAGATCGCGGAGATCCTGGACCTCACCGAGGGCAACTGCCAGCAGATCCACCGGCGGGCCAGACAGCACCTGGCCACCGGCCGGGCCCGCACCGAGGTCGACGCGGCCGCCGCGCGCAGGGCCGTCGAGGAGTTCCTCGCCGCGGCCCTCAGCGGCGACACCGAGCCGCTGATCCGGCTGCTCACCGACGACGCGGTCAGCGTGGCCGACGGCGGAGCCGAGGTCCGGGCCCGCCGGACGCCGGTCATCGGTGCGCTGCACATCGCGCGCTACCTGCGCGGGCTGTTCCGGCCGAGCGAGGCCAAGCGGGCCCAGGTCGGCGGCAGCGCCTCCTTCCATGCCGCCGTCGTCAACGGCGGTCCCGCCGCGCTGATCTCGGCCGGCGGGCGGATCCTCGGCGTAATCTGCCTCGCGCCGACCGCCGAGGGGATCGGGGCGATCCACATCCAGGTCAACCCGGACAAGCTGGAGCGCATCACCCGCCAGTGGGCGGCCGCCGGCCCCCACCGGCCCTTCACGCAGATCTGGTGACCCACGTCACAGCCGCTTCCTGTCAGGGATCGCGCGGCCGTCCGGTTCAGGAGGTGAATCCCACCGGAGAGAGAGCGAGCCAGCCATGAAGCACCGCATCGTCGTCCTCGGGGCCGGATACGCCGGAGCCATCGCCGCCGGCCGTCTCGCCCGGCGACTGCACCGCGACGACGTCGAGATCACCCTGGTCAACGGCGACGCCGAGTTCGTCGAGCGGGTCCGCCTGCACCAGCTCGCGAGCGGCCAGGACCTGCGGCGGCGCCCGCTGCGCGACCTGTACGCAGGCACCGGCGTGCGGCTGCGGCAGGCGCGGGTCACCTCGGTCGACGCGGACCGGCGGACCGTCGGCCTCACCGGCGAGCACGGCGCCGAGACCCTCGGCTACGACACCCTCGTGTACGCCCTGGGGAGCACCTCCGCCGACCACGGCGTCCCCGGGGCCGCCGCGCACGCCCACACCGTCGCCGGGAAGCAGGACGCGCTGCGGCTGCGGGCCCGCCTGGGCGAGCTGGCGCCGGGCGCGGCCGTCCTGGTGGTGGGCGGCGGCCTGACCGGCATCGAGGCGGCCACCGAGATCGCCGAGGCCCGCCCGGACCTGAAGGTGGCCATCGCGGCCCGCGGCGAGATCGGCGACCGGCTCAGCGGGAAGGCCCGGCGCCACCTGCGCGGCGTCTTCGGCCGGCTCGGCATCGCGGTCCACGAGGGGGCCGACGTCACGCGCGTCGGAGCGGACGGCGTGGTCACCGCCGCGGGCGGGGGGATCCCGGCCGAGGTGACCGTGTGGACGGCGGGCTTCGGCGTCCACCCGATCGCGGCCGCCAGCACGCTGGAGGTGTCGGACACCGGGCGGATCGTCGTCGACGCCACCATGCGCTCGGTCTCCCACCCCGACGTGTACGCCGTCGGTGACGCCGCGCTCGCCGAGGGACCGGGCGGAAAGCCGCTGCGGATGGCCTGCGCGACGGCGACCCCGATGGCCTGGCGGGCGGCCGACGCCCTCGCCGCGCGCCTGACCGGTCGCACGGTTCCCGGGAGCACGATCGGCTACAGCGTGCAGTGCATCAGCCTCGGCCGCCGCGACGGAATGCTCCAGAAGGTGACCCCCGACGACCGGCCGACCTCCACCGTGATCACGGGCCGGACCGGCGCGCGCATCAAGGAGCTCATCTGCTCGGGCGCGGCGTGGAGCGTCTCCCACCCGACCATGCTGATGCCGGCCCGGCGCCGCCGGATCGCGCCCCACGCCGCCGCGCGGACCCGGGAGGCCCGCCCCGCCACCCCGTGAGGGGCCCCGCGACGGCCTCTCCCTCCCCCGGGAGGGAATATCTGTCGCCGCCGAATGAGGATTCAAAAGAGGGCCGGGTGAGGGTTTTTAGGGCCTCGAAATGGGGCGGGTTTTCCGGCGTCCGGGCCGGGGTTCCGCGTGCTACTGTCGATATCAGTTGAAGTTGTGGTTCCCGAGATGTTCTCGCATTTGCCGGTCTTTTCCGGACGGGGTTCCGCACGTCCCCGAAGGAGATATGACATGGCATCAGGTACCGTGAAGTGGTTCAACGCCGAAAAGGGTTTCGGCTTCATCGAGCAGGACGGTGGCGGCGCTGACGTGTTCGCCCACTACTCGAACATCGCCGCCCAGGGCTTCCGCGAGCTCCAGGAAGGCCAGAAGGTCAACTTCGACATCGCGCAGGGCCAGAAGGGCCCGACGGCGGAGAACATCGTTCCCGCCTGACGCTGACGCAGATGCGAGCCGGGGCCCGCACCCTTCGGGGTGCGGGCCCCGGCTTCTTCGTTCATTCGGCCTGTTCTCGCGATTCTCCGCCGCACAGTACAAGGCCGAGGGAATCCCTTGATATGCGCCGGCACATCAAGGAAGGATTCCGTATTTTGAATCGCTCGTACGGCTCATCCGGTTCGCGTGGCCAGAACCGCGAGTTCGCGCCGCCCCGGACCCTCACTCCCGCCCTGCCCCCGGTCGAGGCGTTCGCCGACCTCGGCATGCCGTCGCCGCTGCTGACCGCGCTGAAGGCGGCGGGGGTGCGCGAGCCGTTCCCGATCCAGGCGGCGACGCTGCCCAACGCGCTCGCGGGCCGTGACGTACTCGGCCGCGGCCGGACCGGCTCCGGCAAGACGCTCGCCTTCGGACTGGCGCTGCTGGCCCGCACGGCGGGCAGGCGCGCCGAACCGAAGCAGCCGCTCGCGCTGATCCTCGTACCGACGCGCGAGCTCGCGCAGCAGGTCACCGAGGCCCTCACCCCGTACGCCCGGTCCGTGCGGCTGCGGCTGGCGACCGTCGTCGGCGGTATGCCCATCGGCCGCCAGGCCGCCGCGCTGCGCGGCGGGCGCGACGTGGTCGTCGCGACGCCGGGACGGCTGAAGGACCTGATCGAGCGCGGGGACTGCCTGCTGGACCAGGTGGCGGTCACCGTCCTCGACGAAGCCGACCAGATGGCCGACATGGGCTTCATGCCGCAGGTCACCGCCCTGCTCGACCAGGTGCGCCCGGAGGGCCAGCGGATGCTCTTCTCCGCCACCCTCGACCGCAACGTCGACCTCCTCGTACGCCGCTACCTGAACGACCCGGTGGTCCACTCCGTGGACCCGTCGGCCGGTGCGGTGACCACCATGGAGCACCACGTCCTGCACGTCCAGGGCCACGACAAGCAGGCGGCCACCACCGAGATCGCCGCCCGCGAGGGCCGGGTGATCATGTTCCTGGACACCAAGCACGGGGTCGACCGGCTGACCGAGGACCTGCTCTTCAGTGGGGTGCGGGCCGCCGCGCTGCACGGCGGGATGTCCCAGCCGCAGCGCACCCGGACGCTCTCGCGGTTCCGGTCCGGGCACGTGACGGTGCTGGTCGCCACCAATGTCGCCGCCCGCGGCATCCACGTCGACCACCTCGACCTCGTCGTCAACGTCGACCCGCCGACCGACCCCAAGGACTACCTGCACCGCGGCGGCCGCACCGCCCGCGCCGGCGAGTCCGGCAGCGTCGTCACCCTGGTCACCCCGCGCCAGCGGCGGGACATGGTCCGGCTGATGGCCGCCGCCGGGATCGTCCCGCAGACCACGCAGGTCCGGTCCGGCGAGGAGGAGCTGCGCCGCATCACCGGGGCCCGGACCCCGTCCGGCGTGCCCGTGACGGTGACCGCGCCGCCCTCGGAGCGCTCTGCGCGCGGCTCCTTCGCCGCCCGGGGGGCCCAGGGCTCCCGGGGCCCCCGGACGCCCGCGGGGCGGCCCGGGGCGGGCGTGGCGGCGTAGCCGCAGGCAGACGCGCACAGCGCACAGGGGAAGGGCCCCACCGGTCGGTACCGGTGGGGCCCTTCCCGTGTGTGCGGGGGCGGTCAGTGGTCGGAGTAGCTGAAGTCGCCCACGGTCCAGGCGCTGACATCCTCGATGGAGACGCGGTACATGCCGCCGGTCTCCGGGATGCCCACGGTGCCCTGGATGATGCGGGCGACGTGGAAGTGGAGGTGGGTGGGTGGGCCGTCCTTGCGCGGTGAGGCGGCCGGACCGGACGAACCGGGTGAACCGGGTGAACCGGGCCGGTCGGCCGGCTCGGCTGGCTCGGCCGGGCCGGCCGGTTCGGTGAAGGCTCCGGAGAACTCGCCCAGGCGGGCCGAGTCCGTCAGGACCTCCGCCACCCGCTGCCTCCAGACGGCTTCGGGGGCCAGCCGGCCGGTGATGACGGCACCCCCGGTGACGACGGTCAGGGACATCTGATTGCTCTGCGCGGACTCCACCAGGGTGGCGATGTCCACGAGCAGCTCGTCAGGCTTCGACATGGAAGCGGATTCTATGCACCGCGCCGTCCGGGCGGATGGTGTTGTATTTGCTCCGGGCCGGGTGCCGTGCGGCGCCCCGGTCCCGCGACGCGTTCAGACGAAGAGGTGCAGATGACAGGTGACGAATCGCTCGGCGGCCGGCTGGACGACGATGACTACCCCGCCTACACGATGGGCCGGGCCGCGGAGCTGCTCGGCACCACTCCCGGCTTCCTCCGGGCGATCGGGGAGGCCCGTCTGATCACCCCGCTGCGTTCCGAGGGCGGACACCGCCGGTACTCGCGGTACCAGCTGCGGATCGCGGCCCGCGCGCGGGAGCTCGTCGACCAGGGGACTCCCGTCGAGGCGGCCTGCCGCATCGTCATCCTGGAGGACCAGCTGGAGGAGGCCCAGCGCATCAACGCGGAGTTCCGCCGGGCCGCGGGCGGGGGCTCCGGGACCTCCGGGAGCGCGGAGGGGCGGGGCGCCTCCGGCTGAGGGCGCCGCCACCCGGTGGGCCCAAGCCGGGGTGCGCCCGCGCCCCTGAGGCCCTTCCAATGGACGGGTGAGGCGCTGCGCCTCCTCCGTCCCCGGGAGGGCCATGAGTCTGCCGTCCGAGCCCCCCGGGCCCCCGTCCGGGCCCCCGTCCGGGCCCCCGTCCGGGCCGTCGGCCCCGCCGCCCCCCGGGCCGCCGGGGCGGCGGCGCCGTGCGGGGCGGGTCGCCGCGAGCACCGCGTCCGCCGTTCTGATCGTGCTCGCGTGCCTCTTCGTACCGGTCTCCCTGCTCACCGTCTGGGTGCACGACATCGTGCTCGACAACGACCGTTACGTGTCCACGGTCGCCCCCCTCGCCTCGGACCCGGCGGTCGAGGCCGCCGCCGTACACCGCATCACCGAGGCGGCCGGCGCCCGCATCGACGGCGCGCAGGTCACCGCGGATCTGGCGAAGTGGCTGGAATCACAGGGCCTGCCGCCGCGCGTCGGTGCGGCGGTCAAATCGCTCGGCCCCCAGCTGGACTCCGCCGCCGACCAGGCCGTCTCCAAGGTGGCGGCCCGTTTCGTCTCCAGCCGTGCCTTCGAGCAGATCTGGACGCAGGCCAACCGCACCGCCCACCAGTCGGTGGTGCGCGCGCTCACCGGGAAGGGCCGCGGCCCGGTCGGCGTCGACGACGGCACCGTCACCCTCGACGTCGGCGCCGCCGTCGAGACGGTCAAACAGGACCTCGTGAAGGCCGGGCTCTCCCCGGCCGAGAAGATCCCCGAGGTCGACAAGCAGATGGTGCTCTTCCAGTCCGACGAGCTGAAGAAGATCAGGAACGCGGTACGCCTCCTCGACCTCGCCGGAAACTGGCTGCCCGTGCTGACGGTGCTGCTCGCCACCGCCGGGGTGCTGCTCGCGCGGCGGCGCCGCCGGGCGCTGGTGGTGACGGCCCTGTGCGCGGCCGCCGCGTGCCTGCTCGTCGCCATCGCCCTGGCCGTCGTACGCCGCACCTACCTGGACCAGCTGCCCGAGCAGGTCCAGTCCCCGGCGGCGGCCGCCGCGATCTTCGACACCCTGGTGCGGTTCCTGCGGGTCAGCCTGCGGACGGCGATGGTCCTCGGGGTCGTCGTGGCGCTCGGCGCCTACCTGTCCGGGGCCGGGCGGCTGCCGCGGGCCGTGCGCGGCAGGTCCGAGCGCGCGGCCGACTCCACCGTCCGCTGGGGGGCCGCGCACGGGGTGCGGACCGCAAGCGCCGGGAGCTGGGTGCTGGCCCGGCGGCGGGCGCTGACCCTGGGCGCCCTGCTCGCGCTCGCGCTGGTGTTCGCGCTGTGGAACCACCCGACGGTGCTGACGGTGCTGCTGCTGGTCCTCATCCTGCTGGCGGTGCTGGCCGTCCTCGCGCTGCTGGCGGCCGGGGGCCGCGCCGGCGAGGGGACAGGACGCCCGGCGGATCCCGGGGACGGGTGAGCGTACGGCGCCCTCGGGGGGCCGTCGTGTCGTCGGCGGCGTAGACCGCCCGCACCCGGTCCGGCGGGGCGTCCTGGAGTCCCGGGGCCGTACGGATGGACGAGACGGAACCGCCGAAAGCCGTCCGGGGGGCGGGAGCGCCCTCCGGACGGCTGGGTGCCGGCCCCCGGCCGGGGGTCAGCCCGTCAGCACTTGAGGCTGGTCGAGGCCGCCGTGGTGGCCTGGTCGAGCGTCTGGATCTGCGGCTGGAGCTTGGTGAGCGCGTCCTTGCCGGTGGTGTCGCCGGGCAGGTCCTGGTACCCGCTCTTGAGGCTCTCGGCGGCCGCCTTGACCGCGTTGCGCTGCTCTTCCTTCAGCTTGGTGAGGTTGTTCCGGACGTTCTCCCAGTCCTTCTGTACCGCGTTGTAGGCGTCCTTGACCTGGTCCTTCGTCGCGACGGCCGGGTCGAGCGTCCGCAGCTTGGCGTTGTCGGCCTTGAGGGCGTTCAGGTCGGTGCAGAGGTCGGCGGCGGCCTGGCTGGCCTGCTCGGCGGGCGAGCTGCTGCTGCTGTCGGAACAGGCCGCGAGACCGAACGCCGCGCTGACGCAGAGCACGCCGATCACGGGGAAACGCTTCATGGGTGAGGCCTTCCTCAAAGGGGGCGTAACGCGTGATCCGGGATCTTTGACCACAAGGCCAAAATATGCACACTAATCACCTTCTGCATCCGCACCCTCACCGTTCGGAGCCACCCGGCGCGCCCGGGCCGGTGAGCGGCGGGTTGAGCCGGGCGAAGCCCTCCTGGCGCTCGTAGGGGAAGTACGGGTACGGGGCCGGGCGGTGGCTCGCGGCATCGAGCCGGGCCACCTGCTCCGGGGTCAGCTCCCAGCCGATCGCGCCGATGTTCTGCCGGAGCTGCTCCTCGTTGCGGGCGCCGATGATGACCGAGGCGACGGTGGGGCGGCGCAGCAGCCAGTTGATGGCCACCTGCGGGATCGTCCGGCCGGTCTCCCGCGCGATGCCGTCGAGGGCGTCGACCACGTCGTAGAGGTGGTCGTCCTCGACCGGCGGCCCGTACTCGGCGGTCGCGTGCAGGCGGCTGTCCGGCGGCAGCGGCCGGCCGCGGCGCACCTTGCCGGTCAGGCGGCCCCAGCCGAGCGGGCTCCAGACCATCGCGCCGACGCCCTGGTCGTGGCCCAGGGGCATCAGCTCCCACTCGTAGTCGCGGCCGACGAGGGAGTAGTAGACCTGGTGGGCGGCGTAGCGGGGGAATCCGTGCCGGTCGGCGGCGGCCAGGGACTTCATCAGCTGCCAGCCCGCGAAGTTGGAGACGCCGACGTGGCGGATCTTCCCGGAGCGCACGAGTCCGTCGAGGGCGGAGAGCACCTCCTCGACGGGGATGGCCGCGTCGAAGGCGTGCAGCTGGAAGAGGTCGAGGTGGTCGGTGCCCAGCCGGCGCAGGGCGTCCTCGGTGACGCGGATCAGGCGGGCGCGGGAGGTGCCGGCGTCGCCGGGGCCGTCGCCCGTGGGGAGGCCGGCCTTGGTGGAGAGCAGCACCCGGTCCCGGCGTCCCTTCACGGCCTGGCCCAGCACTTCCTCCGAGGCGCCGGCCGAGTAGACGTCGGCGGTGTCGAACAGGGTGATGCCGGCGTCGAGGCAGATGTCCACGAGCCGGCGCGCCTCCCGTGCGTCCGTGGTGCCCCACGCGCCGAAGAGGGGCCCCCGGCCGCCGAACGTTCCGGCGCCGAAGCTCAGGGCGGGGACCTTGAGGCCGGACGTTCCGAGTTGTCTGTACTCCATGGCGAAATCCCTTCAGCGAGCGGTAATGGCACCGCAGGCCCGTTAATATGGCCCCAACCTAACAAGAGATCGCGATTAATGGAACTGGAGACCCGTTATGACGTTGCCGGGTGAGGCGGGATCCACGGCGGACGGGGCGGCGTCGGCGGACGGGGCGGCGTCGGCGGGCGCGGCGGCGTCGGCGGGCGCGGCGGCGTCGGCGGGCGGGGCCGATGCGGCTACCCCCGGGAGCGTGCGCCCCGGCGGGCGGACGGCGCGGGTGCGCGCGGCGGTGCTGGAGGCGGCCGGGGACACGCTCGCCGAGCAGGGGTTCCACGGGCTGGACCTGGCGGAGGTCGCCCGGCGCGCCGACGTCGGCAAGACCACCGTCTACCGGCGCTGGGGCACGGTGGCGGGCCTGGTGGCGGACCTGCTGACGGACATGGCCGAGCAGTCGCTGCCCCGGACGCGGACGGGCTCGCTGCTGGAGGACCTGCTCGCCAACGCGGAGCTCGTCCGCCGCACCCTGGCCGACCCGCGCCAGGGAGCCCTGTTCAAGGCCGTGATCGCCGCCGCCACCGGGGACGCCCGCACGGCCGAGGCCCTGCACCGCTTCTACGAGGTCCGGGTCGCGGAGTGGGCGCCGTGCGTGCGGCAGGCCGTGGAGCGGGGGGAACTGCCCGAGGGGACCGATGCCGCCGAGGTGGTCCGCGCCGTGTCCGCCCCGCTGTACTACCGCTTCCTCACCACCGCGGAGCCCCTGGACGAGGCCGCCGCCGAACGGGCGGCGAAGGCCGCGGTGGCGGCGGCCCGCGCGGGGGCCTTCGTACGGGGACCCGGGCGGGGCTGACCGTCACGCCCTCGCCGTCACGCTCCGTGGTTTCACGTGAAACATCGCCGTGGGACACCGGCGATGGGCCCCTCGGCGGGGTTTCAGGGGGATTGGTACGGATATGTGCCGATCGGAACGGGTATATCGACCTGGACAAGAACGCCGACCGCGCATGACGACGGCCCCGAAGGGGCGCCCTGTCCGAGGAGCGCAGAACGATGGACCGTACCGACCCCACCCTCACCCTCACCGACCGTGCCGATCACACCGGCGTGGCGACCGGCGAAGCCCGGGCGCTCTCGGTGGCCCTGTTCCGGCGGCTGACGGAACTCGTAGAGGGCACGGCCGAGTACTCGTACGTCCGCAACACCCTGGTCGAGCTGAACGTCAGCCTGGTGAAGTTCGCCGCCCGCCGGTTCCGCGGGCGCAGCGAGCCGATGGAGGACATCGTCCAGGTCGGCACGATCGGCCTGATCAAGGCCATCAACCGGTTCGACCCGGACCGCGGGGTGGAGTTCACGACCTTCGCGATGCCCACGATCAGCGGTGAGATCAAGCGGTTCTTCCGTGACACCAGCTGGGCCGTGAAGGTGCCCCGCCGCCTCCAGGAGCTGCGGATCGACACCGCCAAGGCCCACGACGCCCTCGAACAGGACCTCGGGCGGGAGCCCACCGACAGCGAGATGGCGCGCCGGCTGAAGGTCACCGACGAGGAGTTCATCGAGGGGCGCAAGGCGGCCTCCGCCTACTCCGCGCGTTCGCTGGACGCCCCGCCGCAGGAGGACGCGGAGCGCGACCCGCAGGCCGAGCGGGCCTCGCTGGGCGAGGAGGAGCCCGCGTACGACCTGATCGAGTGCCTGGAGTCGCTCAAGCCGATGCTGGCCGGTCTGCCGGCCCGGGAGCGCACGCTGCTCTCGCTGCGGTTCGGCCAGGAGCTCACCCAGTCCGAGATCGGCGCGCGGATGGGGCTCTCGCAGATGCACGTGTCCCGGCTGCTGAACCGCACCCTGACCCGCCTGCGCGGCGGCCTCCTCACCGACACCGGAGCCGAGGCCCCGACGACGGACCCCGGAGCCGACGCGGGCGCCGAGCACGCCTGAAGCCCGCCGGAGCGCCATGCCCGGCCCCGCCCGCCCGCGTCAGCCGGGACCGGCGGGGCCCCGGCGCGCCGATGGCGCCCCGCCTGCCCGGAGCGTCAGCCCGCGTCCGGCCGGGGCGGCGTCGGAACCTCCAGCCACACGGTCTTGCCCGGCGGCGCCGGGGCCCAGCCCCAGCTGCGGGCGAGCCTGCGCAGCAGGATCAGCCCGTGCCCGCCCGGCCGTCCCCGGTCCGGCGGCCGGGGACTCGGCGGCTCGGGGCTGTCGTCGGTGACCTCGGCACGCAGCCACCCGGGGCCGTGCCGCAGCACCAGCTCGCGCGGCCCGCCCGCATGCAGGCAGGCATTGGTGACCACCTCCGAGACCAGCAACAGGACGTCGTCCTCGGCCTCGGATCCGGCCGGCCAGGCCCAGTCCGCGAGGGCACGCCGCGTGAAGTCCCGACAGCGGGTCACGACACCCGTCGTACCACCGCCGAGGACCAGCCTCCGCGTCTGCTCGGCCACAGTTCTCCCGTCTCCACCGGCGCCCTTACCCCCGGCGCCGCACCTACCCCCGACCTGGAGGCACAAATCCAATCGTCCGGTGGCCGGATCCGCGGAACACAGCGGGGCCCCCTTCTGGGCCCTCCGCGCGGTGCGGAGGGCCCAGAAGGGGGCCCCGCCGGGTGGTGCCCGCCGCCCTCCCCCGTGGAGCGGCCGGTTCGAGCGACGCTAGGCGGCGGCGCCGGGCCCGTCGAGCGGGCTCCGTCCGGTCCGTCAAGTCACCCCCCGGCCGCGCCGCACCGGAGCCAGCCCGGGGTCCACATCCTGGACAACTACCCTCGGCACATGAACGCAGAAGCCGATGCCCTCGCCGCCGTGAAAGCCGCCGACCGGAGCCATGTTTTCCACTCCTGGTCGGCGCAGGAGCTCATCGACCCGCTGGCCGTGGCCGGGGCCGAGGGCTCGTACTTCTGGGACTACGAGGGCAACCGCTACCTCGATTTCTCCAGCGCGCTCGTCTACACGAACATCGGCTACCAGCACCCCAAGGTCGCGGCGGCCATCGCCGAGCAGTCCGCCCGGCTCTGCACCGTCGCGCCCGGCTTCGCCGTGGACGTCCGCTCCGAGGCGGCCCGCCTGATCGCCGAGCGCACCCCCGGGGACCTGGACAAGATCTTCTTCACGAACGCGGGCGCCGAGGCCGTCGAGAACGCCGTGCGGATGGCCCGGGTGCACACGGGCCGGCCCAAGGTGATGGCCGCGTACCGCTCGTACCACGGGGCGA
Organism: Streptomyces sp. NPDC002032; assembly: GCF_042890765.1. NCBI lineage: Bacteria > Bacillati > Actinomycetota > Actinomycetes > Kitasatosporales > Streptomycetaceae > Streptomyces > Streptomyces sp. NPDC002032. Next base: position 180,770 of record NZ_JBIASM010000006.1, on the reverse strand, counting down.
CCTCCACCGCGATCAACCTCACCGGGGACGCCCGCCGGTTCGGCAACGACACCGCGACCGCCGGGGTCGTGCACTTCTGGGGCCCGTTCCTCTACCGCTCGCCCTTCCACGCCACCACCGAGGCCGAGGAGTGCGAGCGGGCCCTGCGCCACCTGGAGGACACGATCGTCTTCGAGGGGCCGCAGTCCATCGCCGCGATCATCCTGGAGACCGTCGGCGGCGCCGTGGGCGTGCTCGTGCCCCCGGCCGGCTACCTGGCGGGCGTCCGCGCGCTCTGCGACCGGTACGGGATCGTCTTCATCCTCGACGAGGTCATGGTGGGCTTCGGCCGCACCGGCACCTGGTTCGCCGCCGAGCACTGGGACGTCACCCCCGACCTCATCTGCTTCGCCAAGGGCGTCACCAGCGGTTACGTGCCGCTCGGCGGCGTCGCCATCTCCGCCGCCATCGCGGAGACCTTCGCCCGCCGCCCCTACCCGGGCGGGCTGACGTACTCGGGGCACGTGCTGGCCTGCGCCGCCGCCGTCGCCACGATCAACGTGATGGAGGAGGAGGACATCGTCGGGGGCTCCGCCCGCACCGGCGCCGGACTCCTGGGCCCCGGCCTGCGCGAGATCGCCGAGCGGCACCCCTCGGTCGGCGAGGTCCGGGGCCTGGGCACCTTCTGGGCCCTGGAACTCGTACGGGACGCGGACACGCGCGAGCCGCTCGTCCCGTACAACGCCTCCGGCGCCGAGGCCGCGCCGATGGCGGCCTTCGGCGCGGCCCTGAAGAAGGGCGGCCTGTGGCCGCTCCTCGCCGGGAACCGGATGCACGTCGCCCCGCCCTGCAACATCTCCGCCGAAGACGTGGCCAAGGGCCTGGCGATCCTCGACGAAGCCCTCTCGGTCACGGACGCGCACATGGACTGACCCGCGTGGTTGTGGGGTCGCCCAAGCCGTGGGGGCCGGTGTTCGGACGATCGGTGCGGTGTTGACCCGCCGTACGCGTGCTGCAATCCAGTCAGTACGAATCAAGCACCTACGGACCGGGATGCACGTCAGTCCCGGGGCGGCCCCACGGGCCGAACGGCGGGGAGCGGCACGTCTTCGGTTCGGGGCGGGCGCTGGACGCCGGGCGTACGGGATCCAGATGACCGGACTCCGTGTTCCCGAGTACCCGAAGGAAGACACCATGAGCAAGCACGTCCTGGCCCAGAACCAGTACGGCAAGGCCGAGAACCGCATCGTGAAGGTGACCCGCAAGGGCAGCGACGGTTCCTGGCACGAGATCCGCGACCTCAACGTCTCCGTCGCGCTCCGCGGCGAGTTCCGCGACGTCCACCTGACCGGCGACAACGCCAACTGCCTGCCGACCGACACCACCAAGAACACGGTGTACGCCTTCGCCAAGGAGCACGGCATCGCCTCCCCCGAGGCCTTCGGCACACTGCTGGCCAGGCACTTCGTCTCCTCGCAGGCGCCGATCCGCGAGGCGCAGATCCGCATCGAGGAGTACGCCTGGGAGCGGATCCCGGTCCCGACGCGCAAGGAGCAGCACTCCTTCGTCCTCAAGGGCCAGGAAGTTCGCACCGCGCAGGTCACCTACAGCGAGACCACCGGTCTCCAGGTCATCTCGGGTCTGAAGGACCTGACGGTGATGAACTCGACCAACTCCGAGTTCCACGGCTACATCAAGGACAGGTACACGACCCTCCAGGAGGCGTACGACCGCATCCTGGCCACCAAGGTCACCTCCCGCTGGGCGCATTCGGCGCTGGCCGCCGAGGACCCGGAGTTCGACTGGGACCGGTCGTACAAGAAGGTCCGCAAGCACCTGCTGGACGCCTTCGCGGAGACGTACTCGTACTCGCTCCAGCAGACCCTGAACCAGATGGCCGAGCGGGTCCTGGACAACTGCCCCAAGGTCAACGAGGTGCGCCTCAACCTGCCCAACAAGCACCACTTCCTCGTCGACCTGGAGCCCTTCGGGCTGAAGAACGACAACGAGGTCTACTTCGCGGCGGACCGGATGTACGGCCTGATCGAGGGCACGATCCACCGCGACGGGGTGCAGCCGGTGATCGCCACCTCCGACTGGATCGTGGCGTAACGCCCCGCACCCCCTCCTCACCCCGGTGGGCAGTCCCGTACGGGGCTGCCCACGCGCAGGTTCCAGCGGCCCGCGCGCCCGCTGAGGGCGGTCACGGTCCCCGGCCGTACGTCGAGCCGCCAGAAGGCCGCCGGGGGCAGTTCCAGGGCCCACACCACCGCCGCCCGTACGACGGCCTGCGCCACCACCGCGTCGTGCCGGCCCGGCGGCAGCGCCGCCAGGTGCGCGCCCGTCCGGGCGATCAGCGCGGCCACCGACTCCCCGCCGCCGGGCGGCGCGTACTGCGGATCGGTCAGCCAGCGCCGGACCCCCAGCGGGTCCTCGGCGGCGACCTCCTCCAGGGTCCGTCCCGCCCAGTCCCCCGTCGCCGGAGCGGCCAGGCCCGCGTGGCCCGGGCACGGATCGCCGTGGCCGAAGCGGCCCGCGCGGGCGGCCCCGTCGAGCGCGGGCGTGGTCAGGTGCAGCCGTACGGGCGGCGCGGGGCGGGCGTCGGGCGTCGTCGTGGGGGCCATGGCAGGGAGCGTACGGCCGCCCGCGGCGCACGCCCAGGGCGTGAGACGGCGAACACACGCCGTGGTGTTCAGGCCATGCGCGCGGTACGGTCTCGGACGACATGAAGAAGGTACGACGGAAGTACCGGTGAGAATCCGGCACGGTCGCGCCACTGTGAATCCTCCCGCGGCGACGTGGGCAGGGAAGTCAGACCCGCCACCTTCTTCGAGAGCACCACTGACCGGGACGCGTGTTCCCCCTGGAGGTTCGCCATGGCCCACTCCGCCGTTCCCACGTCGGCGCCCGTCGCCGTCGCCCCGCTTTCCCTGAAGGAACTGGCCCCCTGGGCGCTGTTCGTGGGCGTCCTCATGCTCGTCCTGCTCTACCTCGTCGGCGCCGAGCAGGGCGCCACCGCGGTCTTCCAGGGCGAGGGCATCCACGAGTGGATGCACGACGGCCGCCACCTGCTCGGTTTCCCCTGCCACTGACCGGCTGACCGCCCGGCCCCCGCACCCGCCCGGAACTCCCCCGCGCGCGACGGCTCCACGGCGTCCCCGTACGGCCCGCCCGTACGGGGGGTCCGCCGTGCCCTGTTCGCGTGCGGCTTCCGCGCCCGTGCGGCCCCGTGAGCTCCCGCTCGTCGTCTCCGCCCCAGCAAGGGAAACCGAAGCATGAACCCCATCTCCCCCCGTGTCCTGCTCGTGCGGGGCATGCTCGCCGGCCTGTTGGCCGGCGCCGTCGCCTTCCTCGTCGCGTACCTGCTCGGCGAGTCCAAGGTCGACGCCGCCATCGCCATCGAGGAAGCCGGCTCCCCCATGCACGACCATGCCGGGGACGCGCCCGTCAGCCGGGCCCTCCAGGCCACGGCCGGCCTCGGCACCGGCACCCTGCTCTACGGCGTCGCCTTCGGCGGCATCGCCGCGCTCGTCTTCTGCTACGCCCTGGGCCGGATCGGCCGCTTCGGCCCGCGGGCCACCGCGCTGCTGGTCTCCGGCGGGCTGTTCCTGACCCTGAACGTGGTGCCGTTCCTCAAGTACCCGGCCAATCCGCCCGCCGTGGGCGACCCCGACACCGTGGTCCGGCGGACCACGCTGTTCGTCCTGATGATCGCCCTGAGCCTGCTGCTCGGGGCGGGCGCCCTGATCCTGGGCCGTCGCCTCGCCCCCGCGCTGGGCCACTGGAACGCCTCCGTCGTCGCCTCGCTCGCCTTCGTCGCCGCGGTCGGCCTGGCCTACGCCCTGCTGCCCGGGGTCAACGAGGTCCCGGCGGACTTCCCGGCGGTGCTGATCTGGCAGTTCCGTCTCACGTCCCTGGCCATCCAGGCCGCCCTGTGGGCGACTTTCGGCCTCGTCTTCGGATTTCTAGCCGAACGCGCTATTGCCCCGGTCGTCGCGCCCAAGGAGTCTGTACAGCCGACGAGTTGAGCACGACACACCTGTTGCGGGTGTGAAAGGTGGGAGCCGGGACATGCCGACCGCGATCTGGGAATGGCGGGGCTGGACCGGCGCCGCACCCTTCTGGCTGAACTCGTTGCTCCTGCTCGTGGCGCCCTTCACGGCGGCCACCCTGCTCGCGCAGATCGGCGTCATCACCGCCCTGGCCGCCGTGGGCGGACTGGCCCGCCAGCTGCTGTTCGGCGACTACGGACACCCCGCCATCCACCTCGCCGCCGCCCTCATGGGGGCGGCGGCGGTCGCTTTCGTGGTGATCTGACCCTCGCGGCCCCCCTGGCCCGGGCCCGCTGCCGGGCCCGATGTCGGCCCCGGACCAGGCCTGTTCGAGGCCCTGCGGAGACAATGGGGGCCGGAAATCGACGGGGGAGCCGGTGTGACGTCAGGACGGGACATACCCGAGGAGTATCTGGCCGGGTACGCGGGGATCCTCGCCGATGTCCGCTCCACCGGCCGCCGGCCCGGGCGCGAGGCGCTCGACGCCCGCCGTGCGCTCGGCGAGAGGGCCGCCGAAGCCGGGTACGGGCTGCGCGGCCTGGTCGGCGCCCATCTGGCCGCCACCCGGACCGCGCTGGGCGGCCGGACCGTCCCCCACCATGTGCTGGCGGCGGTGGAAGTGGCCGTCGACGCCTTCGCCGAGGGGTACGAACGCGCCCAGCGCCTGGCCGTGCGCCAGGAGGAGGCCGCGCGGCGGGAGTTCATCGACGACCTGCTCCTCGGACGCAGCGACCTCGGCCGCCTCAGCGAGCGCGCGGCCCGCTTCGGACTGCACCTGGCGCGGGCGCACGCGGTGGGCGTCGCCCGCGGCCCCGAGTCCTACGAGGACACCGGCGCGGCCGTCCGCCAGGTCGAACTGGCCCTCACCGCCCGGTTCGGGGACCGCACCGTCCTGCTCGCCACCAAGGACGGCCGGCTCATCTGCGTGGCACCGGGCGCCGACGACGAGGTGCTGTCCTGCTTCGCGCAGCACGCGTGCGCGGCGTTCGGCGCCCGGGGGCTCGTCGCGGTGGGACGCCCGCATCCGGGCGCGGGCGGGGTGGTGACCTCGTACGAGGAGGCGCTGGGCGCCCTCGACCTCGCGGACCGGCTCGGCCTCGCGGGGCCCGTGCTGCACGCCGCCGACCTGCTGGTCTTCCCCGTGCTGACCCGGGACCGGGCCGCCATGGCCGATCTGGTCCTGAGCGTGCTCGGGCCGCTGCGCGCCGGGCGCGGCGGGGCCGAGCCGCTGCTGGAGACCCTGGACGCGTACTTCGGCTCGGGATGCGTGGCCGCGGAGGCCGCCCGGCGGCTGAACCTGAGCGTGCGGGCCCTGACCTACCGGCTGGAGCGGATCCACCGGCTGACCGGGACCGACCCCGGGGACCCGGTCCAGCGGTACACCCTGCAGACGGCCGTGATCGGGGCCCGGCTGCTGGACTGGCCGGCGCGCGCCCTCTAGCGCGCCCTCCAGAGGTGTCCGGGGGCGTCCTGGGGTGTCCGGGGCTGTCCCGGGGGCATCGGGCGGGACTTCGCGGGACACCCGCCGGGGGATGGGGGCCGTGGGAGCGGCTCACCCGATCGGGCGTAGCCGCGGCAGTTCCGGGAGCACGCCCGGCGCACCCCCGCCAACTGCGAAGACTCGGGCGCGCGGACGCGACACACCGGTGACGCGCCGTCACCTCACGGCGTCCCGGTGCGCAGCGGGCGACCCTGGAAGGGTCCACTGCTCACAGGAGCCGGCCGTCCGAGCCGGACCGGGAGGAACGCCATGGCCCGTGCCCAGTGGATCGTCGCCGCGCTGACGGTCACTCTGCTCTGCACCGGGGTGGCCCTGTTGCACGGCAGCGAGGGCGCCGAGCCCGCGGCCCCGGGGGCGGCCGACGCGCTGCCCTCACGGGCGCTCGGGCTGTCCGGGCACCGGCGGCTGGTGCACGGGCTGGAACACTCGGGGGCCCACGGCCCGGGGCACACGCCGCGGAAGGTGTCCGTCCCGCCCCTGCGGGCCTCGCGGCCGCTGCGGCTGCGGATCCCCGGCCTGGGGGTGGACCTGCCGCTGGAGCGGGCTCCGCAGGGCACGCCGGGCACCCAGGGCACGCAGGGCACGCCGGGCACGCCGGGCACGCCGGGCGCGGCCGGCTGGGACCCCGGGGCCCCGGTCCCCGGGACCGCCGGTACCGCCGTGATCACCGCGGACGGGCTCCCGCTCGGCCGACTGCGGCGGGGCCGCACCATCGAGATCCCGCGCGCGGACCACCGTACGGCCGTGTTCACCGTCGAGCGGGTCTCGCCCGGCGGGGTCGACTCTTCGGCGGAGCGGCCGGGACGGGCCCGGCTGCGGCTGGTCAGCGGCGAGACGGTGGTCCTGGCCCGGCTCACCGGCCCCCTGCGCGGCGGCGGTGGGCCGGACGGCTCCTGACGGGCCGTCCGGGGTCAGCCCTGGGGGGTGACTTCGTCCCCCGGTCGGGGGCTTCTGGGGGCCGGGTGGGGAGCCGCCCGGCGTGGCGGGGCAGGGAAGGCCTCATGAGCGGTACGCGGGACGCGCGGACGGTGCTGGCCCGGGCCCTGACGGTGGCCTGCGTCGCGCTGCTGTGCCTGTTCGGCGCCGGTCCGGCGGCGGCCACGGCCGCCGCGCCGGGCGCCGACTCCCGTCCCGCCTCCTCCGCCCCGGCCGAGCCCACCGAGGGGCAGTCCGACGGGGCCGGGGACAGCGATGCCCGGGCGGCCGTACGCACGGACGCACGGGGCACGGCGGCCGTCCGGAGGCTGCCGCCGGGAATGTTTCACGTGAAACACGCGTGCGAACCGGCGCGTCCGGTCCGCGCGACGGCGGGTGGCGGGGCCGTACCGGCCCTGTCCGCGAGGGCGGTACGGAGCGTGGTCCTGCGCTGCTGAGCGGGCCGAGCAGCAGCGCGTCCCCCCACACTCCTCGAACCACCGTGAGGTTCCGCCATGCCCATCGACCCGTACGCCGCCCTGAACGCCATGCTCCGCGCCGAGGCCGCCCGCTTCTCCCCGCCCGCCCGGCCGAGCGCGGAGCGGACCGCGCCGCAGCCGGCGGCGGCGGCCGCCCCGGCCACCGGGACCGCCCCCGACCCCGTCACCGCCGGGTGCGAGACCGGGCCCGCGACGCAGCAGGGGTCCACCGACCCGGCCGCGTAGGAGAACGAGGCGGCGCCGGTTCCCGTGCCCCCGGCAACGGGTTGTGGTCCTGTGAGGTTCGACCACGGGGCACGGGAACCGGCGCCACCGTCCACTGTCCGCTCCCGCGGGTGCCCGGCGCCTCAGGCGGCCGGCCGGTCCGGGATCGGCCGAAAGTACGGCCCCGGCGGGGCGGGGGCGGGGCGGGGGCGGGGCGGGGGCGGGGGCCGGGCGGGTCAGGGTTCCCGCGTGTAGTAGCGGTAGAACGCGATGATCGCGCAGCCCGCGCCGACCGCGAGCCCGACGCCGCAGGCCCGCAGGACGGACTGGTTGGTGAGGCTGTGCAGGTAGCCGGCGGCCACACCGAGGAACACGCCGTACGCGGCCGCGTGCAGCTCCCGCGGCAGGCTCGGGCCGACCCGGTTGAGGGCGAACATGATGGCGGCGAACAGGACGCCGCACAGGATCCCGTAGAAGACGTTGCCCGCGTCGACCGGGCCCGTCTGGCGCTTGATGAAGGCCGCCCAGACCCCGTAGACGAGGCCCATGAGCAGGGCGCGGGTCAGGGCGTTCCTGGCCGTGTGGTCCATGTCCGCCGCCGACGTCATCGGCCGGTGCCGCCGCGGGGCGGTGGGTGCCGCGTGTGCCATGACGGGCTCCTCTCTTCCAGCCTCCAGGGCACACCCGCCGCCCCGGGGCGGCAAGTGGATCACTCGTCCGGGTGGCAGGGGGGCCGTACGGGCCCGCGCGACGAGCGCGGCCCGGGCGGGGCGTGTACGGGTGCGCGTACGGGACGCGGGCGGGTGCGCGTACGGGTGCGCGGAGACGCGCCCGGGCCACCCGGACGCAGCAGTGCCACTGGCGCGGCCCGCCCTCCGGGGCTTTCCCTGGTGACGTGCGCACCTATCTCTCGGCGGCCCTGATCGTGCTCGTGGCCCTCCTCGTGCCCGTGAGCGCGGTCGCCTACTGGACCCACCACGAGCTGGCGGACGCCGGGCGCTACACCGCCGCCATGTCCCCGCTCGCCGAAAACCGGGCCGTCCAGGGGGTGGTCGTCACCCAGGCCACCCGCGCCCTGGCCGGCCAGATCGACGCGGGCCCCTTCCAGGGCGGCGTGGACGCCCTGATCGGCGAGGCCCTGCACTCCTTCGCCGGGACCCCCGCCTACCGGACGGCCTGGGACGCCGCCAACCGGGCCGCGCACACGGCCTTCCTCGCCGCCCTCGACAGCGGCCGCGGAGACGCCGTCACCATCGACCTCGCACCGGTGACGGCCCAGGTCAGGGGCGAACTCGTCGCCGACGGGGTGCCCTTCGCGGACCGCATCCCGCAAACCCATCTGACCGTGAAGGTCATGGAGTACGACAACCTCGGCGCCCTCCGGAAGGGGTTCCACATGCTCCAGATCGCCGGAGTCTGGCTGCCGGTGCTCACCCTGGTCCTCGCCGTCTCGGCGGTCGCGGTGGCCGTCCGCCGGCGCCGCGCGGTCCTGGCCACCGGCCTCGGACTGGCCGCGGGGGCCGTACTGCTGTGGCTCGCGGTCGTCCTGGGCCGCCGCCTCACCCTCGACGACCTGCCCGCCGACGTCGACCGGGCCGCCGCCGGAGCGGTGTACGACGCGCTCACCGCGTTCCTGCGGACCACCACCTGGGTGGTGCTCGCCGTCGGGCTGCTGGCCGCCCTGGCCGCATGGCTGTCCGGACGGCTGCGCCGCACCCCATAAGCTCGGAAGTGCCCATACTCCGCAGAACCCCCCAGAAGAACCGATTCGCGAGCGGCGACACGGAAGCGGAATGACCACCGAACGACGCACCGAGCACATACCGTCCGGGCCACCGCGCCCGAAGCCGCTGGCACCCCCCGCCTGGCTGCTCGCCGGACTGCGGCCCCACCACGCCCCCGTACCCTGGGCGGCGGCCGTCCGGGCCGGCATCGCCCTCGCCACCCCGCTCGCCGTCGGCTTCGCCCTCGACGAGCCCGAGTACGGCGCCCTCGTCTCCATGGGCGCCCTGTCCGGGGTGATCGGCGACACCGCCGACGCCTACCGGATGCGGATCCTCAACATCGCCGTCCCGCAGCTCTTCGGCGCCATCGGGGTCGCCATCGGCACCCTCGTCTTCGGACAGGGCTGGCTCGCCGTCGGCGTCCTCACCCTGATCGCCCTCGTCTCCGGGATGATCTCCTCGATCGGCACGGTCGCCTCCGTGTCGGGGCTGCTGCTCCTGCTCAACGCCGTCGTCGGCGCCGGCCTGCCGATGCCCCGGCCCTGGTGGACCGCCCCGCTCCTGCTCACCGCGGGCGGCCTGTTCGTCCTCGTCCTGACCCTGCTGGGCTGGCCGCTGCGCGGCCGCGGCCCCGAACGGACGGCCGTCGCCGGGGCCTACCGGGCGCTGGCCGACAGCCTGGAGGCCGCGGCCGGGCCGCAGTCCGCGTACGAGGAGTGCCGCCAGCGGGTCACCCAGGCCCTGAACCAGGCCTACGACCTCGTCCTGGCCCGCCGCGCCCTGGTGCACGGCCGCAGCGCCCCGCTGGTGCGGATGCTCGCCCAGCTCAACGCGCTGATCCCGCTGGTCGAGGCCGCCCCCGCCGTCCACCTGCGCGGCAGACCCCTGGACCCCGCCGTCCCGGCGGCCGTACGGGACCTGGCCCGGGCCGTCGAGGACGGCCGCAGCGGAACGCCCGACCTGGTCCTGCCCACGCCCGAGGGGCCGTCCGGGCGCGCCCTCGACTCCGCGCTGCGGCACGCCGCGGTCACCGTGCACCTCGCCGACCCGGACCCGAACAACATCGACGACCGCCTCGGGCGGCCCGCCGCCCTGGGCGTGCGGGCCCGCCGGGCGGTGCGCGACATGGTGTTCTCCGCGGCCTCCTGGCGGTACGGGCTGCGCCTGGCCCTGTGCATCGGGCTCGCGCAGTCGCTGGTCTCCCTCATCCCGGTGGAGCGGTCCTACTGGGTGGCGCTGACCGTCACCTTCGTCCTGAAGCCCGACTTCGGCTCGGTGTTCTCCCGGGCCGTGCTGCGCGCCCTGGGGACGGCCGCCGGGCTCGTGCTCGCCGCCGCCGTCCTGGCCGAGGTGCCGCGCGGCTGGTGGGACGTACCCGTCATGGTGCTGCTGGCCGCGCTGATCCCGGTCTTCTCCGCCAAGGGATACGCCTTCCAGACCGCGGCCATCACCCCGGTGATCCTGCTCCTGTCGGACCTGCTCAACCACCAGGGCTTCGACCTGATCCTGCCGCGGCTGCTGGACAGCCTCATCGGCTGCGCCATCGCCCTCGTCGCCGGATACCTGCTGTGGCCCGAGAGCTGGCACGCCCGGATCGGGGACCGGCTCGCCGACACCGTGGACGACGCCGCCCGCTACGTGGACCGCGCCTTCGCCCCCGTCACGGACGAGGCCGCGCTGCGGGAGGCCCGGCAGATCCGGCTCCAGGCCCGGCGGCGCATCTACCGGGACCTCTCCGGCGTGCGCAGCGAGTTCCAGCGGGCGCTGACCGAGCCGCCGCCCACCGGGGCCCGGGCCGCCGCGTGGTGGCCGCTGGTGGTGGCCCTGGAGCGGATCGTGGACGCGACGACCGCCGCCCGCGTCCGGGTCAACCACGGCGCGGCCGCCCCCGACGCGGCGGAGGTGGCGGCCCTCAGCGCCGAGCTGCACGGCCTGGCGGCGGGGCTGCGCAGCAGCCGGACCCTGAAGGAGGTCCGGATCCCGCCGCTGGCGCCGGGTGCGGAGGACTCCGTACTCGCCCCGCTCCACCACGAGGTCGCGGCCGCGCGCGCCATCGCCCAGCCCGAGCGCTGACCGGCGGCGCGCGGGCGGGCGCGCGGGCCGCACACCACGCCGTCCTGCGGCCCGCCCCGGCATCCCGCCCCAGCCGGCGGCGCGCGTCCCCCGAACGGCGCACGGGCCGGGCCGGGCCGGGGCCGCCGGGGGAGCATCGGAGCATGCACCGGGTGCCGGCCGTGATGGTCCTCGCCGCCGTTCTGGCGGCTGCGGCGGGCTGCGCCGATACGGAGGGGCTGCGCGACGGCGGCGACCTCGGCACGGTGCACGCCCCCCGCAGCCTGTGGAAGGACATCCACCCCGCCCCGCCCGGCCCCGGCCAGCAGGCGGGCGCGCCCGCCGTGGTGCCCGGGCTGCCCGAGGTGCCCGCCCGGACCATGCGCGGGGTCGACGCGCTGGCCGTCGTACGGGCCGACATCACCGCCGCCACCGCCGAGGACGGCGGCACGGGCCGCCTGGTCGACCCGCGCGCGGCGCAGCGGCTCGCCCTGTGCTCGCGGGCCCGGGACGGCGGACCGGACTGCCCGGTGCGTCCCGGCGTCCTGCACGACCTGACGGGCGACGGCCGGGAGGAGCTGATCACCGCCCTGGACGTGGACGGCCGGATCAGCGAGCTGCGCGTGTACGGCGTCCGCGACGACGGGCGCGTCGCCCGGATCCTGGCCCGGCGCGGGGTGCTGGAAGGGGTCGAGGTGGCCGCCGAGCACCTGGCCATCCGCGAACCGACCACGAACCCGCAGTACATCTCGGTCTCCGACTACGTCTGGGACCCGAAGACGGGCAGCATGAGCCTGTCGCAGCTCACCCTCGACGAGTGCCACGGCCTCACCGACGTGCCGCTGCCCGCGAACCGGTCCCGATGCGCCCGCTGAGCAGCCTGCGGTGGAAGATCGCCCTCACCACGACGACGGTGTGCTGCCTGGTCGCGGCCGTCCTCGGGATCCTCGTGCACGACGTGGTCGCCCGGCAGGTCGTCGGAGAGGTCCGCAAGGAAGCCGGCCGGGACCTCGACCACGCCCTCGGCCACTACGAGTACGGCACCGCCCACGGCGACGTGAACGCCGCCCTGGACCCCCCCGGCCTGCCCCGCCCGCTGCGCGGGCTCGTGGCGCGCGGCCGGACCGGCAGCATGGTCGGCACCCGCGAGGGCAAGCCGGTGATGTGGGCGGCCGCACCCGCCGACCGGCAGGCCCTGGCCGTCTGGATCCCGTACGGGAACACCCGCGACCGGCTGCGCGACCTCGACACCGCGATCCTGGCGTGCTCGGCGCTCGCGGCCGGGCTGGTGGCCCTGGCCGGGCTCTTCCTCGCGGACCGGATCAGCCGGCGGCTCGCCGGGGCGGCCGCCGTGGCCCGCCGGATCAGCGCGGGGGACCTGGACGCCCGGGTGGGCCTGCCCGCCGACGCGGACGCGCAGACGGAGCGGCCGCGCCGCCACCACGACGAGGTACGGGACGTCGCCCAGGCGCTGGACTCGATGGCGGCCTCGCTCCAGGGACGGCTGGAGGCCGAGAAGCGGTTCACCGCCGATGTCGCGCACGAGCTGCGCACCCCGCTGACGGGCTCGCTGGCGGCGGCCGCGCTGCTCCCCGAGGGCCGCCCGAAAGAGATGATCAACGACCGGCTGAAGGCCCTGCACCTGCTCACCGAGGACCTGTTGGAGATCTCCCGGCTGGACTCCGGGGTGGAGCGGGCCGACCTGGCCCGGGTGGAGCTGGGCCGGGCCGTGGAGCGGGCCGTCGCGGGGACCCGGCTGCCCGCCGACGTCCGGGTGGTACGGGATCTGGCGGTGCTCACCGACCGGCGGCGCCTCGACCGGATCCTGGCCAACCTGCTGGCCAACGCCCACCGGCACGGGCGGCCGCCCGTCGAGGTGACGGTCGAGGGCCCGGTGGTGGTGGTACGGGACCACGGGCCGGGCTACCCCGCCGAGCTGATCGAGCAGGGCCCCCGGCGCTTCCGCACCGGGGACCCCGGCCGCGGCCGGGGCCACGGGCTGGGCCTGACCATCGTGGCGGGGCAGGCCGCGGTCCTGGAGATCACCCTGACCTTCGCCAACGCCCCGGACGGGGGTGCGGTGACGACCCTGCGGCTGCCGGTGGGGCGGCTGACGGAGGGCAGTTGACCGGGGTGCGGCCAACTGCCCCACGCCGCAGCGAGGATGACCGGCGGATCAGACGCCGATGTTCTTGCCGTCCTTGCGCCACACCGACACGACCGCCGGGCGGACGATCTTGCCCGGACCGTCGGGCCACACCGACTGCGGCTTCTCGACGGACGCGCCGTCGATCTCGCCCGGGTGCTGCACGGCGACCAGGACGCGCTTGTCCTGGACCAGCGGACCGCAGGTCTCGGCGCCGCGCGGCACGGTGAGGAACTGCTTGAGCTCACCGCGGCGCTCACCGGCGGTGGCGACGCCGAACAGGCCGTCGTGCGAACCGAGCTGGTTGCCGTCGGTGGCGATCCACAGGTTGCCGTGCGGGTCGAAGGTCACGTTGTCCGGGCAGGAGATCGGGCTGACCTTGTCCTTCGGGAAGCCCGCGAAGAAGGTCGACGGGTCCTTCGGGTCGCCGGCGACCAGGAACAGCCGCCAGGCGAAGCCGTCGCCCGCCGGGTCGTCGAAGTTCTCTGCGAGCTCCAGGATCTGGCCGTGCTTGTTGAGGTTGCGCGGGTTGGGCTCGGTCGCGCCCTCCTTGCCCGGCTTGCCCCGGTCGGCGTTGTTCGTCAGCACCACGTAGACGCGGCCCGTGCGCGGGCTCGGCTCGATGTCCTCGGGGCGGTCCATCTTGGTGGCGCCGACCTTGTCACCGGCCTGGCGGGTGAAGACGAACACCTCTTCGGCGCTCATGCCGGGGACGTGCGAGACGTTGCCGGAGGGGGAGGCGGTGGCGAGCTTGATCCAGACGCCGGAACCGTCGAACTGGGCGTCGGCGGGCAGCTTGCCGGAGCCGTCGAACTCCTCGGCCGGGGAGTCGCCGCTGAGCTTGGCGACGTAGAGGGTGCCCTCGTCGAGCAGCGTGAGGTTGTGCTCCTTCGCCGCGCGCGAGTCGCCCTTCTTCATCTGCTTCGAGGAGACGAACTTGTAGAAGTAGTCGAAGCGCTCGTCGTCGCCCATGTAGACGACGGGACGGCCGTCCTCGGTCAGCCGCGGCTGGGCGCCCTCGTGCTTGAAGCGGCCGAGCGCGGTGCGCTTGCGCGGGACGGAGCCCGGGTCGTACGGGTCCAGCTCGACGACCCAGCCGAAGCGGTGGGACTCGTTGGGCTCCTGGACGCAGTCGAAGCGCTTGTCGAACCGCTCCCACTTGCGCTCGGTGGCGCCGGCGCTCACGCCGTAGCGCTTCAGGCGGGCGGCCTCGGCCGGGTCGGTGACCTGCGCGGCGTTGGCGAAGTACTGGTTGAAGTTCTCCTCGCCGTGCAGGGTGGTGCCCCACGGGGTGGTGCCGCCCGAGCAGTTGTTGAGCGTGCCGAGCACCTTGGTGCCGGTCGGGTCGGCGGAGGTCTTCAGCAGCGGGCTGCCGGCGGCCGGGCCGGTGAGGCGGAACTCGCTGGTGGCGGTGAGGCGGCGGTTGAGCTGGTGGCGGTTGACCGCCGTCAGCTTGCCGGAGCGGTGGTCCTCCTGGACGACGACGACGCCGAGGCCGTGCGCGGCCCAGGCGATCTCGACCTGCTCGCGGGTCGGGTTCGCCGGGTCGTAGCCCTTGAACATGAGGTTCTCGTCCGTGTACTCGTGGTTGGCCACGAGGAGCTGCCGGCGCTCGTAGCCGCCGCCGAGCGGGAGCAGGCTCAGGAAGTCGTTGTTGTACCCGAACTGGCCGGCCTGGGCGGCGGCGGTCTGCTTGTCCGGGTTGAACCCCGGGGCGCCCTTGACGATCGGGTCGCCCCAGCGGATGACGACGTTCTGGTCGTGGCCCTCGGGGACGGTGACGCGGTCGTCGGTGTTCGGCGCGACGGCCTTGAAACGCAGACCGCGCGCGGCCTCGCCGGAACCGGCCTGGGGGTCGGCGGTGGGGGTGGCCTCGGCGGACTGGCCGCCGCCCGCACCGAGGGCGACGGCGGTGCCGGCGGCGGTCGCGACGGTGACGACGGCTGCGGAACGCAGCATCGAGCGGCGCGAGTAGGCGCGGGCCATGACGTCGCCGACGTACTCGTTGTCGCTGGTGTTGGGCACCTCGTGGAAGCATGCGTCGCCACAGCGGTAGCGACAGGTGAGAGCGGAACGGCCGCTCCCATGCGGGTTGCCGATGATCGGCAGGAGCTTGCGCACGAAGTGTCCTCCGGTGAGTGCACGGGGCCGACAGCGTGTCGGTACGAACCAGCGGTGACGCGACGCTAGGCGCGGGTTGCGCCGATGCGACGGCACGGGAGTGAACGCTGAATGAACCCGGCACGGCGGAGGGGCAGTTCGGGCGCAGGCCCCGGTTCCCTGGTTGGCTGGGCGCCACGAAAGGCGCCCCTGCCGAAGTTCCAGCCAAGGGGCCGATAACCTTACGTGTCCACTCTGGGCAGGGATCAACCGCGCAGCACGGACAAATGACGCACGCACTCATGCGAAAGGCCTGGCCCATGGGTATTCGGAGCTTGTTGCGCAAGGTGTTCGGACGGTCTGCCGAGCCGGTTCCGGAGACGTCGGACTCCTCCACCTCGGCGGCGGTCCCCAGCCAGGCGGAACGCCATCCCCTGGACGCGGCCGCCGAACTGGTGGCGGCCTCCTTCGACAACCCCACCGTCCCGCCGCAGTCCGCGCCGCGGGACCGCGAGCCGGGAACGGTGCTCACCGCCCCGACGCCGGTCGCGGACCCGACGGTCCCGGAGGCACGCCGCCCGTCGCCTGCGGCGGCCCCCCAGCCGCCCCCGACCCCCGCCGAGCGGAAGGCCGCCCCGGCGGAGGCGAAGGCCGAGGCCGTCACGGTCGCCGAGCCGGAAGCCACCCCGGCCGAGGCGGAGGCCGAAGCCGCCCCGGCGGAGCCCGAGCCCGCCGCCAAGGCGGAGGCCACCCCGGCGGAAGCCGAAGCCCTCGCCGCCGAGCCGGAGGCCGAGGCGGAGCCGCAGGCCACCGATGCGGAGCCCGAAGCAGCAGCCGCCCCGGCCGAAGCCCCGGCCGAGCCCGCCGCCCAGGCGGAGGCCACCCCGGCGGAAGCCGAAGCCGCCGCCACCGAGGCGGAGGCGCAGCCCGCGCCCGCCGAGCCGGAGCCCGTGGCAGCAGCCGCAGCCCCGGCCGAGCCGGCCACCGAGGCCGAAGCCACCCCGGCGGAGCCCGAGCCCGCAGCAGCGGCTGCCGAGCCGGAGGCCGTCGCGGCCCACGCCGAACCCGCGCCCGCCGAGCCGGAGGCCACCCCGGCGGAAGCCGTCGCCGCCGAGCCGGAGGCCGTCGCGGCCCACGCCGAGCCCGCGCCCGCCGAGGCGGAGCCCGTGGCAGCAGCCGCAGCCCCGGCCGAGGCCGTTGCCGACGAGCCGGAGCCCGAGCCCGCAGCAGCGGCCGCCGAGCCGGAGGCCGTCGCGGCCCACGCCGAGCCCGCCGCCGAGGCGGAGGCCACCCCGGCGGAAGCCGAAGCCACTGAGCCGGAGGCGGAGCCCGCAGCCGCCACCCCGGTCGAGGCCGAGGCCGACGCCGAGGCGGAGGCCGTCGCCGACGAGGCAGGGCAGGGGCCCGCCGTGGCCGCGGCAGCGGTCCGGCGGCGGGCGGCCGGGGTCGCGGCCCCGTACAAGGCCGCCGCTCAGGTGCTGCGCGGCAAGGGCCGGGCCGGCGCCCGCGCCAAGGTGTACCTCGTGCTCGACCGGTCCGGCTCCATGCGCGGCTTCTACAAGGACGGCAGCGCCCAGTACCTGGCGGACCACACCCTGGCGCTGGCCGCGCACCTCGACGAGGAGGCCACCGTCCACACGGTGTTCTTCTCCACCGAGGTGGACGGCACCGCCGAGCTGACCCTCGACGCCCACGACGCGGCCTGGGTCGAGACCCGGCACGCCGAGCTGGCCCGCATGGGCCGCACCAGCTACCACGTGGCCGTGGAGGCCGTCCTGGAGCGCTACCGCAAGGACGGCGGCACGGGCCCGGCCCTGGTCGTCTTCCAGACGGACGGCGCGCCCGACAACCGGCAGCCCGCCCGCCAGGCCATCGCCGACGCGGCGGCCACCGCCCCCGAGGTGCACTGGCAGTTCGTCGCGTTCGGCGACCACGACAACAAGGCCTTCGACTTCCTGCGCAAGCTGGACGCCGAGAACGCCGGCTTCTTCCACGCCGGCCCGGCCCCCGCCGAACTGACCTCGGCCGCCCTCCTCAAGGGCCTGCTGGAGCGCTTCTAGACGGCCCCCCACGCCGAAGGCGGCGCCCCCTCCACCACGGAGGGGGCGCCGCCTTCGGCGTTACATGCGTTACATGCGTTGCGCGCGCTACGGCCGGCGCGGGCCCGGATCAGCCGCGCGGCGAACCCGGGTCGGGGATGACCGCGTCCGAGACGGGCCGCTCCGAGGCCGCCGTCTTCGTCTCGACCGGCTTGCGCAGCGCGATGTTCAGCTCGCGCAGGCGGGCCTCCTCCAGCACCGTCGGCGCGCCCATCATCAGGTCCTGGGCGTTGCCGTTCAGCGGGAAGGCGATGGTCTCGCGGATGTTCGGCTCGTCGGCCAGCAGCATCACGATGCGGTCCACGCCCGGGGCGATGCCACCGTGCGGCGGGGCGCCGAGGCGGAACGCCTTCAGCATGCCCGCGAACTCCCGCTCGACGGTCTCCGCCTCGTACCCGGCGATCGCGAAGGCCTTCAGCATGACCTCGGGCTCGTGGTTGCGGATGGCGCCGGAGGACAGCTCGATGCCGTTGCAGACGATGTCGTACTGCCAGGCCAGGATGTCGAGCGGGTCCTTCTCCTCCAGGTCCTTCATGCCGCCCTGCGGCATGGAGAAGGGGTTGTGGGAGAAGTCGATCTTGCCGGTCTCCTCGTCCTTCTCGTACATCGGGAAGTCGACGATCCAGCAGAAGCGGAAGACGTTCTCCTCGAAGTGGCCCGCCCGCTTGGCCGCCTCGACGCGCACGCCCGACATGATCTTGGAGACCTCGTCGAACTCGCCCGCGCCGAAGAACACCGCGTGGCCGGCCGCGAGGCCCAGACGCTCGGTGAGGACCTTGACGTTCTCCTCGGTGAGGAACTTGGCGATCGGGCCGGTCAGGGCGCCGTCCTCGCCGACGCGGACCCAGGCCAGGCCCTTGGCGCCCAGCGAGATCGCGTACTCGCCGAGGCCGTCGAAGAACTTGCGCGGCTGCGCGGCGGTGTCCGGGACGGCCAGCGCACGCACGTGCTTGCCGGCGAACGCCTTGAACTCCGAGCCCTCGAACACGTCGGTGATGTCGACGAGCTCCAGCTTGGCGCGCAGGTCGGGCTTGTCGTTGCCGTACTTGAGCATCGACTCGCGGAACGGGATCCGCGGGAAGGGGGAGGTGACCTCGCGGCCGCCGCCGAACTCGGTGAAGAGCTCGGTCATCAGGCGCTCGATCGGCTGGAAGACGTCCTCCTGCTCGACGAACGACATCTCGACGTCGAGCTGGTAGAACTCGCCCGGCGAACGGTCCGCGCGGGCGTCCTCGTCGCGGAAGCAGGGCGCGATCTGGAAGTAGCGGTCGAAGCCCGAGATCATCAGCAGCTGCTTGAACTGCTGCGGCGCCTGCGGCAGGGCGTAGAACTTGCCCGGGTTCAGGCGGGACGGGACGACGAAGTCACGGGCGCCCTCGGGAGAGGTCGCGGTGAGGATCGGGGTCGCCATCTCGTTGAAGCCGAGGGCCACCATCTTCGAGCGGATCGACGCGATGACCGCCGAGCGCAGCATGATGTTGCGGTGCATGCGCTCGCGGCGCAGGTCGAGGAAGCGGTACTCCAGGCGCCGCTCCTCGTTCACCCCGTCGTCGGTGTTGATCGTGAAGGGCAGCGGGGCGGCCGCGCCGAGCACCTCGACCTCGGCGGCCTCGATCTCGATCTCGCCGGTGGGCAGCTCCGGGTTGACGTTGTCGGCGCCGCGGGAGACGACCTTGCCGTCGACGCGCACGACCGTCTCCTTGGACAGCTTGTCCAGGACGGCGGCGGCGGCGGTGCCGGGGCGGGCGACGAGCTGCGTGATGCCGTAGTGGTCACGCAGATCGATGAAGAGGATGCCGCCCAGGTCTCGACGATTGTGCAGCCAGCCGCTCAGCCGGACGTCGGAGCCGACGTCGGAGGCACGGAGCTCGCCGCACGTGTGGGACCTGTACCGATGCATCAGTCATCCAGTTCTACGCGATACCAGGGTGGATTCAACCGTCCCAAGGTTACCGTCCGGGCGGGCCGCCCGGCGGGCGCGCCCGGAGAGGCGGCGAACAGGCGGCCCGGTGGGATGACCTGTAAAGATGGCCGGGTGCGCACCGAGGACGTCCTGGCCGCCATCGCGACCGGCCTGTGGCGATGGGACAACGCCTCCGGGACGGTCACCCTCGACGGCGAGGCCGCCCGGCTGCTCGGGCTGCCCGCGGAGCCCGTCGTGCTGCCCGAGGTGGCCGTGCGCTCCCGCTTCCACCCGGTGGACTGGAACGAGATCAACGGCATCGTGAACCTGGCCGTCGCCGAGGACACCCTCGCCGAGGCCCGGCTGCGGATCATGGACGAGGACGGGCGCGTGCTGCGCACCGTGCGCAGCCGCAGCAAGCCGATGGAGAACCGGTCCGCCGGGGGCCGGGTCGACTACGAGCTGATCGGCACCATCCAGGAGATCGCCGAGCCGCAGCCCGGCACCACCGCCGTGCACACCCCGATCACCGGCGACTGGCGCCGCTCCCGCGAGGCCTTCCTGCTGGACGCGGGCCGGGCGCTCGCCGAGGCCCGCTCCACGGCGGAGGTGCTGCGGGTGGCGGCGTCCCTGTCGATGCCGGGCTTCAGCCCCGACGGGCTGGCCGTCTTCGGGGTGGCGGGCGACCGGCTGTCGATCATCGGGCACCACGGGCACGGTCCGGGGGACGAGAGCCCCTTCAGCGACATGCGGGTGGACACGGACTACCCGGCCGCCGAGGTGGTCCGCACCGGCCGGGCGATCTACCTGCCCACCCCAGGGGACTACCTGGAGCGCTTCCCGGTCACCTGGCCGCTCGCGCAGCGCTTCGGCCGGGAGTCCTGGGCCTTCCTGCCGCTGATCGTGGCCGGGCGGACCATGGGCGCCTGGATGGCCGCCTTCAAGCACCCGGTGACGTTCTCGCCCGACGAGCGGTCCGTGCTGACGACGGTGGCCCGGATGCTGGCCCAGGCCCTCCAGCGGGCCGGGGTCGCCGAGTCCGAACGGGAACTCACCACCGGTCTCCAGAGGTCGATGATGCCGCAGCTGGGGCCCGAGATCCCCGGCATGACCATCGCCGCCCGCTACGTCCCCACCGGCGGCGGGCTCCAGGTCGGCGGCGACTGGTACGACATGATCCCGCTGCCCTCGGGCCGGTTCGCGCTGGTCATCGGCGACGTCCAGGGGCACGACGTACGGGCCGCGGGCCTGATGGGGCAGCTGCGGATCGCCGTACGGGCCTACGCGTCCGAGGGGCACCGGCCGGACGCGGTGCTCTCGCGGGCCTCCCGCTTCCTGGCCGGGCTGTGCTCCTCCCAGGAGTCGGACTCCGCCGGGGACGCCGAGTACCAGAGCCCGCGCTTCGCGACCTGCCTGTACGTGGAGTGCGACCCGGAGACGGGCCTGCTGGAGGTGGCCCGGGCCGGGCACCCCGACCCGGCGGTCCGGATGACGGACGGCACCGTCCTGATGCGGCCCACGGCGGGCGGGCTGCCGCTCGGCATCGTCCCCGACACGGACTACCCGACGACCCGGTTCGCCCTGGAACCCGGCGAGACGATGATGCTGTGCACCGACGGGCTGATCGAGACCGGCGGGCACGACCTGGACACCGGCTGGGCCCGGCTGCGGGTTGTCCTGGAGACCTGGGCGCACGACACGGAGAGCCTGGAGGAGCTGGCCGACCTGCTGGTGCAGGCCGTCCACGGCCCCTCCTCGCACCACACCACCGGACCGCTGGCCGACCGCCGCGAGGACGACATAGCCGTGGTGCTGCTCTGCCGCGAGGGCGCGGCCTGCGGCTGCGGCCCCGCGTTCCCGCACGGCGCACGGCCCGCGCGGCGCATGGCGGCGACGGTGGCGCAGGCCGAGCCGGAGCGGATCGCGGGCGCGCGGCGCCAGGTCCGGGAGCTGCTGCACGACTGGGCGGACCCCGACCAGGTGGACTCCGCGGTGCTGATGGTCTCCGAGATGGTGACCAACGTGCTGGTGCACACCGACGGCGACGCCCTGCTGGTCGCGGAGGCGGTGGGCGAGCTGGGGGCGCGGCGGCTGCGCGTGGAGGTCGCGGACGGCAGCGACGAGCCGCCCCACAAGCGCCAGCCGGGGGAGATGGCCTCCAGCGGCCGCGGCGTCCTGCTGATGGAGATGCTCGCCGACACCTGGGGCGTCGACCCCCGGGGCGCCGGCAAGTCGATCTGGTTCGAGCTGTACGAGCGCTCGAAACCGGACGAGGACCAGGGCCCGGACCCGGACTGACGAGGGCTGAGGACACCTCCCGAAAGGCGGCCGCGGCGATGCCGACCCCCCTGCTTCCCGCCCCGGTGCGGCGGCTGGCCGCCTGGTGCGCGGTCGTCCTGCTCGTCGCGGGCGTGCTCGCGCTCGGCATCTGGCTGTGCGTGTTCCTGCGCAGCGTGGTCACGCCCGTCCTGCTGGCCGTACTCGGTACGGCCCTGCTCGGGCCGCTGCACCGCCGGCTGGTGCGCAAGGGGATGAACCGTTCGCTCGCGGCGGGGCTGACCTGCCTCGCCGTCGTGGCGGTCGTCGGCGGGGCCACGTACGTCGTCGCGCTGGCGCTGTTCGAGACCGGCGATCAGATCGTCGACGCGCTGGCGCGGGCCGGCCGGGGCATCGCCGAGCACTTCGGGGCGGCCGGGACCTCGCTGGAGGACGTCGCCGGGAACGCCAAGGACCTGCTCGCGAAGTTCGGCGGCAGCGCCGCCTCGGGGCTGCTCTCCGGGGTCGGCGCGGTCGCCTCGATGATCGCGACCGGTGCCCTGGCCCTGGTGCTGGTCTTCTTCTTCCTGCGTGACTCCGACCGGGCCACGGGCGCGCTGCGCGCGCTGGTGCCGAGCCGTTCGGGCGACCTGGTGGAGGCGATGGCCCGCCGGGCCTTCCGCGCCGTCGAGGGCTTCATGCGCGGCACCACCTTCGTGGCCCTCGTCGACGCCGTGCTGATCGGCACCGCCCTGCTCGTACTGCGGGTTCCGGGGGCGCTGGGGCTGGCCGCGCTGGTGTTCATCACCGCGTACGTGCCGTACCTCGGCGCCTTCCTCTCCGGCGCCGTGGCGGTCCTCGTCGCCCTCGCCGACCGGGGCTGGGTGATCGCCCTGTGGGTGCTGGCCGTGGTGCTGGCGGTGCAGATGATCGAGGGGTACGTGCTCCAGCCCCTGGTCCAGAGCCGGACGGTCCAGATGCACCCGGCGGTGGTGATGCTGGCCATCACGGCCGGAGCGAGCCTCGCCGGCATCCTCGGCATGCTCCTCGCCGTCCCCCTGACGGCAGCCGTCACCGGAACCCTCGCGGAACTCCGCGACCGCTACGGCGAAGCCGGGAACGGGGCCGGGAACGGATCCGGGGCCCCGCCCCGCTGAGGGGCGGGGCCCCGCTCCCGCTGCTTCCGCTTGCTTCTACTTGCTTCTACCTCGTGCGCTCCGTCGTCGGAACCGTGCCCAGCCGGCCCGCCTGGAAGTCGTCGAAGGCCTGCTGGAGCTCGTGGCGGCTGTTCATGACGAACGGCCCGTAGTGCGCCATGGGCTCCCGGATGGGGCGGCCGCCGAGGAGGACGATCTCCAGGTCGGGGGCGTTGGAGTCCTGGGACTCGTCCGCCCGCACCGTGAGCGATCCGCCCTGGCCGAACACCGCGGTCCGGCCGGTGTGGACGGGCCTGCGCTCCTCGCCGACCGAGCCGCGGCCGGCCATGACGTAGGCGAGGGCGTTGAAGTCCTCGCGCCACGGCAGGGTGACCTGGGCGCCGGGGCTGACGGTCGCGTGGATCATCGTGATGGGCGTGTGGGTGATGCCCGGGCCCTGGTGTCCGTCCAGCTCACCGGCGATGACGCGGATCAGCGCGCCGCCGTCCGGGGTGGTGAGCAGCTGGACCTGGCCGCCGCCGATGTCCTGGTAGCGCGGGGGCATCATCTTGTCGGAGGCCGGGAGGTTCACCCACAGCTGGAGGCCGTGGAAGAGCCCGCCGGACACGACGAGGGACTCCGGCGGGGCCTCGATGTGCAGGAGGCCCGAACCGGCGGTCATCCACTGGGTGTCGCCGCCGTTGATGACTCCGCCGCCGCCGTTGCTGTCCTGGTGGACGAAGGTTCCGTCGATCAGGTACGTGACGGTCTCGAAGCCGCGGTGGGGGTGCCAGGGGGTGCCCTTGGGCTCGCCCGGCGCGTACTCCACCTCGCCCATCTGGTCCATCATGATGAACGGGTCGAGGTGCTGGTAGTCGATCCCGGCGAACGCGCGGCGCACCGGGAAGCCCTCGCCCTCGAAGCCACCCGGGGCCGTGGACACGGCCAGCACCTTGCGCGGCTCGGCCGTCTGCGGTGCGGCCACGCGCGGAAGGGTCAACGGGTTCTCAACAGTCACTGCGGGCATGGTCAGGACCTCCTTCTGGCATCAACTTTAGTTGAAAGTCGAACTTTCTGCCACACCCCACAGAACAGTGCACCCGCCCGGCTCATTCCCGGACGGGCGCGCGAGGGGGCAGCAGGCCGCTGACCAGGTAAATCCCGCCAAATGTCCTACGCATGACAACCGAAGCGAGCGCAGCCCGGTCTTCCCGGACATGGAGACCCGTACGTCCGCACCCCTGCCCGATCCCGTCGCCCCGGCCCGCTGGAGCCCGCCCGCACCCCTGGCCGCCCTCGGCCGGGCCGCCGGCATCGCCGCCCTGGTCACGGCCATCGGCTACGCCACCCACCGCTGGGCGGCGACGGGCATGCCGCTGACCCCGCTGCCCGGCTCCCCCTGGCCGTACCTCACCGCCTGGGCGGTCCTGACGTTCCTCGCCGGGCTGCTGCTCCAGTGGGCCACCGCGGGGGTCGACTACGACGGCCGCTGGCAGCTCATCGTCCTCCCGGTCTACGCCGGCATCCGCCTCAGCCTGGCCCACCACCCCGACCCGGCCCTGCTGTACGGGTACGGGGCGGCGGCCCTGGCGGCGGGAGCGGCGGGCGTGGCGCTGTGGCGGCGGCGCGGACCGCGCCGGACCGGCTCCTAGCCGTACATGCGGCGCATGGCGAAGTCGACCATCTGCTCGACGGCCTTGGCGTCGAACACCATCCGGTGGTCGCCCTCCATGTCGAGGACGAAGCCGTAGCCGGTGGGGAGCAGGTCGATCACCTCGGCGCCGGTGATCACGAAGTACTTGGACTCCTTGCCGGCGTACCGGCGGAGCTCCTTGAGCGTGGTGAACATCGGGATGACCGGCTGCTGCGTGTTGTGCAGCGCCAGGAATCCCGGGGTGTCCCCGCGCGGGCAGTAGACCTTCGAGGAGGCGAAGATCTGCTGGAAGTCCTCGGCGGCGAGCTGCCCGGTGGTGAAGGCCCGAACGGCGTCCGCGAGCGACGGCGGCGACGGCTCGGGGTACAGCGGCGGCGCGTAGCCCTGCTGGGGCTGCGCGTACTGCTGCTGAGCGCCGGGGTTCTGGTCGTAGCCGTACATGGCCGACAGCCTATCGATGCCGCGGACCGTCCGGGGCGGTACCGCCCTTCAGTGCGGAGACGAAGGGCCCCCAGGCCGCCGCCGACAGCACGAGCACGGGCCCGCCCGTCACCTTGGAGTCCCGCACGGGCACGACCCCGTCCACCCCGTCGGCCACTTCGACGCAGTCGCCGTTATCGCCGTTGGTGTAGGTGCTCGTCCGCCAGGTGGCATTGCGCAGATCAACGCTGCGTTCCATTTCGAAGGTCCTCGGCTGTCGATTCGAGCAGGTCGAGGGACGCCTGCGACGACAGAGCGGCGGCCCTGAGGTGATCGTATGCGTTCCGATACGCGGTCACGATGGCTGGATCGTCGATGAGTTGGCCGTAATAGGGCCCTTCTGTGTACATGAACGGCGGCTCATCATCGAAGTACATGAGCTTGATGGAGTGCGCCATGAACGGTCGGCTGACGACGTTCCACGGAAGGACCTGTGGAACGATGCGGCGGCGCCTGGCCAGTGAGGCGATGTGGTCCAGCTGATCCGCCATCTCCAGGGGCGGCAGCAGGGGATACCTGAGCAGCGACTCATGCAGGATCACCCAATACTCCGGCCGTTTCGGGTCCTCGAAGAGCCGTCCTCGCTTCAGCCGCTTCTGCACCCTCGCCTCGACCTCCTCCGCCGACTCCAGCGGGTGCGTGGCATGGATGATCGCCCGGATGTACGGTCCCGTGTGCAGCAGTCCGGGGATCAGTGCGTTGGCCCACTCCTCGATGGTCCGCGCCCGCGTTTCCTTCTCCGCCACCGGCGCGAAGTACTTGGCGTGCGGTCCCTGCGGGGCATTCCGGACGTCCTCGCAGCACCGCTCGAAGAAGCCGTCCGTACCCAGCACCTGGTCCACGTGCCGGGCCAAATCCTGCGGCATGCGGCGCTGGGCACGCTCGATCTCGCTGAGGTAGCTGACGCCGTAGAAGCTGCCCTCCACGAGGTGCTGGAGCGTCAGTCCCGCCTTCTCGCGCCGCCAGCGCAGCTCCTTGCCGTAGAACGCCGGGACGCTCTCCGAGCCGTCAATGTCCTTGCGTGCGGCCATCGCCAGGGCCTGCTTTCCACACTTCGTCCTGTGGAGCCGAAACCCTTCCCACGGTACGCGGCGCCGCGTCAGCCTGTGAGGGCTTCGTCACACTCCGCACAGGAACGGAAATCCCCCCATGAGCGATCACGACGGCGACCGCGTAGCGATCACCGCCCTCACCGAACTCCGCGCCGCCCTCGCGGCACACGGGATCACGCTGCCCTCGCTGGACCTGCACCTGCCCTCGTACGCGGGGACGTCCAAGTCCCCGCCCCTCATCGCCCTCGGCAACTGCAACGCCGCCACCGCGCGGCGGCTCGCCGAAGTGCTGACCTCGCGGTGAGCCTCACCATCCGGCTGCTCGCCGTCCCCCAGGCGGCGCCCCTGCTGCGGCACGCCGTGCGCGAGCACCTCGGGGCCGGGGCGAGCCCCGACGCGGAGCTCTGTGTCAGCGAGCTGCTGGCCAACGTGATCGCCCACCTCGGCGAGGGCACCCCCGTCACCCTGAGGGTCACCGGCAGGGCAACCCGTACGCGGGTCGAGCTCACCGACCCCGGTCCGCACGCGTGGCCCGCGCCGCGGCAGGCCGCGGAGACCGACGAGTCCGGGCGGGGGCTGGCCCTGCTGGCCGCCGTGTCGCTGCGCTGGGGCGTGCGGCGGGAGCCGGGCGGCAAGACCGTCTGGGCCGAACTACCCCGCCCCTAGCGGCCCTCGTACCGGTCCTGCGCGTCGAGCACCGCGTCCGCGTACCGCGCGGCCCAGGCTCCCATCCCCCGCATCGGGACCAGCAGGGCGGTGCCGGCCTCCGTCAGGGCGTAGTCCACGCGCGGCGGGGCCTCGGCGTACGGGCGGCGCTCGACGAGGCCGTTGTACTCCAGCCGCCGCAGCGCCTCGTTCAGCACCTTCGGGCTGATCCCGCCGATCCGCGCGACGAGCGCGCGCGGCCGCATCGGGCCGTGCACGCCGAGCGTGAAGACCACGACGCTGTCCCAGCGCTTGGCCAGCACCTCGAAGGCGACCCGCGCCCGGCAGTCGGCCGTGTACGGGATGTCGGGCAGGCCCTCGGACGGGTCTGACGGGTCGGTCGGCGTGTCCATGCGGTCATCCTGCCCCGGACGATGGACACCGGGCGGTGTGCGTCGGTCTCCGTAGCGTCGGCCACTCGACGAGGAGAGGGGTGGACCGTGCGGATCGGTGTCATGGGTACGGGAGCGATGGCGGCGGCCCTGGGCGGCGCCTGGGTACGGGCCGGGCACGAGGTGTTCGTGGGCGGCCGGGACGCGGCGGCCGCGGCGGTGCTCGCCCGGCGGATCGGGGCGGCCGGGCACGGGTCCCCGGCGGAGGCGGCGGCGTACGGGGAGGTGGCGCTGCTGGCCGTACCGGCCGGGGCGGCCCCGGACCTGGCGCGGGAGCACGCCGGGGCGCTGGCCGGGCGGACCGTCGTGGACTGCACGAACGCGCTGGAGCCCGGCCCCGGCGGGGTGATGCTCACGACCCGCGGCGGACGGAGCGTGGCGGGGCTGATCGCGGCGGCGGCGCCCGGCGCACACGTGGTGAAGGCCTTCAACCTGGCCCACGTGAGCATGTGGGACCGGCCCCCGGTCACCCGGGACGGCGCCGCCCCCGCGGTGCCGTTCTGCGCGGACGACCCGGCGGCGGCGGGTCGGGTGGAGGAGCTGATCACGGGGATGGGGTGGAGCCCGATGCCCGCGGGCGGGCTGGACCGGGCGGGGTACGTGGAGGCCACGGCCGCCTTCGTGATCGGCGTCTGGTGGGCGGGCGGCTCGCCGCGCCTGGCCTTCCCGGAGCCCGCGGGGGCCGCGGCCTGACGCCCCGGCGCCGCCGGGCCGGTGCCCCGGCGGCGCTCCAGCGTCCCTGGCTTGACGCTGGTCACAGTCTTCGTTGAAGGGTTGCGCCTTATTACCGACGGGTAGCATCATGACGTTACCGATTGGTATGTACGAGGAACCTGTCTCCCCGAGCCTTAACGGAGCCGTCGCCATGGGGCACTACAAGTCGAATCTCCGCGACATCGAGTTCAACCTCTTCGAGGTGCTCGGACGCGACAACGTGTACGGCACCGGCCCGTTCGGTGAGATGGACACCGAGACCGCCAGGACCATCCTCAGCGAGATGACCAAGCTCTCCGAGAACGAGCTGGCCGCCTCCTTCGAGGACGCCGACCGCACCCCGCCGGTCTTCGACCCGGCCACGAACACCGCGCCCGTCCCGGCGTCCTTCAAGAAGAGCTACAAGGCCTTCATGGACTCCGAGTACTGGCGCCTGGGCCTGCCCGAGGAGATCGGCGGCACCACCTCGCCCCGCTCCCTGATCTGGGCGTTCGCCGAGACGATCCTCGGTGCGAACCCGGCCGTGTGGATGTACTCCTCCGGCCCGGCGTTCGCCGGCATCCTCTTCGAAGAGGGCAACGAGGCGCAGAAGAAGATCGCCGAGATCGCCGTCGAGAAGCGCTGGGGCTCCACCATGGTGCTGACCGAGCCGGACGCCGGTTCGGACGTCGGCGCGGGCCGCACGAAGGCCGTCCAGCAGGACGACGGCTCCTGGCACATCGAGGGCGTCAAGCGCTTCATCACGTCCGGTGAGCACGACATGGAGGAAAACATCCTCCACTACGTCCTCGCCCGCCCCGAAGGCCACGGCCCGGGCACCAAGGGCCTGTCCCTCTTCCTCGTCCCGAAGTTCCACTTCGACTGGGAGACCGGCGAGCTGGGCGAGCGCAACGGTGTGTACGCCACCAACGTCGAGCACAAGATGGGCCTCAAGGCCTCCAACACGTGCGAGATGACCTTCGGCGACCAGCACCCCGCCAAGGGCTGGCTGATCGGCGACAAGCACGACGGCATCCGCCAGATGTTCATGATCATCGAGTTCGCCCGCATGATGGTCGGCACGAAGGCCATCGCGACGCTCTCCACCGGCTACCTGAACGCCCTGGAGTACGCCAAGGAGCGCGTGCAGGGCCCGGACCTGGCCAACTTCATGGACAAGACGGCCCCCAAGGTCACCATCACGCACCACCCCGACGTGCGCCGCTCCCTCATGACGCAGAAGGCGTACGCCGAGGGCATGCGCGCCCTCGTGCTGTACACCGCCTCCGTCCAGGACACGATCCAGGTCAAGCAGGCCGCGGGCGAGGACGCCTCCGCCGAGATCGGCCTGAACGACCTGCTCCTGCCGATCGTGAAGGGCTACGGCTCGGAGCGCTCCTACGAGCAGCTCGCCCAGTCGCTGCAGACCTTCGGCGGTTCCGGTTACCTCCAGGAATACCCGATCGAGCAGTACATCCGGGACGCCAAGATCGACACCCTCTACGAGGGCACCACGGCGATCCAGGGCCAGGACTTCTTCTTCCGCAAGATCGTCCGCGACCAGGGCGCCTCGCTGAACGTCCTCTCCGAGACGATCAAGAAGTTCCTCGCCGAGGGCCCCGGCGGCGACGACCTCGCCCCCGCCCGCGACGCCCTCGCCAAGGCCGCCGTGGACCTGGAGGCCATCGTCGGCCAGATGATCGTCGACCTCACCGCCACCGGCGAGGACGTCAAGAACATCTACAAGGTCGGCCAGAACACCACCCGCCTGCTGATGGCCTCCGGCGACGTCGTCGTCGGCTACCTGCTGCTCAAGGGCGCGGCCGTGGCCGCCGAGAAGCTCGCCACCGCCTCCGCCAAGGACGTGGCCTTCTACACCGGCAAGATCGCCGCCGCGAAGTTCTTCGCCTCCCAGGTGCTGCCGGGCGTCTCCGTCCAGCGCGCGCTGGCCGAGGCCGTCGACAACTCCCTCATGGAGCTGGACGAGGCCGCCTTCTAGCCGGCCGCCCTGCGGGGCGCACCCCTCGTACGCGGTGTACGCACAGCGGCCGGGCCTCCCAGCGGAGGCCCGGCCGCTGGTGTGACCGGACCCACCCCGCCGGCGGCTTTCCCCGATGTCGGTCGTTCATGGGACGCTCGTAGGCATGAGTCCACAGGAGCAGCACAACAGCAGGGGGTATTCCGTCCCCACCGGGCGGCCGTACGCCCTCAAGGAGCTGCAGGCCAATGTGGGCGCCCTCGGGGACCGGATCACCGAGCTCTACGACGGCGCGCACCCGGCCGAGTACGACCCCGTCGCCGACGCCCTGTACGTCGCCTTCCGGACGGCCTCCGCCCTCGCCCCCGCCAAGAGCTACACGGGCTGCCCCGAGCACCCCAACGGCGCCCTCGACCCCGAGGCCCCCGAGGGCTGGGGCCGCTGCCTGATCTGCAACGACCGGCGCCGCCTCGGCCGCCGGCTCCAGGGCGGCCGCGCCGCGGGCCCCGCCGCGGCGGGCGAGCAGCGCCGCCTCGGCTACCCCGTGCCCGAGCCCCCGTACACGCTCGACATGCTCCGGCAGTACCTGCGCACGATCGACGAGCAGCGCTTCCACCTCACGCTCGGCTCACCCGACCAGGACTTCGTGCGCATCGCCGACGACCTGCACCGGGCCTTCATCGTCGCGCGCGAACTGTCCCGGCCCCGGGGGGCCTCCGGATGCTCCGAACACCCGGGCGCGCCGGTGGACCCCGATGCCCCTCCCGGTGAGGCCTGTATCTTCTGCGCCGGACGCAGAAGACGCGCGCAGCGGCCGCCGCAGACCCCCGAGATGCTCCCGCGCATCCGCCGGGGCGAGCGTCGGCAACTGCAGCGCAGATTCGAGCGTCCGCCGGGCTGAGAACGACGGGGTCCCGGGGCCAAAGAGCCCCCGGCCCCCGACGTTTCGGCTATCCGCCGCAGTCCGGACATGGCGAACACGACCGTCGTTAAGGTGAACCACATGAGCTCTCCCGCCCGCTTCGACCGCGGCCACACCGACGACCTGATGACCTTCCTGACGGCCAGTCCGTCGCCGTACCACGCCGTGGCCAACGCGGCGGAGCGGCTGGAGAAGGCGGGCTTCAGGCAGTTGTCGGAACAGGACGCCTGGGACTCGGGCACGGGAGGCCGGTTCGTCCTGCGCGGCGGCGCGCTCATCGCCTGGTACGTGCCGGAGGGCGCGGCCGCGCACACCCCCTTCCGGATCGTCGGCGCCCACACCGACTCCCCCAACCTGCGGGTCAAGCCGGTCCCGGACACGGGCTCGCAGGGCTGGCGGCAGGTCGCCGTGGAGATCTACGGGGGCACCCTGCTCAACACCTGGCTGGACCGCGACCTGGGCCTGGCCGGGCGGCTGACCCTGCGCGACGGCACCGAGCGGCTGGTGAACGTGGACCGCGCGCTGCTGCGCGTGCCCCAACTCGCCGTGCATCTGGACCGGTCGGTGAACACCGACGGGCTGAAGCTGGACAAGCAGCGCCACATGCAGCCCATCTGGGGTCTGGGCGACGCCCGCGAGGGCGACCTGATCGCCTTCCTGGAGGAGGAAGAGGGCCTGCCCCAGGGCTCGGTGGCGGGCTGGGACCTGATGGTCCACTCGATCGAGCCGCCCGCCTATCTGGGCCGCGACCGCGAGCTGCTGGCCGGACCCCGCATGGACAACCTGCTGTCGGTGCACGCGGGCGTCGCCGCCCTCGCCGCCGTCTCCTCGCACCCCGCCCTGGACCACATCCCGGTGCTGGCGGCCTTCGACCACGAGGAGAACGGCTCGCAGTCCGACACCGGCGCCGACGGGCCGCTGCTCGGCAACGTGCTGGAACGTTCTGTCTTCTCCCGCGGCGGCAGCTACGAGGACCGGGCGCGGGCCTTCGCCGGCACCATCTGCCTGTCCTCCGACACCGGGCACGCCGTCCACCCCAACTACGCGGAACGGCACGACCCTTCGCACCACCCGCGGGCCAACGGCGGCCCGATCCTGAAGGTCAACGTCAACCAGCGGTACGCGACCGACGGCAGCGGCCGCGCGGTGTTCGCGGGGGCGTGCGAGCGCGCCGGGGTGCCGTGGCAGACCTTCGTCTCCAACAACTCGATGCCCTGCGGCACCACGATCGGCCCGATCACGGCCGCCCGCCACGGCATCCAGACGGTGGACATCGGCGTGGCGATCCTCTCGATGCACTCCGCCCGCGAACTCTGCGGCGCCGACGACCCGTTCCTCCTCGCCAACGCCCTCCTGTCCTTCCTGGAGGGCTGAGCGGCCACGGCCGGACCGTGCGGGCCGGCCGTGGCGGGGGCTCAGGCGTCCAGGCCGGCCAGGACCAGGGGGAGGCGGGCGGCGCCGTCCGGGGTGACGCGGACCGGCACGCCCCAGTCCTGCTGGTGGACGTGGCAGGCCGGGTACTCGTTGGCCGGGTCGTCGTCGCAGGAGGCGGCCATCGCCGACACGTGCAGGACGCCCTCGGTGACCTCCGGGTTCAGGGCGAGCTCGCGGAACAGGTCCGTGCCGGGGCCCTCCCCGGCGGTGAGGAGCTCCGGCGGGGTCGAGGAGACCAGCAGCCGGGTGGAGGGCCCGTAGCGGGTGTCGAGCTTCTGCCCGGCCGGGGCCTGGAAGACCACGTCGAGGCGGAGCGTGCCCGGGGCGACGTCGGTGGCGGCCCGCCGGGTGCGGTGGGCGACCGCGTCGACCCGTACGGCCTCCTCGGGCAGCCGCAGCCGGGTCAGCCGGTGCCGGGCGGACTCCACGACCACGATGTCCTCGCCGACGAGGACGGCGTCGCTGGGCTCGCGCAGGTCGGTGGCGAGGGTGGTGACCTGCCCGGTGGCGGGGTCGAAGCGGCGCAGGGCGTGGTTGTACGTGTCGCAGACCGCGACCGAGCCGTCCGGCAGGGCCGTCACCCCGAGGGGGTGCTGGAGCAGGGCCTGGGCGGCGTCGCCGTCGCGGTGGCCGAAGTCGAACAGGCCGGTGCCGACGGCGGAGCGGATCACGTAGCCGTCCGCGCCGTCGGGCTCCGCGTACCGCAGGGAGCTGGTCTCGGAGTCGGCGATCCACAGCCGGTCCCCGGCGGCCGACAGCCCCGACGGCTGCGCGAACCAGGCCTCGGCGGCGGGGCCGTCCACGAGCCCCTCGTTGGTGGTCCCGGCGGCCACCTGGACGGTCCCCGCCTCGGGGTCCCAGGTCCACAGCTGGTGCACGCCGGCCATGGCGATCCACACCCGGCCCTGCCACCAGGCCACGTCCCAGGGGGAGGAGAGGTCCACCTCCAGGGCGGGACCGGAGGTGGGCGAGCCCTGCCACCACTGGCGTCCGGTACCGGCGACGGTCTCGACGGCACCGGTGGCGGGGTCGTAGGTGCGCAGCGCGTGGTTGACGGTGTCGGCGACCACCACCCGGCCGTCGGGCAGCAGCGCCAGGCCCTGCGGCTCGCTGAAGGCGTCCGGCCCGAAGCCGCGCTCCCCGCTGCCGACGCGCCGTACGACGCTCTCCCCGTCGGGGGCGAGCTCCACGAGCTGGTGCCGCGTCGAGTCCGACACGAGCAGGTTCCCGTTGGCCAGCAGCAGCGCCTTGCCGGGGAAGCGCAGGTCGGTCGCGACCGGCTCGGGCGCCACGTACGGCCCGTCGCCGCGCCGCAGGGTCCCCTTGGCGGCGTGCTCGGCCTCCAGCTCCCCGACGAGCCGCTCGATGGCGTGCGCGTGCCCCTCGCCGGCGTGCTGCGCGACGACGTACCCCTCGGGGTCGATCACCACGAGCGTGGGCCACGCCCGCACGGCGTACTGCTTCCAGGTCGCGAGCTCGGGATCGTCGAGCACGGGGTGGTGCACCTCGTACCGCTCGACGGCGTCGACGACGGCGGCGTGGTCGGCCTCGTGCACGAACTTCGGCGAGTGCACCCCGACGATCACCACGGTGTCGCGGTGCTTCTCCTCCAGCTCGCGCAGCTCGTCGAGGACGTGCAGGCAGTTGATGCAGCAGAAGGTCCAAAAATCGAGGATCAATGTGCGACCTCGGAAGTCGGCCAGCTTCAGATCTTTGCCGCCGGTGTTGATCCATCCACCCTTGCCGATCAGCTCGGGGGCACGGACACGGGCACGGCGGGGCGCGGGCGCGGGGGTGGGCGCCGAGGCAGCATCGTTCATGTTTCAAGCTTGCCATCCCCGTGTGAAGGCGGGATCACGCCCGTACGAAGCGACTCAGGGCACCCGCTCCACCACGGCGACTTCCGAGAACTCCCGGAGGAAGGTCATGTGACCGGTCCGGCCGGTGTGCTGTGTGCACCTGTCGGTGCACACGTCAGCGTTCCCGGTCGGTTCGGAGGTCCACTGGCAGTCCGGGTTCAGGCACCGCGCGGTTGCCCGTCGCCCAGACGATCCGGCAGCGCTCGTCGCCGTCGAACCTCACGCCCACCCTGCCTCGGCGGACTTCCACTCGATCGATTGCGAGGCCCAGGCGTTCACGCCTTCCGGCCGCATCGTCGGCTTCCCAAGCCTCACGCAGCAGGCCCGCGTCCAGGAGAGGAGAGATGTCCACGGAAGGGGTCGGCATCCGCAGTAGGTCGGCGCGCAGCCCCTCGATCCGGGTACGAAGTCGTCCGGCGAGCCGGTCGTACCGGTCGATCGCGTCTGCGCCGGTGAACTCGCCACGGAGGTACCTGGCCTCCTCCAGGTCCGCCAGACGGGCCCCTTCGTCCGCGATCTCCGCCTCGATCGCGTCCCGCTTCGCGAAAACCTCCGGGTCCTCCCGCTGTACCCAGCGATCGGCGATCACGGCGAGGAGCGGGTCCTGGGGCTCCAGGGACGGCAGGCGCGAGAGGAATGCCCGGGTCACGTAGTCGTCGATGCTCTCGACCCGAGCCGATACGCCGGAGCATCCTCGCCCCATCCGGTGGCTGGAGCAGTGGTACGACGTGCCGGCCTTGCTCATCCGTGCCCCGCAGAGCCCACAACGCGCTATGCCAGTGAGCAGTGACTTGCCCTGCTTGTGGCCGTGCCGCTTTCCCGCCAGAGGAAACGTCCGCGCTTCGAGCTGGCGGAGGATGAGTTCACGCTCCCCGACCGTGATGATCCCCTCACCGATACCCACGGTTTCGAGCGTCTCGGGATCCCGGTAGGGAGAGACCCGGTTCATGTACTTGCGTGTCCCGTCCGGCTGCTCCTCGTACTCGGTCTGCGGCATGAGACCGGCGAAGGCCGGTGAGCGAAGGAGTTGCATGACGCTGGACGAGTTCCACTCGCCTCCACGGGCGGACTCCACCCCGTGTTCGTTCAGCAACCGGGCGATGTGGACGAGGGCCTTCCCGGAGAGCGCCTCGTCGGCGATCAGGCGGGCGTAGACGGCGGTCTCGGGGTCGTGGACGAGCTTCTTCGCCTCCGGGTCCACCAGCAGCCCGTAAGGCGGCTGTCCGCCGATCCACTGGCCCCGCTGACGCAGGTACCGCTTGGCGTTGCCGACGCGCATCCCGAGATTGCGGGACTCGTTGCGGGCCAGTTCCGCCAGCATCGCGATGGTGACCCGGGCGCTGTCGTTCTTCGTGTCGAGGCCGTCCATGACGGAGACCAGCCGTCCGCCGGCCCGGCCTATGTCGTCCAGCGCCTTGCCGACCTCGCCGATGCCCTTGCGGGACAGGCGGTCGAGTTTCCAGACGATCAGAACGCCCACGACGCCGGCCGTGGCCGCTGTGATCGCCGCATCGAACCCCTTGCGGCTGACGTTCTTGTAACCGGAACGTCCACGGTCGATGTGGACCTTGCGGACGGTCAGTCCGTTGCGCTCTGCCCACGCGCGGCAGTCCGCTTCCTGGCGGTCGATCGCGGTCTTGCCCTCCCGGTCCAGGGACAGGCGCAAGTACAGGTCGGCAGTGGTGTGTTGGTGCACGTCCCCACGCTAGCGAGAAGTGCGCACATTGGTTCAGGAGATCCAGAAATCGAGGATGCCGGTCCGCCCTCGCGGATCGGCGAGGGTGTAGGAGGTTCCTCCGGTATTGGGCCGGCCCCCCGCACCGGTCCGCTCGGGGGCCCGCTGCCCCGGGTGAGCGGGCTTCGCCGGGCGGAAGCGGAAGGTGGGGGCGTGCTAGTTTTTGCGGCCGTGGCGACGACTGAGCTGATAAGCGGAACAGACGGCGCGGGAGCCGTGGCGGAGAAGGGCCGGGGTGGCGGAATCGTTTCGCTGCCTTCGCTCACCGGGCTGCGGTGGACCGCCGCGCTGATGGTGTTCCTGTACCACGTGCACATCGTGGAGTACTTCGGCGGACGCGCCAACGACCTGGTCACCTTCGCCTTCGGTGCCGGGAACAGCGGGGTGTCGTTCTTCTTCGTCCTCTCCGGCTTCGTCCTCGCCTGGTCCAGCGCCACCGCCCCCACCGGGCGGCGCGTCCTGACCTTCTACCGGCGACGGTTCGCCCGCGTGTACCCGCTGCACCTGGTCACCGTCGCCTTCGCGCTGCTGATGGCCGTGGCGTTCGCGCCGGACACCAAGCAGGGGCTGCGGCCGCTCGCGGCGAACCTGGGGCTCGTGCAGTCCTGGGTGCTGGAGATCCCCTACTTCCAGGGGCTGAACCCGGTCAGCTGGTCCCTGGCCTGCGAGGCGTTCTTCTACCTCTGCTTCCCGCTGCTCCTGTGGCCGCTGCGCCGCCTCGGGCCGCGCTCCGCCTGGCCCGTCGCGGCCTGCGCGCTGGCCGCCGTCCTGGCCGTGCCGACCGTCTGGGAGCTGACCGGGGTGCCCGACGGCACGATCTGGTCCCAGTACTTCTTCCCGCTGGTCCGCCTCCCCGAATTCGTCCTCGGCATCGCCGTGGCCGAGCTGGTGCGCTCCGGGCGCTGGCGCGGCCCGGGCCTGACCGCCTCCCTCGCCCTGGCCATGGGCGGCTACTTCCTGAGCTACCAGGCCGACTACGCCTACCGCTCCGTCGCCTGCACCGTCGTCGGCTTCACGTGCCTGATCGCCGCCGCCGCGCGCGCCGACGTGGCGGGGGAGCCCTCGCCCTGGCGGGGGCGGCTCAGCGTCAAGCTGGGCGAGGTCTCCTTCGCCTTCTACATGGTCCACATCCTGGTGATCCGGACCGGCGAGCACCTCTTCGGCGGCCATCCCAAGCTCCCCCTGTGGGACGGGGGCCTGCTGGTGCTCGCCGCGGCCTTCTCGGTGTCCCTGGCCCTCGCCTGGGCCCTGCACACCTGGGTGGAGGTCCCGGGCCGGCGGCTGCTGCTCAGGCGGTGGCGAGGAACGAGCGCAGCGAGGCCGTGAGGGCCCGCACGAAGGAGTCGCGGACCTCGGGCGCGAGCAGGTCCAGGGACAGGTAGGGGTTGAGGTCCTCCAGCTCCACGAGCAGCAGTTCGCCGGAGGGGGCCCGGCAGGCGTCGACGCGCTGGATGCCGTGCGCGAGGGTGTTCCACTCGACGAAGCGGCGCGCGAAGGCCAGGTCCGCGTCCGTGGGCTCGTACGGGGCCAGCTCCCAGCGGCGCTTCGGGTCGGGCGCGTACAGGGCGTACTGGAAGGCGTCGTCGACGAAGTAGAAGGACACCTCGTACGCGAAGTCGATCCGCGGCTGGATCAGGATCTCCCCGGCCGGACCGGACGGTTCGGCCGTGAAGGTGAGCCCGATGGAGTCGGCGCCCTGCTTGGGCTTCACCGCGTACGAGGGCACGCGCGGCAGCAGGTGCAGGTCCGCCGGGTCGTCGACGGTCGGGATGACCGGGAACCCGGCGGCGGTCAGGTCGAGGAGGTACTGCTTCCCGGCCATGTCGCCGCGGCCGGTGAGCGGGTTGTAGACGCGGGTCCCGGCGGCGAGCGCGGCCGCGCGGAAGGCGTCGTGGGCCTCCTGGTAGTGCAGGACGGGGCCGCTGTTGCGGACGATCACCGCGTCGAAGCCGGGCATCAGCGCCGCCGCGTCCAGCGGATGGCACAGGGCCAGCGGGAAGTGCTCGCGGAGCCGGGCGGTGAGGAATATGTCCTCGTCGCCGTAGCGGCGGCCGCGCGCCGGGTACGCCAGGTCGGTCACGTAGAGAAGAGGCATGGCGGCAACCTATCGCGGGCAACGATCAGGGCATGAAATACCTCGTACGGGACAAACTGCTGGCCATCGGGGACGACTACTGGATCGAGGACGAGGACGGCCGGCCCGCCTTCCTCGTCGACGGGAAGGCCCTGCGCTTCCGCGACACCCTGGAGCTGAAGGACCGGGACGGCCGGATCCTGATCACCCTGCGGGCGAAGCTCTTCGCCCTGCGCGACGCGATGACCCTGGAGCGGGACGACCTGCGCCTCGCGGTGATCCGCCGCAAACGCCTGTCGCTGCTGCGCAACCACTTCCTGGTGACGCTGGCGGACGGCACGGAGCTCGACGTCAGCGGGCGGATCCTGGACCGCGAGTTCAAGGTCGAGTACGACGGCGAACTGCTCGCGCTGATCTCCCGCCAGTGGTACCGGATCCGCGAGACGTACGCCGTCGACGTGATCCGCGAGGACGCGGACCCGGCGCTGCTCATCGCGGTCGCGGTGTGCGTGATCCGGATGGCCGAGAAGGAGCGGGAGGGCCCGGACCCCGAGGAGTGAGGCCCTCCCGGTCGCGCGCCCGGGACCCGCCCTAAAGGTCGTCGCGGTGGCTGTCCGCGTGGTGGGAGCGGGCCGTGAGCTGGCCCTGGACGTAGGGATCGGACTCCGGGGCGTAGGGGCCGCCGTGGTCCACGAGGTGCTCCTCGATGCGCTGCCACTCCGCCACGACGGCCGGCTCCGCCCCGGCCTCCCGGGCGGCCTCCAGGGCGTCCTCCGCTTCGTGGTGGCGCATGCCGGTGGCCTCGGCGCGGACCCGGTCGCGCGCGGCGCGCTCGCCGGGGGCGGGCTCGTGCGGCTCGGCGGCCGCCTCGACGGCCTCGGCGGCTTCGGCCCTGGAGGCCCCAGAGGCGCCGGAGGCCCCGGAGGCCGTGGCGGCGCCGGGGGCCGTGGCGGCCCCGGGGGCCGTGGCGGCGCCCGTGTCCGTGTCCGTGTCCGTGGCGGTCGCGGTTTCGCTGCGCTGGGTCATGGCGCTGTCCTGCCCCGTCCGCGCCGGATCATGAGCCCTCCCGACCGGCCGCGCCGCCCGGGGTGCGGAGCCCCAGCACGCGGTCCTTCAGCGCCGGGAACTGCTCCCGGGTGGCGGCCACCTTCGCCGGGTCCAGCTCCACCGTCAGGACGCACTCCCCCGGGCCCGCCTCCGCGAGCACCTCGCCCCACGGGTCGACCACCAGGCTGTGCCCGGACTGCTCGACGCCCGCGTGGGTGCCGGCCAGCGCGCAGGCCAGTACGTACGACTGGTCCTCGACGGCCCGCGCCCGGTTCAGCAGGGTCCAGTGAGCGCGCCGCCTGGCCGGCCAGCCCGCCGAGACGACCATGGTCGTGGCGCCCGCGTCGACCAGGCCCCGGAACTGTTCGGGGAAGCGCAGGTCGTAGCAGGTGGCCAGGCCCAGGGTCTGCTCCGGCAGGGTCACCGTCGTCAGCGAGTCCCCGGCCGACATCAGCACCGCCTCGCCCTGGTCGAAGCCGAAGCGGTGGATCTTGCGGTAGGTCGCGGCGAGCTCGCCGGCCGGGGACAGCACGAGCGCGGTGTTGTAGAGCGAGCCGTCACCGGCGCGCTCGACGACCGAGCCGGCGTGCAGCCAGACCCCGGCGTCGCGGGCGGCCTTGGACATGGCCTCGTACGTCGGGCCGTCCAGCGGTTCGGCCTCGGTCTCGAACTGCTCGTAGGCGAAGGCCCCGACCGTCCACAGCTCGGGCAGTACGACGAGGTCGCTGCCGCCCTGCTCGCGCACGAGTTCGGCCGCGCGGGAACGCCGGGAGCCCACCGACTCCCCTTCGTTCACCGCGATTTGGATCAGAGAAGCGCGCACAGTACCACCGTCCTGGCCTATCAGCCGTCCGTTCGGGCCTACGATCGTCACACGAAAGCACTGCCGGGGTGCTCATCGGCAGCGTAGTTTTGGGAATAGTCCACAACGCGCCACTGAAACTGCACGCGAGGGGTCCCGTTGACCGTCCATCCCAGCCTTGAGCCCTATGCCGACGCGTGGACGCATTCCATCGAGGCGATAACCGAGCTGGTCCTCCCGCTGGCCGAGAGCGAGTGGAACCGGGCCACCCCGTGCCCCGGTTGGTCCGTCCGCGACGTCGTGTCGCACATCATCGGCATCGAATGCGAGCAGCTCGGCGACCCCCGGCCGATCCACACCCTGCCCCGCGACCTGCGGCACGTCGTCGACGAGTTCACCCGGTACATGGAGGTGCAGGTTGACGTCCGGCGCCACCACACCGCCCCGGAGATGACCTCCGAGCTGGAGTACACGGTCATCCGGCGCGCGCGCCAGCTGCGGAGCGAGAAGCGGGATCCGGCCACCCTGGTACGCGGACCGCTCGGCGAGCAGGTGCCCCTGGAGCACGCGCTGCGGCTGCGGGCGTTCGACGTGTGGATCCACGAGCAGGACCTGCGGGCCGCGCTGGGCGTGCCCGGCAACTGGGACTCCCCGGGCGCTTACGTGGCGCGCGACCTGCTCCTCGCCGGGCTGCCGAAGGCGGTCGCGAAGGGCGCGGGCGCGCCGCCGAACTCGGCGGTGGTGCTGGACGTGCACGGGCAGCTGGAGTTCATGCGGACCGTACGGGTCGACGCGACGGGCCGGGCCACCCTCGACAAGTCGCCCTCGCTGGGGCCGGCCGTGACGCTCACCATGGACTGGGAGACGTACGTACGGCTCGCCGCGGGCCGGGTGCGGCCGCGCGCGGTGGCCGACCGGGTCAAGGCGGAGGGCGACCCGGAGCTGGCCGAGGCGATCCTGGCGGCCTTCGCGGTCACTCCGTAGGGCCCGCCGGGCCCCTCAGACCCCGGCGGGACTGGTGGGGCTGGCGGGGCTCGCAGGGCTCGCGGGGCCGGCGGAGCCCGCGACCGCCACGGCCTGCGGCTGCGCGGCGGGGGCGCCGCGCTCCCGTTCGCGGGCCAGGGCCCGGCCGCGCAGCCGCAGGATCTGGGCCACGCCGAGCGCCTCCAGGACGAACACCGACGAGAAGGCGATCCGGTAGTTGTCGCCGGTGGCGTCGAGCAGCACGCCCACCGCCAGCAGGGTCGTCATCGAGGCGAGGAACCCGCCCATGTTGGTGATGCCGGAGGCGGTGCCCTGACGCTCGGCCGGGTTGGCGGGCCGGGCGAAGTCGAAGCCGATCATCGAGGCCGGTCCGCAGGTGCCGAGCACCACGCACAGGGTGACCAGCAGCCACATCGGCGCCCGGTCCCCCGGGCTGGCGAGGACGGCGCCCCACAGGGTGGCGGTGACCGCCACGGTGGTCAGGGCGAGCGGGATCCGGGAGGCCTGGCGGCGGCCGACGAGCTGGCCGTAGAGCAGCCCGAAGCCCATGTTGGAGGCGACCACCAGGGTCATCAGGGCGCCCGCGGTGGTCCGGGACAGCCCCTGCGCCTCGACGAGGAACGGCATCCCCCACAGCAGCAGGAACACCATCGCGGGGAACTGGGTGGTGAAGTGCACCCACAGCCCGAGCCTGGTGCCGGGTTCCCGCCAGGAGTCGGCGATCTGCCGGCGCACGAAGGCGCCCGCGCCCCGCGCCCCGCCCGTCGGCGCGGCCCGCGCCGGCTCGTGGCCCTCGGGGTGGTCGCGCAGGAACAGCACCAGCGGGACGAGGACCACCAGCCCGGCGACGGCGCTGCCCGCGAAGGCCGGCACCCAGCCGAGCCCGTGCAGGACGGGCGCCAGCACCAGGGTGGAGACCAGGTTGCCCGCCATCCCCACCAGCCCGGCCAGCTGCGCCATCAGCGGCCCGCGCCGGGCGGGGAACCACCGGGTGCCCAGCCGCAGCACGGAGATGAAGGTCATGGCGTCGCCGCAGCCCAGCAGGGCGCGGGCGGCCAGCGCCATTCCGTAGGACGGGGACAGCGCGAAGCCGAGCTGCCCGGCGGTGAAGAGCACGGCGCCCAGCGTGAGCACCTTCTTGGTTCCGAGCCGGTCCACCATCAGGCCGACGGGTATCTGCATGCCCGCGTAGACCAGGAGCTGGAGCAGGGAGAAGGTGGACAGCGCGGAGGCGCTGACGTGGAAGCGGCCGGCGGCGTCGAGGCCGGCGACGCCCAGGCTGGTGCGGAAGATGACGGCGACGAAGTAGACGGCGACGCCGATCGACCAGACGGCCACGGCCCGGCGGCCGCCGGGCGGGTCCTCGGACACCGCGACGGTGCGGGAGCCGCTCACCGGCCCGTCCCCCGCACCAGTTCCTCGACCCGGCCGACGTGTCCGCGTACGGCGGCGGCGGCGGTCTCGGCGTCCCCGGAGCGCAGGGCGTCCAGGATCTCGGCGTGCTCGGCGAGGGAGCGCTCCACCCGGTCGGGGTGCGCGTGCAGCAGGGCCACGCCCATCCGCAACTGGCGGTCGCGCAGCTGGTCGTAGAGCCGGGAGAGGATCTGGTTGCCCGCGTGCCGGACGATCTCGGCGTGGAAGCACCGGTCGGCCTGCATCATCGCGGCCAGGTCGCCGCGCCCGGCGCAGCGCCGCTGCTCGGCGAGGAGTTCCGCGAGCCGCTCCAGCAGGGCCGGCGGCGCGGGGACGGCTCGGCGGACGGTGAACTCCTCGACCAGCAGCCGGGTTTCGATGACATCGGCGATCTCCTGCGCGGAGACCGGCAGCACCAGCGCGCCCTTCTTCGGGTACAGCTTCAGCAGCCCCTCGGTCTCCAGCCGCAGCAGCGCCTCGCGGACGGGCGTACGGGAGACCCCGACGGCCTCGGCGAGTTCGCCCTCGGTCAGCAGCACCCCGCCCTCGTAACGGCGCTCCAGCACGCCCTCCTTGACGTGGCGGTAGACGCGGTCGGCGGCGGGCGGGGGCTTCGGGCCGGAGGGGGCCGGGGAGGCGGGCGAGAGCGGCAGGGCTGGCATGCGCACAGGATAGATACATGAGGGATGCACGCGTATCCGTGTCCACGATCCGGACTGGATCAGACGGGACCGATCACCGGCCCCTCGTGCCAGCCCGCGCCGTCGCGCCAGTAGTGCTGGAGCAGGCGGTCGGTGCGCAGGACGACGACCTCCAGGTTGAAGCCGAAGCTGCCCTGGAGCATCCCGGTGACGGTGCGCACGTCGTGCCCGAACACCGCGTCGCGGACCCAGCCGGAGCCCGCCGCGTTCCCGCGCCACCAGTGCTCGACACGGCCGTCGGCGCGCGCCGCGCACAGCTCGTAGTTGCCCGCGGTGTCCTCGTCCACGGCCCCGTACTGCGCCTCGATCAGGCAGGGCGCGGAGGTGATCCCGGCGCCGAAGACCTCGCCGGGGCGCCAGACGAAGCCGTTCGGGTCGTCGCGCCACCACAGCTGCATCGTGCCGTCCTCACGGGCGGCCACCAGGTCCAGGTGCCGGCTGCGGGTCTGTACCAGGGCGGGCCCGTAGTGGGCGATGCCCGAGGCGAAGCGGCCGCCGTCGTTCCAGGTCCAGGGCGCGCCGTTGATCCGCCACCAGTGGCCCAGCCGGCCGTCGGCGGTGCGCACGACCACCTCGAAGTTGCCCGGCTTGCCGTAGTCGCTCTGGATGAACGCCGGGGTCGAGCCGACCGCGGCGTCGCCCGGGCCGAAGGCGCCGCCGTCCCGCCAGACGCCGACGGCCTGCTCGTAGTACCAGTGGCGCAGCCGGCCGCCCGTGGTGACGTGCAGGGACTCCATGTTCCGGTTGTAGGTGGTGCCGGTGAAGGCGGGCTGGCCGGAGGCGTCCGAGGCGAAGGACGCCGCCCGGGACCAGCCGTGGGGGGCCTCGCCGTCGCGCCACCAGTGCCGCAGGCGGCCGCCGCCGCCCGCCGTCGCGGCCAGCTCGAAGTTGCGGTGGGCCCGGCCGTTGCCGCTCTCGTAGACGTTGCCCGCGTGCAGGCGCCGCTTGCTCCAGGGGTCGATGTTGGTGCCGACCAGCCCGGACTTGGCCCAGTAGTCGATGTTCACCTCGCCGTACGCGATCCGGCCGTAGCCGCCGACGTGGTGGCCGGTCCCCCAGGAGTTCTTGAACAGCCAGCAGCCCGCCGCGTCGTCGTAGCCGACGACCAGGACGCAGTGGCCGCCCGCGAGCCGGTCGCTGGTGCGGTGGTAGACGCCGGACCCCAGCCCGAAGAAGTCGTCGTAGACGTCGAAGCAGGCGGTCAGCGGGCCGACCGTGTCCAGCCAGGCCTTCTGCTGCTCCACGTCCCCCAGGCGTACGTGGCCGGTGATCCGGACGGTGCGCCCGGAGCGGTCCCAGCTGGGCGTGTACTCGGCGCGCCAGGCCTCGCGCCGCTCGGCGGGCAGGCCGGGGGGCGGGGTGCCGTAGGGCCAGCAGTCCGGGTCCGCGAGGCCGCCGTTGGTCCGGATCCAGTCCAGGGCGGTCTCCGGGTTCCCGCCCTGCCCGCAGGCGGACTTCAGCCCGTCGTGCACGTCGCCCTCGGAGCGGCGCGCCCATACGTCGTGCTCGATCCGGGCCATCGACTCGACGAGGCCCGCCGCGGCGAAGACCCAGCAGGAGTCGCAGGGGTTCTGGTCCTTCACCTTGGTGAGCCAGGGCCAGCCCCAGCGGCTGCGCCAGTCCACGGCCACCGGGCGGGGGGCGACGGCGGCCCCGGGCCGCCCGTCCAGCAGTCCGTGCGCCGCGCGGCGCCGGGTCAGGTGCGGGTTGCCGCTGGGGCGGCCGACGAGCGCCCGCAGGTCCACGGTCCCCGCCTCGGCGGCCGGCGTCAGGTTCACCCCCGGCTCCAGGCCGAGCGCGGGGCGCGGTACGGGGTCCCCGTCGGCCAGGTGCTCGCTCACCGACCACCGCGCCCCGTACGCGGCGAGCCGTGCCC
Source organism: Streptomyces sp. NPDC002032 (assembly GCF_042890765.1). Taxonomy (NCBI): domain Bacteria; kingdom Bacillati; phylum Actinomycetota; class Actinomycetes; order Kitasatosporales; family Streptomycetaceae; genus Streptomyces; species Streptomyces sp. NPDC002032. Next base: position 136,402 of record NZ_JBIASM010000006.1, on the reverse strand, counting down.
GCAGCTCCCCCGCCGTCTGGCCAGACTCCCCCGGCATACCGCCCCCCAGCTGCAACCGCCCGGTCCTGGGCCCCGGGAGCGTCTCCCCGTCACCGGCGCCCGTCAAGGGGGTCCGCGCGGGCGCACGGAGGCACGGCCGTCGCGGGCGCCGGGCCCCGGGCGGCCGCCGGCGGGGGCGCCGGTACGGAGCGGGGTACGGGGGCGGTACGGGGGCGGTACGGATGCTGTCGGGCGCGGGTTACGGGGCCGTTCCGCCCGCCCGGGCCGCGTCGGCATCAGCGGCCGGGGGCGCGGGCGGGGGCGGGGTCAGGGCCTGGCCGCCGATGCCCGCCGCACCGCCCAGCTGCCCCTGCCACCAGGCCGCCACCTCCTGCGGCCCCATCGAGGCCCACGCCGGAGTCCGCTCCACCTGCGCCCGCCCGAGCCGCCGGGCCAGCGCCACGAGGTCCCGCCCGGCCCGGCCCCGGGCCGCCTGGTAGCCGTCCACCAGCTCCTCCCAGGTCCCCGCGCGGCGCCACGCGGCGGCAAAGGCGGCGGCGTCCTGGAGGGCCTTGGCGGCGCCGCTGGTGTTGTGCGGGCGCACCACGGTGGCCGCGTCACCCGCGAGCAGGAGCCGGCCCCCGGCCACCCGCTCGGTCTCCAGGTCGTAGATGGGCTGCACGAAGGTGTCCGCCGGGTCGGTCAGGGCCAGTGCCGCCCCCCAGTACGCCGGGAACTCCCGCTCCAGCAACGCCCGCAGGTGCGCCGACAGTTCCGGGGTCAGCGCGCCCGGCGGGAAGCTCGTCGGGTCGTCGAAGCGCAGCCCGCCGCCCCGCGGCGGCGGCGCGTACAGCACCCAGTTCACCCGGGGGCCGTCCGGACCGGGGATCCGGTAGATCACGCAGCTCCCGCCCGCGAAGCAGACGGTGGTGACCGCCCCGGGGTGCGGATCGGCGGCGCCGCCGAGCCCGGCGAGCCGGCCCGCGTCGAAGTTGCCGCGCCAGCAGACGTACCCGGCGTAGTGCGGCCGCGCCCCCGGGCAGAGCGCCTCGCGCACCACGGAGCGGTACCCGTCGGCGCCGACGGCCAGGTCGTACCGCTCGACGGCGCCCCCTGCGAACCGGATCCCGGCGCCGCCCCCGTCCCCCGTCACCGCCTCGACCGTCTCGCCCTGCCGGTAGACCACGGAGTCCGGGGTCGCCGCGCGCAGCCCGCGCCACAGCAGCCCCCAGTGGTACGAGTGGAAGGGGAAGGGCTGCTCCCAGATGAGCCGGCCGCCCGCCTCCCGCGGATCCCGCACCACCCACCGGCGCCGCTCCAGCCGGTGCGCGGGGATGCCCGCGGGCAGCGCCCCCGCCGCGGCCAGCTCGGCGGCCCGGTCGTCGTGCACGCACAGCCCGAGCCCCCGGTCGGCGAGCCGCCCCCGCGTGCGCTCCAGCACGACGACCCCCTCCGCCCCGGCCCGTACCGCCGCCGACGCTAACGCGCATCCCGCGATGCTCCCGCCGACGACCGCCACCGCCCCGCCCCGCATACGCGTCTCCTGCCGTAGAGGGAGGTCCGCCGCCCCGGCTACCGGGCCGCGACGAACGCCTCCCAGGTGGTCCCGCTGACCTGGACGACCGGGCCGTCCGGCCGCTTGCTGTCCCGGAGGGCCACCGTGCCGGGCACGTTCGTGGCCACCTCGACGCACTCGGTGTTGGCCTGGTCTCCGCTGTAACTGGACTTCACGAACACGAACTTTTTCAAGGGCCTACATACCTTTGCTGATGGCGTCGATCAGGCTCACCGAATCGAGCGGCGCGAGGCTCAGCTGCGATACGCGGGCGAACGCCCGGTTGTAGGCGGCGCTGGCCTCCGCCCCCTCCGCCCACAGAGTAGAGGCGAGGCTCTCGGCATAGCCGACGTCCAGTGCTCCGGGCTCCGCGAACGACACGATGTTGAAGGAACCGTCGACACCGTGGTACCTCCCCGCCCGGAAGGGGAGCACCTGCACGTGGACGTGCGGCAGTTCCGCCATCCTCACCAGGTGGTCGAGCTGCGCGCGCATCACTTCGGCGGTGCCGACCTGCTGGCGCAACGCGGCTTCCCACAGCACCGCGTGGAACTCCAGCGGCGCGTCGCCCCACAACCGCGCCTGGCGCTTGATCCGTGACGTCACGAGCGCCTCGATCTCGTCGGGGTGCGACCAGTTGGACGTGACGCCGAGCGCCCGCACGTATTCCGGGGTCTGGAGCAGCCCGGGAACGAGGGCCGGCTGCCAGGTACGGATGCGGCTGGCGACCTCCTCCATCGCGATGTACTCGCCCAGACCGCCGACGATGGGCATCTTCTGCCACCATCCCCTGGCCTTGCGGCGCTCCCGGTCCAGCTTGGCCAGCGCCAGCAGGCCGTCCACGACCGCCCTGTCCGTCACGCCGTACAACGTGCACAGGGCGATGACGTCGGGGTCCCGGAAGGGCACCCAGCCCCGCTCCATCTTGGCGATCTTCGCCGCGGTCGCACTGAGCACCTGGGCCGCCTGCGGCTGGGTCAGGCCCGCCGCGTCACGCAGCCGCAGCAGCTCGCCGCCCAGCCGACGGGCCAGCACCGTCGACACCCGGTTGTCCGTGGGCACTTGGTCCACCTCCTCGCACCGGACGCAGTCTTCACCGCTCCGGCCGGACCACACAACTCACCCTTGGGGATATATATCCCCAAGACAGCTTGCACGCCAGCGCGACGGACCCCTACGGTCGGTGACGAACCAATCACCGCACAGCGTCCGTTGGCGGAAGCGCACCGCTGCCCACGAGGCACCGGCATGCCACCGCCCGCACAGGAGGTGCCACGGTCATGGAGCTCACACCCACCCGGTACGACGTACGGAACTACCCGCCCCGCCAGGACTCCGTACCGGCGGCCCGGCGGCGCGCGGCGTGGCTCGCGGTGCTCTGGGGGCAGCCCCAGCTGGCGGCGGACGTGGCCCTGGTGACCAGCGAGCTGACCACCAACGCGCTGCTGCACGGGGCCGTCGACGGCCGGGACCTGCGGGTAGGGCTGCGGCTCATGGAGGCGGTGCTGCGGATCGAGGTGACCGATCCGAGGGGGGAACGGTGGCCCCGGCCGAGGGTCGCCGCGCCGGGGGACCGGTTCGGGCGGGGGCTGCACATCGTCGGGGCGCTCGCGCGGGACTGGGGCGTCAGGGACCGGGTGGTCGGCAAGACCGTCTGGGCGGAGCTGCCGCTGGGGGAGTCCCCGTAGCACCCGGTCCCGTACACCCCGCGACCGGCCTGCGGGCGCCCCGGGTCCCCCCTATACAGTCGGGACGTATGGATGGCTGGACTGCGCCGAGCGCGATCGAGAGAGAGCTGTACGGGGCCAAGGCGCGCGGGGACTGGCCCGGCTACCTGGACGCCCTCGCCCGGGCCGAGCTCTTCCTCCCCCAGCACCGCGCCCAGGTCGACGCCGAACCGGCGCACGCGCGCTTCCACCCCATGCCCGGCGGGGCCGCCCTGGCCGTCTACACCCGGGGCATGCTGCCCGCGCCCGACCCGTACACCGTGTACCTGCGCCAGAGCCTCGCCTGGTTCGCGAACGCCTGGGACGCCCGGGACCCCGCCTTCCTCGCGGTGAACCCCGGCTGCCCCGCCGAGGCCTACCTGACCACCACCCCCGCCGACCGCGCCCGCTGGCGCGCGCACTGGGACGCCGCCCCCTCCTGGGGCCTGGCCGAGGGCGCCGTGCACGCCCTGCACACCGGCGGGCCGCTGCACGGGCCGGTCGCGCACGGGCTCGCCGTCGGCGCCCATCTGGCCGTCTCCAACGGGGAGTTCTGGAATGCCCTCGCCTACCACGGACTCGGCTACACCCGCGAGCGCGAACGGCTGCGCAAATGGTGGGGCGTCACCGACAGCGCGGGCTGGCTGGACGCCCTGCGCCAGCTGCTGAACGCCGAAGCCGTCAGCCCCGTCTGGGAGTTCGCGCTGCGCGTGCGCCGGGTCCTCGCCTCGGACTTCGCCGGCCCCGTCGACGTGGAGCACTGGCGCCACGCCGCCGAGGCCGGCCTGCGCCGGGGCGCCGAACGCTCCGCCGAGCCGCAGCTCACCCCCGACGGGGTCACGGTCGCCGAGCCACGCCCCCGCGCCGAGGTCGAGGGCGAGATCGCCGGTGTGCGCCGGCTCATCGGCCGGATCGCCCGCTACGAGCAGCGCTTCCGGGCGGACGGGCTGCTCCCGCCGGACGGCTGGGTGCGTTCCGTGGAGGGCTGGGACCTCGGCCGTGCCTCCCAGATGGCCCGCTGGGGCGTCGCCACCCGCTACGGCACCGTGGAGGACGCCGAGCGGGCCGTGCTCCGCGCGGGCGGGGCGGTCCGCCGGACGTACCGCTCCTGGGCGGACTTCTCCGCCGGGTACGCCCTCGGCCGGTGCCTGCACTTCGACGAGGAGGAGTTCGGGGAGTGGTACACCTCCTCCCTCGCCACCCATCTGACGCTGACCACCGATCCCGCGAGTCCCTGGCTCAACATCCCGTGGCGCTGAGCGACTTCGGGTAATCCCGGCTCCGCCGCCCGGCTCCGCCCCGCGCCGTCCGTGCCCCAACTACCCTGCCGCGTATGACGATCACGCTGAACGACGCCGTACGCCGGCTCCTCGACGCCCCACACCCCGCCGTGCTCTCCACCCTCAACCCCGACGGCAGCCCCCAGAGTTCGGTGGTCTGGGTGACCCGGGACGGGGACGACGTGCTGATCTCCACCGAGCGGGGCCGCCGCAAGGAGCGCAACGCGGTCCGCGACGCCCGGGTCAGCCTGACCGTCTTCGACCTGGCCAACCCCTACGTCTACGCGGAGATCCGCGGCACCGCCACCGTCACCGAGGACGCCGGACGCGCGGTCGCGGTCCGCATCGCCGAGGAGTACCTGGGCCCGGGCGGCGGCAAGGAGTACGCGCAGGCCGCCGACGGAGCGGTACGGGTCATCGTGCGCATCACCCCGTCCAAGGTCGCCGGCAACGCCGCGAAGGGCTGAGCCGGAGCACCCTCAGGGAAGCCGTGGCCGCACCGCAGACCAGGCGTCCACGGCCTCCCGCAGGGGGCCGCCGTCCGCGAGGTAGGGCCGGACCGCCTCGGTGTGGCCCAGCAGGTTCTTGATCAGGCGCAGGTGCACGATCCCCGCCCGGGGCAGGTCCCGCCAGACGGCGGCCCGCGCGGCCGCCTCCCGGGGGGACAGGTCCAGCAGCGCGAGGGCCTCCCGGCACAGCGCCGCCGGGTCCCCGCCCGGCCCGGGCCCGAACTCCCGGATCAGGTAGCCGCGTACGTGGGCCAGGTCGATGCCCCGCGCCAGGCCCGAGGCGCCCTCGGCCCGCGCGCACCAGTCCGCCGCCGCCAGCGCCACCCGGCCCCAGCGCAGCCGCACCCCGGCGGGCAGGGCCTCGTCCCGCATCCCGCCCCCGGCCAGGCTCCGCAGGGTCCGCGGCAGGGGCTCGTCCCCCCAGCGGCGGCCTGGTGGCCAGCCAGGCCTCCAGTTCCGCCAGGGCGTGCCCGGCGGGCGGTACGGAGGTCAGCACCTGTCCCCGGCCGAGCAGCGCGACGACGGCCCCCGCGAGGCGGACCCGTGCCGTGTGCCCGGCGCCGAAGGCCTCGACCGGGCGGCCGTGGCGCTCTATGCGGCGCAGCCCGAGCCGCGCGGGCCCGGCGGCGTAGACCTGCCCGGCCCGGGCGGCCCCGCCCAGGCACCGCACGACGCACACGCCGCCCGTGGCGTCGGTCTCCTCGACGCAGTACACCTGCAACTCGGTGATGGGCACCCCGACCCCCTTCCCGGTGCGGGAGGTTACCGCGTCAGGCCGCCGGCGGCGGCTCCAGGACGAGGCGGATCTCGGTGACCTCGTAACCGGCCCGGTCGAAGGCGGCGGCCATCGGGACGTTGACGGTGTCGGTGGTCGCGGTGACGCGCTCGGCGCCCGCGGCCGCGTGGAAGCGGGTGATCTCGGCGAGGACCTCGTCGATCAGGCCCCGGCCGCGCTGCTCCGGGACGACTCCCAGGTATCCGACGTTGCGGTGGTAGGGGGTCGCGGAGGGGATGGCCATCCCGGCGAGGGTGCCGTCGGGCAGGTGGGCCAGGCGCCACCACGCGCGCTCGCCGGGGCAGTCGAGGTAGAACGCGAAGTCGGCGCGGGCGAACTCCTCCTCCGTCATCGTGGCGAGTTCGCTCCGGGTGTTCAGGTCGAGGCTGCCCCGGGAGAGCCGGGCGAAGGCCTCCAGGAACTCCTCGTCGGTGCCCTCGCGGAAGACGAGGCGCCCGGTGGGCGCGGCGGTTCCCGCGGCCGGGGTCCACTCGTAGCGCAGGCGCTCGGTCTCCCGCGTCAGACCGGCCCTGCGGGCGGCCTCCCGGCGCCAGGCGACGGCGGCGGCCAGGGCCGGGTCGGCGCGCCAGTCGCGGGGCAGGGACAGGTGGTAGCCGGGGACCGCCCCGAAGGCGGTGTGGCCGGCCTCCAGCAGGCCGGCGGCGAGGGCGGCCGGGTCGGCGACGCCCTCGCGGACCTGGAGGCAGTCGAGGGCCACGGGCCGCTCGCTGTCGGCCCGGCCCCACCACAGGGCGCGGGCCAGCGGCTCCCCGTCCTCGTCCTCGGCGAACCAGGTCCACTCGGGGCGCAGCCGGTGGGCCGCGAACTCCTCGCGGACGCGGTCGGCGCCGAGGGCGGTGACGGGGCCGTCGGCCGGGTAGGCGGCGGCGCGGTCGGCGGGGCCGGCGAGTCCGACGCGGTCTGTGGGGTCTGCGGAGGCAGCGCGGAAGTGCATCCGGCGATGATCACACGCCCGTACCGGCGCTGACCAGGCATTTCTCCCCGGCTCCCGGCATGGCCGAGGGGCCGGTCCCGCCGCGCGCGTGCGCGGGGGACCGGCCCCTCGGACGTACCGCGGATGCCGCGGGTACCGCCTGTGGACCGCTACGACCAGGTGACGAGCCGGCGCGGGTGTTCCAGGACGGCGGCGATGTCGGCCAGGAAGCGGGAGCCGAGCTCGCCGTCGATCAGACGGTGGTCGAACGACAGCGCCAGGGTGGTGACCTGCCGGGGCTTGACCTTGCCCTTGTGGACCCACGGCTGGAGCTTGATCGCGCCGACCGCGAGGATCGCGGACTCGCCCGGGTTCAGGATCGGCGTACCGGTGTCGACGCCGAAGACGCCGACGTTGGTGATGGTGATGGTGCCGTTCTGCATGTCGGCCGGGGAGGTCTTGCCGTCGCGGGCCGTGGCGACCAGCTCGGACAGGGCCGTGGACAGCTCGCCCAGGGTCTTGGCGTGCGCGTCCTTGATGTTCGGCACGATCAGGCCGCGCGGGGTGGCGGCCGCGATGCCCAGGTTCACGTAGTGCTTGAGCACGATCTCCTGGGCCGCCTCGTCCCACGACGCGTTGACGTCGGGGTTGCGGCGGATCGCGACGAGGACGGCCTTGGCGATCAGGAGCAGCGGGTTGATCCGCAGACCGGCGAGGTCCGGGTCGTCCTTCAGCTCCTGGACCAGCTTCATCGTGCGGGTCACGTCGAGGGTGATGAACTCGGTGACGTGGGGCGCGGTGAAGGCCGAGTGGACCATGGCCTGGGCGGTGACCTTGCGGACGCCCTTGACCGGGATGCGGGTCTCGCGCGCCGAGGCGTCGGCCGGGACGGCCGCGGCCGGCGCGACGGGCGCGCCCACCGGGGCCGGGACGGCGGCCGGGGCGGCTGCCGGAGCCGTCGCGGGTACGGCCGCCTGCTGCGGGGCGATCGCCGAGGCGGCCGCCGCGTGGACGTCCTCCCGGGTCACGACCCCGCCGTCGCCGGTGGGGACCACCGAGGCCAGGTCGATGCCGAGGTCCTTGGCGAGCTTGCGCACCGGCGGCTTCGCCAGCGGCCGCTCGCCGCCCGGCTGAGCCGGTACGGCGGGCAGCGCCGGGGCGGCCGGAGCCGGGGCGGGCGCCGCGGGGGCGGCCGGAGCGGGGGCGGCCGGAGCCACCGCCGCGGCCGAGCCGTTCTGCGCGGCCGCGCCCGCCGGGGCCTTGCGCGGGCGGCGCTTCGTGGAGGCGGTGGAGACCCCGTAGCCGACCAGGACGGGCTGGCGCGCCTCGGGCGCGGGCTCGGCCTCGGCGGCGACGGCGGCCGGGGCCTCGGCGGCGGCGGCCGGGGCCTGCGCGTCGTCCCCGCCGGTCTCGACCGAGATGATGACCTGGCCGACGTCGACGGTCACGCCCTCCTCGAAGAGCAGCGCGTGCACCACCCCGTCGAAGGGGATCGGCAGCTCCACGGCCGCCTTCGCCGTCTCGACCTCGCAGACGACCTGCCCGTCGGTGACGGTGTCACCGGGCTGGACGTACCACTTGAGGATCTCGGCCTCGGTGAGGCCCTCGCCCACGTCGGGCATCTTGAATTCGCGGATGGTCATGAACGTGGCTCCTCAGTACGCCAGCGAGCGGTCGACGGCGTCGAGCACCCGGTCCAGGCCCGGCAGGTACTCGTCCTCCAGGCGGGCCGGCGGGTACGGGGCGTGGAACCCGCCCACGCGCAGCACCGGCGCCTCCAGGTGGTAGAAGCAGCGCTCCGTGATGCGGGCGGCGACCTCCGCGCCCACACCGAGGAAGACCGGCGCCTCGTGGACGACCACGAGGCGGCGGGTCTTCTCGACCGACGCCTGGATCCCGTCGAAGTCGACCGGGGACATCGAGCGCAGGTCCAGGACCTCCACCGACTTGCCCTCCTCGGCGGCCGCGGCGGCCGCCTCCAGGCAGACCTTCACCATCGGGCCGTAGGCCGCCAGCGTGACGTCCGAGCCCTCGCGGGTGACGCGCGCCTTGTGCAGCTCGCCGGGGATGGCCTCGACGTCGACCTCGCCCTTGTCCCAGTAGCGGCGCTTCGGCTCGAAGAAGATCACCGGGTCGTCGCTGAGGATCGCCTGCTGGAGCATCCAGTAGGCGTCGGCCGCGTTCGACGGCGAGACCACCTTGAGGCCCGGGACGTGCGCGAAGAGCGCCTCGGGGGATTCGCTGTGGTGCTCGACCGCGCCGATGCCGCCGGCGTAGGGGATGCGCACGACGACCGGCATCTTGATCTTGCCGAGGGCGCGCGCGTGCATCTTCGCGAGCTGCGTGACGATCTGGTCGTACGCGGGGAAGACGAAACCGTCGAACTGGATCTCCACGACCGGCCGGTAGCCGCGCAGGGCCAGGCCGATGGCGGTGCCGACGATGCCCGACTCGGCGAGCGGGGTGTCGATGACCCGCTCCTCGCCGAAGTCCTTCTGGAGCCCGTCGGTGATGCGGAAGACACCGCCCAGTTTGCCGACGTCCTCGCCCATGATCAGGACCTTGGGGTCGGTCTCCAGCGCCTTGCGCAGCGACTCGTTGAGCGCCTTCGCGATCGACATCTTCTCGATGGCCATCGTGGTCACTCCCCACCCTCGAAGGACGCGAGGTAGGCGGCGAACTGCGCGCGCTCCTCGTCGACGAGCGCGTGCCCGTCCGCGTAGACGTTCTCGAAGATCGCCATGGTGTCGGGGTCGGGCATGGAGCGCACGACCTCGCGCACCCGCTTGCCCAGCGCCTCGCTCTCGGTTTCGAGCTCGGCGAAGAACGCCTCGTCGGCGCCGCCGGTGGCCAGCAGGTGGGCCTTCAGGCGCAGGATCGGGTCCTTGGCCTCCCAGGCCACCGTCTCCTCGTCGCGCCGGTACTTCGTCGGGTCGTCGGAGGTGGTGTGCGCCCCCATCCGGTACGTGAACGCCTCGACCAGGGTCGGGCCCTCTCCCCGGCGGGCCCGCTCCAGCGCCCAGCGGGTGACCGCGAGGCAGGCCAGGACGTCGTTGCCGTCCACCCGGATGCCCGGGAAGCCGAAGCCCCGCGCGCGCTGGTAGAGCGGCGCGCGCATCTGGCGCTCGGTCGGCTCGGAGATCGCCCACTGGTTGTTCTGGCAGAAGAACACCACGGGGGAGTTGTAGACGGCCGAGAAGTTGAACGCCTCCATGACGTCGCCCTGGCTGGACGCGCCGTCGCCGAAGTAGGCGATGACCGCGGAGTCCGCGCCGTCCTTGGCCACGCCCATCGCGTAACCGGTCGCGTGCAGCGTCTGCGAGCCGATGACGATCGTGTAGAGGTGGAAGTTGTTCGTGGTCGGGTCCCAGCCACCGTGGTTGACCCCGCGGAACATGCCGAGCAGGTTCGTCGGGTCCACGCCGCGGCACCAGGCCACGCCGTGTTCGCGGTAGGTCGGGAAGACGTAGTCGTCGTCGCGCAGGGCCCGGCCGGAGCCGATCTGGGCGGCCTCCTGGCCCAGCAGCGACGCCCACAGGCCCAGCTCGCCCTGACGCTGCAGGGCGGTCGCCTCGCCGTCGAAGCGGCGGGTCAGGACCATGTCGCGGTAGAGCCCGCGCAGGTCCTCGGTGGTGATGTCCGCGACGAAGGGTGCGAACTCCGCGGCGTCGGGGTTGGCCCCGGCCTCGATCCGTTCGCCTTCGGGCGTCAGCAGCTGTACGAGCTGAGGCTCGGCGTCGTGCGGCTGTGCGGTGGCAGCGGCGGTCTTGCGGGCGCTCGCCGCGCCTGCCGCCCGCTTGGTGCCGCTGCTGCGTCGCGGCTTGCGCGCGGCAGTGCTCTCCACGGTCACGTGTGCTCCTCCGTCGGTCCGGCACCCGGGTTCTCCGGGGACCAGTGCGGCTCACCTGTATCCGTACCCGTGCACGGGGTGGGTGCACGGCGCGTACGGGATTCAGGCGTGACAGGTGCCCCGGCGAGTGCCCTGCGCAATGCACGTTACCCAGTGCTCCGCATAACTGCGAAACCCCGCTTGACCTGCGATTTTGCTTGGATATCCAAGTAAATCGGCGGTCTCGGGAACAACGACTGGTCACAGCCTTGCAGGGGGCCGGAACAACGGCACGTTATCCCGGGTAACTCCGGCAGGGAAGGGGTGAGTGTGTGAAGATGACTTTGTGCGCGAAGACGGAAAAATCAAGGTATTCCTCCTGGACGACCACGAAGTGGTACGTCGGGGCGTTCATGAGCTCTTGTCGGTCGAAGACGACATCGAGATCGTCGGTGAGGCAGGTACGGCCGCGGACGCGCTCGTCCGCATTCCGGCCACCCGCCCCGACGTGGCGGTCCTCGACGTGCGGCTGCCGGACGGCAGCGGGGTCGAGGTCTGCCGCGAGGTGCGCTCCCAGAACGAGGACATCAAGTGCCTGATGCTCACCTCGTTCGCCGATGACGAAGCCCTGTTCGACGCGATCATGGCCGGCGCCTCGGGCTACGTCCTGAAGGCGATCCGCGGAAACGAGCTGCTCAGCGCCGTACGGGACGTCGCGGCCGGCAAGTCGCTGCTGGACCCGGTGGCCACCGCGCGGGTGCTGGAGCGGCTGCGCGACGGCAAGAACGGCAAGGGCGACGACCGGCTGTCGAACCTCACCGAGCAGGAACGCAAGATCCTCGACCTCATCGGCGAGGGCCTGACCAACCGGGTCATCGGCGAACGGCTGCACCTCGCCGAGAAGACGATCAAGAACTACGTCTCCAGCCTGCTGTCGAAGCTGGGCATGGAGCGCCGGTCCCAGGCGGCCGCGTACGTGGCGCGCCTCCAGGCCGAGAAGCGCTAGCCGGTCCAGCCGCTCTCCGGCCCGTCCGGAGCGTTCCTCGACCCGCCGTCCCCGTGGCGCCGCGGTGCCACGGGGCGTGCCGTTCCATTCGGGACCAACGTCCCCGATCATCGGGGCGGGATCCTCTGTCGCGACGCCGTGCCGGTGCCGGAGAGTGGTCCGCATGTCCCCTGAGGAACTCCACGCCATCGAACTGCTGCGCCGCGTGCCCTACGGCCGAGTCGCCACCAGCATGCGCGCGCTGCCCTTCCTCGCCCTCGCCCGCCACATCGTGGTGGACGGCAAGGTCGTGCTGAGAATGCACGCGGGATTCGGCTACCACCAGGCCTGTAACGGCAGCGTCGTCTCCTACGGGGCGGACAACTCCAATTCCGAGGATCCGCGCCTGTGGTCCGTCCAGTTCACCGGAACGGCGGAAATCGTCGAACCGACCACCGCTGAACTGGAGCTTTTCGGTCCGGGTCCGCATTTCGTGGACGGCGCGGTCTTCGACCCCGTGTACATGCGGATCGAACCCCAGCTCATCACCGTCCACACCCTCGCGGGGAACCTGCACCGGCAGGGCAGGCAGTACCAGCACGCCCTCTGACAAGCGGCGCGCACCTATGCGGGAGGGCCCGGCGGAAGCGATTCCGCCGGGCCCTCTCCGGTCATTCCGATGTGCCGCCCGGGTTGTCCCCGCCACCGCCGCCACCGGCGCCGCCCGAAGTCGGCGGCGCGATCGTCGGCGGCTTCGTCGGCGGCTTGGTCGGCGGTGAGGCCGGCGGAGTGGTCGGTTCCTCCGTCTTCGGCGGCGGGCTGCTCGCCGTGGCCGGCGGGCTGCTGCTCGGCGTGTACTTGCTGCGGCTCGGCGTGGGCACGTACGTCTCGTCGTGCGAGGAGCCGCCCGAGTCGGTGGTCGGCGGGTTCGACGGGGTCTCCGGCGTCGAGCTCGGGTTGCTCGGCGTCGCGCCCGGCGAGCTCTGGCCGGCCCCCGGCTTGCCGCCGCCGCCCTTGCCGGTGCCGTTCATGGTGCTCACCGCGTACGCGACACCGCCGGCGATGGCGAGGACCGCGAGCAGCGCGAAGACCCACATCTTCCAGCGGCCGCCGCCCCGGCGGTCGTCGTACCCGTCGTAGCCGTCGTAGCCACCGTGGCCGCCACGGCCGCCGCCCTGGCCGCCGTGACCGCCGCCGCCCGGGAAGGCGGTGCCGTCGTCGGGGTTGAGCGGGGGCACCATCGGCTGCTGGAACTGCGAGGTCGTGGCGTGCGCGTTGTACTGGGGGCGCGGGCCGCCGTTGCCGCCCGCCGGCATCGCCGTGGTGGACGAGCCGGGCTGGCCGTGCGGGAGGGACATGGTGACCGGGCCGGTGTTCCAGGTGCCGGTGTTCGCCCCCTGGTCCTGGAGCATCTGGAGCGCGTACTGGACGAGCCCGCGCATCTCCTCGGCGCTCTGGAAGCGGTCGTCCGGGTCCTTGGCCAGCGACCGCATGACCAGGCCGTCGAGTTCCTGCGGAATGGAGTGGCCCTCGGGGAGCTGCGAGGGCGGCACCGGCGCGTCCTGCACGTGCTGGTAGACCACCGACAGCGGGGTCTCCCCGGTGAAGGGGGGCCGCAGGGCGAGGAGTTCGTAGAGCAGGCAGCCCGTCGCGTACAGGTCGCTGCGGTGGTCGACGGCCTTGCCGAGGGCCTGTTCGGGCGACAGGTACTGCGGGGTGCCCATGACCATGCCGGTCTGGGTCATCGTCGACTGCACGCCGTGCAGGGCGCGGGCGATGCCGAAGTCCATCACCTTGACCGCACCGGAGTGGGTGATGATGACGTTGGCGGGCTTGATGTCGCGGTGCACGATGCCGTGCTGGTGCGAGTAGGCGAGCGCCTCCAGCACGCCCGAGACGATGATGAGCGCCTGGTCGGGGCCGGGGGCCTCGGCGCTGATCAGCAGGTCCCGGATGGTGCGGCCCTCGACCAGCTCCATCACGATGTAGGGGACGACGTTCGGGCCGACCCGGTCCTCGCCCGAGTCGTACACGGCGACCACGGCGTGGTGGTTCAGCCCGGCGACCGACTGTGCCTCGCGCGTGAAGCGGGCCTTGGACACCGGGTCCTCGGCGAGGTCGGCGCGCAGCAGCTTCACGGCCACGGTGCGGCCCAGGCGCACGTCCTCGGCGGCGAACACCTCGGCCATGCCGCCGCGGCCCAGCCGGTGGGTCAGGCGGTAACGTCCGTCGCCCACCAGTCCGCCGGCGCCCCAGTGCTCAGGACCATCGGTCATCCCGGCGCCGTTTCCCTCGGGTTCGGGTGCCATCAGTCCTCGCCGTCGTCTCTCTCGTCCGCTCTAGCGGTGGGTCCTCATCGGGTGCTCCGATGAACGCTACAGCCTCCGAACCGGTCACCGTTCGGACACAGACGCCCCGTGGCCCCCCGGTCACGGAGCGGGCACCGGCTTGACGTGTGCTTGCCCTCCGGCAGACTGGGCGCGACATGCGCTCAGCCGGACGCGTAGGGACACAGCCCGAGGGGAAGCAACAGTCATGAGCCAGGACGGCACACAGGGCCGGTACGCAGGCGGCTCTCTGGCCGGTGGCCGTTACCAGCTAAGGGATTTGCTGGGCGAGGGGGGCATGGCCGCCGTCTACCTCGCGTACGACTCCGCCCTCGACCGGCAGGTCGCGATCAAGACCCTGCACAGCGAACTGGGCCGGGAGGCCTCCTTCCGCGAGCGGTTCCGGCGTGAGGCGCAGGCTGTTGCGAAACTGTCGCACACCAATATCGTCTCGGTCTTCGACACCGGCGAGGGCGAAGTCTCCTTCGGCGGCTCGGGCGACGGCACGGTCATGCCGTACATCGTCATGGAGTACGTGGAGGGGCAGCCCCTCGGCTCCGTCCTCGACGCCGACGTCCGCCAGTACGGGGCGATGCCGGCCGACAAGGCGCTGAAGGTGACCTCCGACGTGCTGGCCGCCCTGGAGACCAGCCACGAGATGGGGCTGGTCCACCGCGACATCAAGCCCGGCAACGTGATGATGACCAAGCGCGGCGTGGTCAAGGTGATGGACTTCGGCATCGCGCGGGCCATGCAGTCGGGGGTCACCTCGATGACGCAGACCGGCATGGTCGTCGGCACCCCCCAGTACCTCTCGCCCGAACAGGCCCTGGGCCGGGGCGTGGACGCCCGCTCCGACCTGTATTCGGTCGGCATCATGCTCTTCCAACTGCTGACGGGCCGGATCCCGTTCGAGGCGGACTCCCCACTGGCGATCGCGTACGCACACGTGCAGGAGGAGCCGGTGGCTCCGTCCTCCATCAACCGGTCGGTCACCCAGGCGATGGACTCGCTGGTGGCGCGGGCCCTGAAGAAGAACCCGAACGAGCGTTTCCCGACGGCCGCGGCCATGCGGGACGAGATCCTGCGGGTGCTGTCCGCCGGTCAGACCGGCGCTCCGGTCATCGTGCCGGGCGCCGCGCCGGGCGGCAGCGGAGCGGGCGTCAGCTCGGCCGTGTTCCCGCCGGTGGACTCCGCCTTCCAGGCGCCGCCGCCGCAGTCGCTCCAGCAGCCGTACCAGCCGCAGCACACCCCGGCGCCGTCCCCGTACGCTCCGCAGACCCCGGCGCAGGGCGGGTACGCGTACCCGCACACGCCCGCGCCGCAGCAGCAGTACGCCCCGCAGACCCCGCCGCCGTTCACCATCTCCCCGGCTCCGGCCCCGTCCGCGGCGTCCTCGCCGGGCGGCGGCGGGAAGCGGAACACGCCGGTGGTGGTCGGGGCGGTCGTGGTGGCCCTGCTGGCCGTCGGCGGACTGATCGCGGTGCTGAACCAGGGCGGGGACGACAACAAGAAGGACACCGCCGGGTCCGGCGGCGCGAGCTCGTCCGCCTCCGCCCCGGCCGCGGCGGGCCACAAGGGGCCGGACACCTCGCGCACGATCGACGCGGACAAGTGCAAGAGCGCCACGAAGTCCTACAAGGACGCCACGAAGGTCATGGCGCCGGACTTCCGCTACAAGAACCTCCGCTCGGTCAAGGAGTGCATCCAGGCCGCCGGCTGGAAGTTCACCCTCCAGGAGCGTGACGAGGCGGTCTACGGCCAGGACACCGTCCTGGAGCAGCTCCCGGCGTCCGGCGCGGACGTCCCCAAGGAGGGCACGGAGTTCACCCTGGTCGTCTCGACCGGCGACCCGCAGTAGGAGCCCGCACCGCGCGACGGCGGCGCGGGCGGCAGAAGACGGCGAAGCACGGCGAAGCACGGCGGGGCACCGCCGAAGGACTGACCGGCATCCCGGGCCACCCTCATGGGCGGCCCGGGATGCCGCTTTTGTCCCACCATGTAAATCTGAGGACGTCATTCTGATGCCTCGGCGTCCCGGCGCTCCGGCCGCACGGAAGGGGAGGGCTTCCCCGTGACCCGACGCCCGCGCCCGCCGCGCCCGCCGCGCCTGCCGCGCTGGACCGCCGGAGCCGTACTGGCCGCCGCCGCGCTGCTGGCCACCGCGCCCGCGGGCGCGGCCCCCGCCCGCGCCCCCGGCGCCGCCGCGCCGGCGAGCGCGGTCGCGGAGGCCGTACCGGAAGAGGCGTACGAGGAGCTCGCCGGCAGTCCGGCGGGCGTCGGCCGGGAGCACCCGGGGCGGCCCGCCGGCGAGCCGCCCGCCACCGAGCTGCTCGCCGCACCCCGGCCGGTGCGCCAGGTCCGTCCGGCGCGGCCCAAGCCCGAGCGGCCCGCCGTCCCGCCGCACCGCGTGCCGCCGGGGACCGCCGCGAACGACCCGGCCGCGCGTCCGGCGGCGAGCGACCCGGCGGACACCCCGGACGGCCCCGCGCCGAGCCGCTCCCCCGGGCTCCACGCGCTCGGCACGGACCCCAGCGACCGGGCCGCGGACCTGGCCGCCCACCTCCTGCCGCTCGGCACCGGTCTGGCCCTGATGGGGCTGGGCCTGGGCTTCATGGGCATGCGGCTGCGACAGGGCCGCTAGGGGGCGTCCGGTGGGGTGCGGCGACGCCCGGGGGGCTTGTGGAGAGGAGCATACTCGGTATACATACTGAGTATGTCGATCCGTCACGGGCTTCTGGCCCTGCTGGAACGGGGCCCGCGCTACGGCTCCCAGCTCCGCACCGAATTCGAATCCCGCACCGGCTCCACCTGGCCGCTCAACGTGGGGCAGGTGTACACGACCCTCGCCCGCCTGGAGCGGGACGGCCTCGTCGCCCCCGGCGGCGAGGACGCCGCCGGGCACACCCTCTACGCCATCACCGACACCGGACGCACCGAGCTCCGCGCCTGGTACGAACGGCCCGTCGACCGCACCAACCCGCCCCGCGACGAGCTCTCCATCAAGCTCGCCATGGCCGTCGGCGCCCCCGGGGTGGACATCCGCGCCGTCATCCAGTCCCAGCGGCACGCCACGATCCGGGCGATGCAGGACTACACCCGGCTCAAGGCGCAGGCGATCACCGCCGTCGAGAGCGGCCGCTCCGACGAACGCGACGACCTGGCCTGGCTGCTGGTCCTGGAGCAGCTCATCTTCCAGACCGAGGCCGAGGCCCGCTGGCTCGACCACTCCGAGTCCCGGCTGGTCCGGCTGGCCGCCCGCGCCGCCACCGAGCCGGCGTCCCCGGCCGCTCCGGCCGGTCCCGCCGCTCCGGCCGATCCCGCCGCTCCGGCTGATTGCGCCGCCGGCCCGTCCCGCAGCGCCCGCACGCGCCGGGGCTGAACCAACGTTCCAGGGGGGACCCTCATGTCCGACCAGTACCGCACGCCCGACCAGCACGGCATACCCGGCCGGTACCGCACGCCCGACCAGCACGGCATGCCCGACCCGCACGGCACGCCCGACCAGCAGCACCGACCCCGGCCCGTACTCCGGCTCGACCGGCTGGTGCGCACGCACGGCAGCGGAGCCACCGAGGTGCACGCCCTGCGCGGCATCGACCTGAGCGTGTACCCCGGCGAACTCGTCGCCGTCATGGGCCCGTCCGGCTCCGGCAAGTCCACGCTGCTCACCCTCGCGGGCGGACTCGACACCCCCACCAGCGGCCACGTCCTGGTCGAGGGCGTCGACATCACCACCGCCAACCGCAAGGCGCTGGCCGCCCTGCGGCGCCGCAGCATCGGCTACGTCTTCCAGGACTACAACCTGATCCCGGCCCTCACCGCCGCCGAGAACGTGGCCCTGCCGCTCGAACTCGACGGAACCTCCGCCCGCAAGGCCCGCTCCGCCGCCCTCGCCTCGCTGGAGGAGATGGGCCTGCGCCCGCTCGCCGACCGCTTCCCCGACGAGATGTCCGGCGGGCAGCAGCAGCGCGTCGCCATCGCCCGCGCCCTCGTCGGCGAGCGCCGCCTGGTCCTCGCCGACGAGCCCACCGGCGCCCTCGACTCCGAGACCGGCGAATCCGTCCTCGCCCTGCTCCGCTCCCGCTGCGACGCGGGCGCCGCCGGCGTCCTCGTCACGCACGAACCCCGTTTCGCCGCCTGGGCCGACCGGGTCGTCTTCCTGCGCGACGGCAGCGTCGTCGACGAAACCGTGCGCGGCGGGGCCGACTCCCTGCTCTCCGGCCGGGCGGCCGGCCTGTGACCTCCCGGATCGGTTCCTGGTACCACCCTTGGGCCGCCGCCCTGCGCATCGCCCGCCGCGACGCCCGGCGCGCCAAGGGCCGCAGCGCCCTGGTCCTGGCGATGATCGCCCTGCCCATCGTCGGCGTGAGCGCCGCCGACCTCACCTTCCGCAGCTCCGAGCTCTCCGCCGACCAGCGCCTGACCCGGCAGATCGGCGCCGCCGACGCCCGGCTCTCCCCGTCGGGCCTGGACGGTCCCGTCCTCCAGCACCCCGACGGCGAGCACTTCGCGCCCGTCGGCGGCTACGAGAAGTACCGGCCCGGCAAGGAGAAGGCACAGCCCCTCGCGTCGGCCCTCCCGGCCGGTGCCAAGGCCGCCGAGGACACCACCGGCCACATCAAGGTGCGCACCACGCACGGGCTGCTCCAGAGCGACCTGCGTGAGCTGGACGTGCACGACCCGCTGACCCGGGGCCTGTTCACGCTCGACCGCGGCCGGCTGCCCCGGGGCCCCGGCGAGGTCATCGCCACCCAGGCCTTCCTCGACGCCTCCGGGCTGCACGTAGGCTCGGCGGTCAGCATGCGCGGCGCCCCCGCCCCCTACCGGATCGTGGGCGCGTACGAGCTGCCCTCCAAGCTGAAGAACACCGAACTGCTCGCGCTGCCCGGCACCCTGTTCGCCCCGCTGGAGGCCGCGTTGCGGGCCGAAGGCGGATCCGGGCTCCCCGGCCCCACCACCACCTCCTACCTGGTCTCGGTCGGCGGCGGTGAAGGTTTCACGTGGAACATGACCAAGGAGGCCAACGCCAAGGGCGCCCTCGTGCTCTCCCGCGCCGTGGCCCTGCGCCCGCCCGCCGACTCCGAGGTCCCGCTGTTCAAGCAACAGCGCAAGGAGCAGTACGAGCCGGTCTCCGGCGGCGGTGAAGTCACCCAGAAGGCCGTCCTCGCCACCGTCGTCGGCCTCGCCATGCTGGAGATCTGCCTGCTCGCCGGACCCGCCTTCGCGGTCGGGGCCCGGCGCTCGCGCCGCCAGCTCGGCCTGGTCGGCGCCAACGGCGGCAACCGGCGCCACGTCCGGTCCGTCGTCCTGTCCGGCGGCCTGGTGATCGGCGCCGTCGCCGCCGTCAGCGGAACCGCCCTCGGCGTGGCGCTCACCATCGGGCTGCGCCCCGTACTGGAGGAGCAGCTCGGGGTCCGCTTCGGCGGCTTCGTGGTCCGCCCGCTGGAGCTCCTCGGCATCGCCCTGCTCGCGGTGCTGACCGGGCTGCTGGCCGCCGTCGCCCCCGCGGTCACCGCGTCCCGGCAGACCGTACTGGCCTCCCTCACCGGCCGCCGCGGGATCCGCCGGGCCAACCGGGTCCTGCCCGTCCTCGGCCTGCTCGCCGTCCTCGGCGGCGCCGCCATCGCCGTGTACGGCACCGGCTACCGGGTCAGCCCGAACGTCGTCGCGGGCGGCAGCGCCCTCGCCGAGCTGGGCATCGTCGCCCTCACGCCGGTGCTGGTCGGCGTCTTCGGACGGCTCGGCGGCCTGCTGCCGCTGGCCCCCCGGCTCGCCCTGCGCGACGCCGTCCGCAACCGGGGCCGCACAGCGCCGGCCGTGGCCGCCGTGCTGGCCGCCGTCGCCGGAACGGTCGCGGTGTCCACGTACCAGCACAGCCAGGACGTCCAGGCGCGGCACGAGTACACCGCCGAACTGCCCGCCGGCTCCGGGTACCTGCTCGCCGACAGCGACCTCGGCCGCAAGGAGGTGCCCGCCCTGCGGGAGGCCCTCGCGAAGGACCTGCCGCTCGGCGTGCGGGCCGACGTGGACCGGCTCGTGGCCGGGAACCCGAACTGCGCCCGGGGATCCACGGATCCGGGCTGCGGGCGCGTCACCCTCATCACCCCGAAGGAAGCGCGCTGCCCGCTCTGGGAGGCCGCGAACGGGCCCGCCTCCTTCACCCCCGACCAGGCCAGGACCCTGCGGCAGGACCCGCGGTGCGCGACGCCGAAACACCGCGCCCAGTTGGACATGGTCGTCGCCGACGAGAAGCTGCTCGCCGTGCTCGCGGTCACCGACCCCGGCTCCGCGGCCGCCCTGAAGGACGGCC
The DNA here is from genome assembly GCF_042890765.1 of Streptomyces sp. NPDC002032. NCBI lineage: Bacteria > Bacillati > Actinomycetota > Actinomycetes > Kitasatosporales > Streptomycetaceae > Streptomyces > Streptomyces sp. NPDC002032. The sequence goes on along the minus strand of NZ_JBIASM010000006.1, from coordinate 116,210 downwards.
GGGCCGTCTCCTTCGACGGACGCAACGTGAAGGACGGCAAGGTCACCCTGCGGCTCGTCACCGACGAGGCCGCCGCCGACCAGGCCACCGCCCAGCACGCCGAACTGCCCGGCCAGGACAAGGTCCTGACCGTCCACCAGGCTCCGGCGAGCGCGGAGGGCTGGGGCTTCACCCTCGTCGTCCCGCCCGCGGCGGCCAAGGCGGCGGGCCTGGCCACCGCCCCGGCCGGCTCCTACTTCAGCCTCGACGGCAAGGCCCCCAGCGAGCGGCGGCAGCGGCTCGAAGGGGACATCGACCGGCTGGGCGCCGACGCCCATTTCACGATCGAGGAGGGGTACCAGGGCCAGAGCAGCCTGGGTGTGCTCGCGCTCTCCGTCTTCGCGGGCCTCGTCACCATCGGCGCCGCCGGCATCGCGACCGGCCTGGCCCAGGCCGACTCCGAGGCCGACCTGAAGACGCTGGCCGCGGTCGGCGCGGCCCCGCGCGTGCGGCGCGCGCTCAGCGGCTTCCAGTGCGGGGTGGTCGCCCTGATGGGCGTGGTCCTCGGCTCGGCGGCGGGGATCCTGCCCGCGGTCGGGCTGCGGCTCACGCAGGAACGCGAACAGGAACGTCTGGTCCGTCACGGCATCGAGATGGGCTACGCCACGCTCCGGGACACCGAGCTCTACGTGCCGATCGCGGTGCCGTGGGAGACGCTCGCCGGGCTGCTGGTGCTGGTCCCGCTCGGGGCGGCCCTGCTGGCGGCCCTGGTCACGAAGTCGAGCGGCGCCCTGGCCCGGCGGGCCGCGGGCTGATGTTCCGGCCCCCGTACAGGGTGGATCACGCCCGTACGGGGGCACACCGTGTGAGTACGCAGGTGTGCGAGACAATGACGGCATGGAGATGCCGAGGAGTGAACGGTCGCAGGACAGTCCCCCGCACGTCCTGATCGTGGGACAGGACGGGGCGGCGGTCGGCGGCGCCGATGACGAGTCGCGCGAGGTCCCGGTGACGGAGATGGTCGAACAGCCCGCCAAGGTCATGCGGATCGGCAGCATGATCAAGCAACTCCTGGAAGAGGTACGCGCCGCGCCTCTCGACGAGGCGAGCCGGGTCCGGCTCAAGGACATCCATGCCGCCTCGGTGAAGGAGCTGGAGGACGGCCTCGCCCCCGAGCTGGTCGAGGAACTGGAACGTCTGTCCCTCCCCTTCACGGAGGAGGCCATTCCGTCCGAGGCGGAACTGCGGATCGCGCAGGCGCAGTTGGTGGGCTGGCTGGAGGGTCTCTTCCACGGGATCCAGACGGCCCTGTTCGCGCAGCAGATGGCGGCGCGGGCCCAGCTGGAGCAGATGCGCCGCGCCCTGCCTCCGGGCAGCTCCCACGAGGACGACGAAGACGGCCCCCACGGCGCCATCCGCTCGGGCCCGTACCTCTGACCCCGAGGGCCGGAGCCACGCTCCGGCCCCACCCCCTCCCGGGCTCCGGCCGGGCCCTGGGGGTGCGGTGGGCACACAGCCCCGCCGGGGTCGGGGCCGGGGCGGCGCTCCGGGAACGGGTTGAGGGCGGGGCGGGGAGCAGCCCGCGCAGCGGCGCCGCGGCGCGGCGGGCCCGCGTAAAACCCGGGTAAGCGCGGGCCGCCAAGGCCACCGCATACTCGGGGCATGAGCTACGACGCCATCGTCCTGGCCGGCGGCGCCGCCCGCCGCCTCGGCGGAGCCGACAAGCCCGCCCTCCCCGTAGGCGGCCGCGCCCTCCTGGACCGCGTCCTGGATTCCTGCCCGGACGCCGCCACCACCGTGGTGGTCGGCCCCCGCAGGCCCACCGCCCGCCCGGTCACCTGGACCCTGGAGGACCCGCCCGGCGGCGGCCCCGTGGCCGCCCTGGCGGCCGGGCTGCGCGCCACGACCGCCGAGCTGGTCCTCGTACTCTCCGCCGACCTGCCCTTCCTGGACCGGGACACCGTCCGCACCCTGATCGGCGCCGCCTCCGCCGGCCCGGCCGACGGCGCGCTGCTCCGCGACCCCGACGGCCGGGACCAGCCCCTCGTCGCCGCCTACCGCGCCGAACCCCTGCGCCGCGAGACCGCCCTGCTCGCCACCGAGCACGGCCACCTCCGCGGCCTCCCCCTCCGCGCGCTCACCGCCGAACTGGAGCTGGCCCCGGTCACCGTGACCGCCACTGCGCCACTCGCCTCCTTCGACTGCGACACCTGGGAGGACCTGGCGGCGGCCCGGGCCCGGATCAGGGAGCATGGAAGCGTGCTGGAGCAATGGATCACCGCCGCCAAGAACGAGCTCGGCATCGATGTCGACGTCGACATCGCCACCCTGCTCGACGTAGCCCGTGACGCCGCACACGGCGTCGCCCGCCCCGCGGCCCCGCTGACGACCTTCCTGGTCGGCTACGCGGCCGCCCGCGCCGAAGCCGCCGGCGCCGACCCCGCCCGGGCGGTGGCCGAGGCCTCCCGCAAGGCCGCCGGCCTGGCCCTGCGCTGGGCCGCCGAGGCCCAGCCCCCCCACCCCGAGGAGACCGGCTCCGGATGACCCGTACCGATGCCGACGGCGCCCTGGACGAAGCCCTCGCCCTGGTCAGCCGCACCCCAGCCGGCGGGGGCCACCGCGCCTCCCCCTGGCCCCGCGCCCGGGAGACCGCCGCCCGGGCCGGCTCGGGGGTCCGGGGCCGCACCCACCGGGTCGCCCTCGCGGACGCCCTCGGCGAGGTGCTGGCAGCCCCCCTCGACGCCCTCGGCGACCTGCCGTCCTTCGACACCTCCGCCATGGACGGCTGGGCCGTCGCCGGTCCCGGCCCCTGGAGCGTCCTCCCCGGCGGCGGGATCCTGGCCGGCTCCGAGCAGCCCGCCCCGCTCGGCGACGGCGAGGCCGTCCGGATCGCCACCGGAGCCCGGATCCCCGCCGACACCAGCGCCGTCATCCGCAGCGAGCACGCCCGCGAATCCGGCGGCCAGCTGTACGCCGCCCGGCCCGTCAGCCACGGCCAGGACATCCGGCCGCGCGGCCAGGAGTGCCGCTCGGGCGATCTGCTGCTGCCCGCCGGCTCCCTGGTCACCCCGGCCGTGCTCGGCCTCGCCGCCGCCGCCGGGTACGACGAGCTGCCGACCCGGCCCCGCCCCCGGGTGGAGGTCCTGGTGCTGGGGGACGAGCTGCTCACCGAGGGCCTGCCGCGCGACGGCCTGATCCGCGACGCCCTCAGTCCCATGCTGGGCCCCTGGCTCACCCGGCTCGGCGCCGAGGTCGTCGCCGCGCGCCGGCTCGGCGACGATCCGGCCGGGGCCGACGCCCTCCTCGCCGCGATCACCGGCTCCACCGCCGACCTGGTCGTCACCACCGGCGGCACCGCCTCCGGCCCCGTCGACCACGTCCACCCCGTACTGGCACGGGCCGGCGCCGAACTGCTCGTCGACGGGGTCGCCGTACGCCCCGGGCACCCGATGCTGCTGGCCCGCCTGGGCGGCCGCGCGGACGGCCGTCACGTGGTCGGGCTGCCCGGCAACCCGCTGGCCGCCGTCTCCGGGCTGCTGACCCTCGCCGAACCACTGTTGCGCGCCCTCGCGGGCCGCCGCCAGCGGCCCCGGTACACGGTGGCGGTCGAGGGCGACGTGCACGGCCACCCGTACGACACGCGGCTGGTGCCGGTGCTGCTGACCGACGAGCACGCCGTACCGCTGCGCTACAACGGCCCGGCGATGCTCCGGGGGGTGGCGGCCGCCGACGCGCTGGCCGTCGTACCGCCGCACGGAGTCCGGTCCGGACAGGACGTCGAGGTCCTCGACCTGCCGTGGGCCTCGGGAGGATGTTTCACGTGAAACTCCACGGCCAGGACGCCATGGCGCGCGGCGCGGACGAGAAGCTCGTCTCACGCCGCGTCAAACTCCCCACGCGCGTGGTCGAGAAACCGTTGCGGCAGGTCACGCGGCGGTTGCTGATGGCTCTGTTCGTGCTGGTCCTGACGGTGATGATCGTCTGGCTGGACCGCGACGGCTACCACGACAACGCCGACGGCCAGGTCGACTTCCTCGACTGCGTCTACTACGCGACGGTGACCCTGTCGACGACGGGCTACGGCGACATCGTCCCGTACAGCGACGGCGCGCGGCTGGCCAACATCCTGCTGATCACCCCGCTGCGCGTGCTGTTCCTGATCATCCTGGTCGGCACCACCCTGGAAGTGCTGACCGAACGCACCCGCGAAGAGTGGCGGCTCAGCCGCTGGAGGAACAACTTGCGTGACCACACGGTCGTCGTCGGCTTCGGCACCAAGGGCCGCTCCGCCCTGCAGACGCTGCTGGCGACCGGCCTCCGCAAGGATCAGGTCGTCATCGTCGACCCGAGCGCCAAGGTGATCGACATCGCGAACTCGGAGGGGTTCACCGGAGTCGTCGGGGACGCCACCCGCTCCGAGGTGCTGCTGCGGGCCGAACTCCAGAAGGCCCGTCAGATCGTCATCGCCACACAGCGGGACGACACGGCGGTCCTGGTGACCCTGACGGCCCGGCAGCTCAACCGCGGCGCGAAGATCGTCGCGGCGGTGCGCGAGGAGGAGAACGCGCCGCTGCTCAAGCAGTCCGGCGCGGACGCCGTCATCACCAGCGCGAGCGCGGCCGGCCGGCTCCTGGGCCTGTCCGTGCTCAGCCCGAGCGCGGGCACCGTGATGGAGGACCTCATCCAGCAGGGCTCCGGCCTGGACCTGATCGAACGGCCCGTCCGCAGGGCCGAGGTGGGGCGCGGAGTGCGGGAGACGGAAGACCTGATCGTCAGCGTGCTGCGCGGACACCGCCTCCTCGCCTACGACGACCCGCACGCGAGCCCGCTCCAGCTGACGGACCGCCTGATCACCATCGTGCGGGCGACACCGCCGACGACCCCTCAGGTCATACTCGGCCCGGCGGAGTAACGGGCGGGGTAGATTCCGGGCCATGCATGCGATCACCATCGAGCAGCCCGGCGGCCCCGAGGCCCTCGTCTGGACCGAAGCACCCGATCCGGTGGCCGGCGAGGGGGAGGTGCTCGTCGAGGTCGTGGCGAGCGCCGTGAACCGCGCCGACGTCCTCCAACGACAGGGCTTCTACGACCCTCCGCCCGGCGCTTCGCGCCACCCCGGCCTGGAGTGTTCCGGGCGCATCGTGGCCCTCGGTCCGGGGGTGTCCGGCTGGTCGGTGGGCGACGAGGTGTGCGCGCTGCTGGCCGGCGGCGGTTACGCGGAGCGCGTGGCCGTCCCGGCGGGGCAGCTGCTGCCGGTGCCGGACGGCGTGGACCTGGTGGAGGCCGCGGCGCTGCCGGAGGTCGTCTGCACGGTGTGGTCCAACGTGTTCATGGTCGCCGGGCTGCGTCCCGGCGAGACCCTCCTCGTCCACGGCGGCTCCAGCGGCATCGGCACCATGGCGATCCAGCTGGGCAAGGCGGTCGGCGCGCGGGTGGCGGTGACGGCGGGCGGCAAGGAGAAGCTGGCGCGCTGCGCGGAGCTGGGCGCGGACGTGCTGGTCGACTACCGCGAGCAGGACTTCGTGGAGGAGCTGCGGGCCGCGACGGGCGGGGCCGGGGCGGACGTGATCCTGGACATCATGGGTGCGAAGTACCTGGCCCGGAACCTGGACGCGCTGGCCGTGAACGGCCGCCTCGCGATCATCGGACTGCAGGGCGGGGTCAAGGCCGAGCTCAACCTGGGCGCGCTGCTGGCCAAGCGGGCGGCCATCACGGCGACCTCGCTGCGCACGCGGCCGCTGGCGGAGAAGGCGGCGATCGTGGCCGCCGTACGGGAACACGTGTGGCCCCTGATCGCCTCGGGCCGGGTCCGCCCGGTCGTCCACGCCACGTTCCCGATGGACCGGGCGGCCGAAGCCCACCGCGTCCTGGAATCCAGCTCCCACGTGGGCAAGATCCTGCTGACCCGCTGACCCGCTGACCCGCTGACCCCTGACCCCCTGACCCCGCCCGGGGGCCCGACCCTCGGATCCCGCCTCCCTCGCCGCCGGGGCTGGTTCTCCAGCCCGCCGGCGAGGGAGGCGGTAACGCCGGACCTACAGCCCGCGCAACAGCACCGCCGGGTTCTCCACGCAGTCGGCCACGAAGCGCAGGAACCCGCCCGCCGTCCCCCCGTCGCACACCCGGTGGTCGAAGGTCAGCGACAGCTGCACGACCTTCCGTACGGCCAGCTCGCCCCCGTGCACCCACGGCTTCGGCACGATCCGGCCCACCCCCAGCATGGCCGCCTCGGGGTGGTTGATGATCGGCGTGGAGCCGTCGACCCCGAACACCCCGTAGTTGTTCAGGGTGAAGGTGCCCCCCGTGAGGTCCCCCGGCGTCAGCTTGCCCGTCCGCGCGAGCTCCGTGAGCCGCGCGAACTCCGCCGAGAGGGATTCGGGGCTGCGCGTGTGGGCGTCCCGGACCACCGGGACCATCAGCCCGCGGTCGGTCTGCGCGGCGAAGCCGAGGTGCACGGCCGGGAGCCGGACGATCTCGTTCGCCGCCAGGTCCACGGTGGAATTCAGCTCGGGGTACTTGGCCAGCGCGGCCGTGCAGATCCGCGCCAGCAGGGCGAGCACCGAGATCTTCGGGCCGTCCACGGCGTTCATCGCGGCCCGCGCCGCCATGAGTTCGGTGGCGTCCGCGTCGACCCAGCAGGTCGCCTCGGGGATCTCGCGGCGGCTGCGCGACAGCTTCTCCGCCACGGCCCCGCGCAGCCCCTTGAGCGGGATCCGCTCGCCCCGCCCGGCGTCCACGGGCGCCGGCGCGGCGGCGGGAGCCGCGGCCACCGGCCGCAGCGCGGCCTCGACGTCCGCCCGCAGGATCAGCCCCTGCGGGCCGGACCCGCGCAGCGTCCGCAGGTCGATCCCGTTGTCCCGGGCCAGCTTGCGCACCAGCGGCGAGATCACCGCGACGGGCCCGCCGGGGGCCTCGGCCGCCACCGGAGCCACCACCGGCACCACGACCGGGGCGACCGGGGCCGCCGGAGCGACCGGCGCGACCAGGGTCGCCGGGGCCGCCACCGCGCCGCCGCCCGCCGGCCGCACCCGCCTGCGCCGCGCCTGCCGCGAGTGGTCGGTGCCGTAGCCCACCAGCACGTTCCCCGAGCCCGACGGCGCCGCGTCGTCCGCCGCCGGCCCGGGCTCCGGAGCCGTCCCCGACCCCACCGCCACGGTGATCAGCGGAGCTCCCACCGGAAGCTCCGTGCCCTCTTCGCCGAACCGCGCGGTGACCACGCCCCCGTAGGGACACGGCACCTCCACCATCGCCTTGGCCGTCTCCACCTCGACCACCGGCTGGTCGACCTCGACGACATCGCCCACGGCCACCAGCCAGCGCACGATCTCCGCCTCGGTCAGCCCCTCACCGAGGTCGGGCAGCTTGAACTCCAGTACCTGCGGCATCAGTTCTCCCACTGGAGCCGGGCCACGGCGTCCAGGATCCGGTCCACTCCGGGCAGGTGGTACTTCTCCAGCATCGGCGGCGGATACGGGATGTCGAAGCCCGTCACCCGCAGCACCGGCGCCTCCAGGTGGTGGAAGCAGCGCTCCGTCACGCGGGCCGCGATCTCCGCACCCGGCCCGCCGAACCCGGCCGCCTCGTGGACCACCACCGCGCGCCCGGTCCGGCGTACGGAGGCCACGACGGTCTCCTCGTCGAACGGCACCAGCGAGCGCAGGTCGACGACCTCCAGGTCCCAGCCCTCCTCGCGGGCGGCCTCGGCCGCCTCCAGGCAGACCGGCACCGAAGGCCCGTAGGTGATCAGGGTCGCGCTCGTGCCCGTCCGCCGGACCAGCGCCTTCCCGATGCCCGGGACGGCCGCCGGGGCGTCCGGCGACCACTGCGCCTTCGACCAGTAGAGCCGCTTCGGCTCCAGGAAGACCACCGGGTCGTCGCTCGCGATGGACGCCCGCAGCAGCCCGTACGCGTCCTCGACGGTCGCCGGGGTCACCACGTGCAGCCCGGGCGTGGCCAGGTAGTAGGCCTCGGAGGAGTCGCAGTGGTGCTCGACGCCCCCGATGCCGCCGCCGTACGGGACCCGGATGGTGATCGGCAGGGGCATGGCGCCCCGGGTGCGGTTGCGCATCTTCGCGACGTGCGAGATCAGCTGCTCGAAGGCCGGGTACGCGAACGCGTCGAACTGCATCTCCACGACGGGCCGCAGCCCGTACATGGCCATGCCGACCGCCGCGCCGAGGATCCCGGCCTCGGCGAGCGGGGTGTCCGTGCAGCGGTCCTCGCCGAACTCCTTGGCGAGCCCGTCCGTGATCCGGAAGACGCCGCCGAGCGCGCCGACGTCCTCGCCCATGACGTGGACGGTCGGGTCCTCGGCCATCGCGTCGCGCATGGCGCGGGTGAGCGCCTGCGCCATCGTCGCGGGCTTCACCGCCGGTCGTGCCACCGTGGTCATGCGTCGCCCTCGGCTTCCAGTTCGGCGCGCAGCTGCTCGGCCTGCTCGCGCAGCCGGCCCGTCTGCTCCGCGTATACGTGCGCGAAGAGGTCCATCGGGTCGAGGACCGGCTCGGCGTTCATCCGTTCGCGCAGGGTCGCGGCCATCGCCTCGGCCGCGGCGCGCGCCTCCTGGATGCCCGTCTCGTCGAGGATCCCGCGGGCGGTCAGCTCGCGTTCCAGCAGTTCCACCGGGTCGTGCGCCTTCCAGGCCTCCACCTCGGCGTCCGAGCGGTAGCGGGTCGCGTCGTCGGCGTTCGTGTGGGCCTCCATCCGGTACGTGACGGCCTCGATGAGGGTCGGTCCGCCGCCGGCGCGGGCCCGCTGGACGGCCTCGGTGAGAACCTCGTGCAGGGCGGCGACGTCGTTGCCGTCGACGAGCCGGCCGGGCATGCCGTAGCCCACGGCCTTGTGGGCGAGGGTCGGGGCCGCGGTCTGCTTGGCGAGGGGGACGGATATCGCAAAGCCGTTGTTCTGGACCAGGAAGACCACCGGGGCCTGCCAGACGGCGGCGAAGTTCAGGGCCTCGTGGAAGTCGCCCTCGCTGGTGCCGCCGTCGCCGACCATGGCGAGCGCGACGACCTCGTCGCCGCGCAGGCGGGCGGCGTGCGCCAGGCCCACCGCGTGCGGCAGCTGGGTGGCGAGCGGGGTGCACAGGGGGGCGATGCGGTGTTCGCGCGGGTCGTACCCGGTGTGCCAGTCACCGCGCAGCAGCGTCAGCGCCTGTACGGGGTCCAGCCCGCGGGCGACGGCCGCGAGGGTGTCCCGGTAGCTGGGGAAGAGCCAGTCCTGCTCCTCCAGCACCAGGGCGGCCGCGATCTCGGCGGCCTCCTGCCCGACGGTGGAGGGGTACACGGCGAGACGGCCCTGCCGGGTCAGCGCGGTGGCCTGCGCGTTGTAGCGGCGGCCGCGCACGAGCTCGGCGTAGTACCGGCGCATCAGCGCGGGGTCGAGGCCGGCGGCCGCCTCGGTGCCCAGCACCCGGTACGGCTCGGGGTCCGGAAGCAGCGGAGCGGCCTCCGTACGGGGCCTCCAGGCGGGCGGCGGGGTGACACGGTGGGACGCACCGGCACCGGGCAGCTCTTGGACCGTCATGGCGGCGTACACCTCCTCGTGGGAAGCGGGCAGGGACGGCTCGGGTGTGAGGCGCCTCACCTACCGATTGTTCGGTCGTCAGCGCAATTTGGCTACAGGCGGCTCCAGGCTGTGGACAAAGTGGCGACGGGGCCCTGGGATGGGTGCAGGACGTCCAGCAGAGGGAGGCAGTGGGCAATGCCGGATGAACAAATGGCCGGAGCGGGCTCCGCACCGGTCCCACCGGGGGGTGGCCCGGCCGTCACACCGGCACCAGCGGTTCCGCCGCGCCCCCTGGACCCGATCGACCGGTCGATCATGCGGCTGCTCCAGGCGGACGGCCGTGCCTCGATACGGTCGGTGGCCGAGCAGGTGCACGTCTCGCGGGCCAATGCCTACGCCCGCATCAACCGGCTGATCGACGACGGGGTGATCCGGGGCTTCACCGCCCGCGTGAACCACGAACGCGCAGGTCAGGGGGCCTCCGCGTATATCACCCTCAAGATCGTCCAGAATTCCTGGCGGACGGTGCGCGAGCAGTTGCGCGAGCTGCCGGGCGCGGCCCACATCGCCCTGGTGAGCGGGGACTTCGATGTCCTGCTGCTGGTCCACACCCCGGACAACCGGACCCTGCGCGAGCTGGTCCTCACCCGCCTCCAGGCCATCCCGGAGGTCCTCTCCACCCGTACCCTGCTGGTCTTCGAGGAGACCGACCTGCTGGCCCCGGGCCCGAACCAGCCCCTCCCGCCGGGTCCGCCGCCCGCGCTCGCGGAGGACTGACGGCGGCCGGCCGGGGCCGGGCCGGGGTCATGGGGGGGGCACTCGGGGGCACGCGGGGTCACTCCCCGCGCGGCGGCCGAACGGGTCCCCGGGCCGGCCGCTCAGCGTGCGGTGCGCAGGCCGTCCAGGGCCATGCTGACCACCGCGTCCGCGAGCTGGTCGGGGGTCGTGCCCGGGTGCGGGCGGTACCACTCGACCAGGGAGTTCACCATGCCGAAGAGCAGGCGGGTGGCCAGCCGGATGTCCACGTCCGCGCGCAGGTCCCCGTCGGCCGCGGCGGCCTTGAGGAGCTCGGCGACCTGGTGGTCGAACTCGCGGCGCCGCTCCAGGGCCCAGCGCTCGGTCCGGGTGTTGCCGCGCACGCGCAGCAGCAGGGTGACGTACGGCAGCTCCGCGACCAGCACCTCGACGGTGCGGCGCGTGACGTGCTCGACGCGCTCGACCGCGCGCCCCCGTACCGCGCCGGGCTCCTCCAGGACGGCGAAGAGGCCGTCCAGGGCCCGGCTGACGGCCCGGCGGAGCAGTTCCTCCTTGCCCGCGACGTGGTGGTAGATCGAGGACTTCGAGATGCCGGCGGCCTTGGAGAGGTGCTCCATGGACGTGCCGTCGTAGCCGCGCTCGTTGAAGACCTGCACGGCGACGGACAGGAGCGTCTCCGGGGTGTAGGTGTCACGCCTCACGGTGGTCATCCGGTCTCCTCCGCGCCCTCGTCCTCGTCCTCGCCGGCCGCGTAACCCAGCTTGAACAGGGCCAGCGAGGGCGCGTACCGGCCGCCGGGACAGCGTTCGTCCAGGTGGTGGAGCAGGTCGTATGCCCAGTCCCGGCCGAGCTTCTCGTGCCACGCGGACGGGCCCAGCGGGTAGTTGACGCCGAGCCGCATCGCGGTGTCGATGTCCTCGGCGGTGGCCACCCCGCGCGCCACGGCGTCGGCGGTGAGGTCGATCAGCATCGCGACGGTCCGGGCGACGATCATGCCGGGGACGTCGCCGATGACGGAGACCCGCTTGCCGAGCTTCTGGAAGAGGCCCACCGCCTCGGAGAGGGTGCGTTCGGTGGTGTCCGCGCTGGCGGAGAGCGCGATCCGGGTGGCGCCGCGGTAGTCCAGCGCGAGGTCGAAGTAGACGACGTCGGCGAACTCCACCGAGGTCTTGCCGTCCGCGAGCACCAGCTGGCCCTCGCCGGGCAGCTGGATGTACGGGCCGCCGTGTTCGGTGGCCGTCACCGCGATCCCGGCCTCCTCCAGCAGCTCGGCCAGCTCCGCCGCCGGGCCGAGGTCGCCGACGACGGTGACCTTGTCCGGCGCCGTCCCGGGGCCCGCGGTGTGCGGCGCGGGCTGCTCGGCGCCCTCCGCGTACGGGAACCAGCCCTGCCCCGACTTGCGGCCGAGACGGCCCGACTGGACCAGTCGGCGCTGGGCGAGCGAGGGGGTGAACTTGGGGCTGCGGAAGAACGACTCCCAGACCGAACGGGTGACGGCCTCGTTGACGTCCTGGCCGATCAGGTCCGTCAGCTCGAAGGGGCCCATCTTGAAGCCCCCGCTCTCGCGCAGGACGGCGTCGATGGTGGCCGGGTCGGCGCCCTGCTCCTCGTACACCGCGAAGGCCTCGGCGTAGAAGGGGCGGGCGATCCGGTTGACGATGAAGCCCGGGGTGTCGGCGCAGCGGACCGGGGTCTTGCCCCAGGCCAGGACGGTGTCGTAGGCGCGCTCGGCGGCATCGGGCGCGGTCGCGGAGCCGCTCACCACCTCGACGAGCGGGAGCAGCGGGGCCGGGTTGAAGAAGTGCAGGCCGAGGAAGCGGCCGGGGTGCGCGAGGCCGGCGGCGATCTCGGTGACGGAGAGGGAAGAGGTGTTGGTGGCCAGCAGGGCGTCGGCCGGAACCACCTCTTCGAGCGAAGCGAAGAGCGCCCGCTTGACGGAGGCGTCCTCGACGACGGCCTCGATGACGAGCGCGGCGCCGGCGAGGGCGGCGAGGCCGTCGGCGGCACCAATCCGGCCGATCGCGTCCTCGGCCGTGGCCGGGTCCAGCCGGCCCTTGGTGGCCATCCGCTCGACGCGCTCGCGCACGAGGGCGGCGCCGGCGGCGGCGAGGCCGGGGCCGATGTCGTGGATCAGCACGCGGTGACCTGCGAGGAGGGCCACCTGGGCGATGCCCTGACCCATGGTGCCGGCGCCGACGACCGCCACAGTGCGGGACCGCTCGATTGCTGTCATGTCCTGATCCTCCCGCACCGGGTTGTCCACAGGTCTGCCGGGCCCTCTTGTCCCGACCGATCGTTCGGTTACTCTAACTGCAGTCTGCTCTTCTTCACCCGCCCCCGCCTGATCTCAGCCTGTGAAACCAGCCTGATCTTGCCCGGCTCAACGAGGAGTTGGTCCCTGATGGCCGCCGAGCTCACCCTCCCCCAGCTGACCGAGAAGCACCGGAACACCCTGGACCAGGCGCTCGCCGCCATCCGCAGCCGCGCCTACTGGTCCCCGCACCCCGAACACCCGAAGGCCTACGGGGAGACCGCCCCGGCCGACGGCCTGGCCGCCTTCGAGGCCCTGCGCGGCACCCGCCTCGACCTCGGGCAGCCCGGCACCGACGGCTGGACCGGCGGCGAGGTGTCCCCGTACGGCCCGGAGCTGGGCGTCGAGTACCCGCACGCCGACCCCGACGTCCTGCTGCCCGCGATGAAGGCCGGCATCCCGGCCTGGCGCGACGCCGGACCGGAGACCCGCGCCCTGGTCTCCATCGAGATCCTGGCCCGCATCTCCGCCCGCACGCACGAGTTCGCGCACGCGGTCATGCACACCAGCGGCCAGGCCTTCATGATGGCGTTCCAGGCGGGCGGCCCCCACGCGCAGGACCGCGGCCTGGAGGCGGTGGCCTACGCGTACGAGGAGCAGACCCGCGTCCCCGGGCAGGCCGACTGGTCGAAGCCGCAGGGCAAGCGCGACCCGCTGGAACTGGGCAAGACCTTCACCGCGGTCCCGCGCGGCATCTCGCTGATGATCGGCTGCAACACCTTCCCGACCTGGAACGGCTACCCGGGCCTCTTCGCCTCCCTGGCCACGGGCAACGCCGTCCTGGTCAAGCCGCACCCGCGGGCCGTCCTCCCCCTCGCGCTCACCGTCCAGGTGGCCCGCGAGGTCCTCGCCGAGGCCGGCTTCGACCCGAACCTGGTGGCCCTCGCGGCCGAGCGGCCGGGCGAGGGCATCGCCAAGACCCTCGCGCTGCGCCCCGAGATCAAGCTGATCGACTACACCGGGTCGACGGAGTTCGGCGACTGGCTGGAGGCCAACGCCCGTCAGGCGCAGGTCTACACGGAGAAGGCGGGCGTCAACACCGTCGTCCTCGACTCGACCTCCGACTACAAGGGCATGCTGTCCAACCTGGCCTTCTCGCTGTCCCTCTACAGCGGCCAGATGTGCACCACCCCGCAGAACCTGCTGATCCCGCGCGACGGCATCGGCACGGACGCCGGGCACAAGACGTACGACGAGGTCGTCGCCGATCTCGCCGCCTCCGTCGGCGGCCTGCTGGGCGACGACGCCCGGGCCAACGCGCTGCTGGGCGCCCTGGTCAATCCGGACGTCAAGGCCCGCCTGGAGGCCGCGGCCGGCCTGGGCGAGGTCGCCCTGGCCTCCCGCGAAGTGGTCAACCCCGAGTTCCCGGACGCGGTGGTCCGCACCCCGGTGATGGTGAAGCTGGACGCGGCCAAGGCCGACCCGGAGGCGGCCTACCTCTCCGAGTGCTTCGGCCCCGTCTCCTTCGCGGTGGCCGTGGACTCCACCGCGGACGCCCTCGACCTGCTGCGCCGCACCGTGCGGGAGAAGGGCGCGATGACGGTGGGCGCGTACACGACCTCCGCGGACACCGAACGGGCGATCGAGGAGGTCTGCCTGGAGGAATCCGCGCAGCTCTCCCTGAACCTCACGGGCGGGGTCTACGTGAACCAGACCGCGGCCTTCTCCGACTTCCACGGCTCGGGCGGCAACCCGGCGGCGAACGCGGCCCTCTGCGACGGCGCCTTCGTCGCGAACCGCTTCCGCGTGGTGGAAGTCCGCCGCCAGGCCTGACCGGCCCGGCCCCGCGGCCCTCCACGCGCGGGGCCGGCCCGGCCCTCGGGCGCGCTCAGTGCGCGGGAGCGGGGCCGCCCCAGTGGAAGAGGGTCATGGCCACGCTGGTGGCCAGGTTGTAGCTGGAGACCTGCGGGCGCATCGGCAGGGACACCAGGTGGTCGGCGCGGGCGCGCAGCTCGGGCGAGATCCCGTGGCGTTCCGAGCCGAAGGCCAGCAGGGCGTCGTCCGGGAGGGTGAGGGCGCGGATGTCCTCGCCCTCCGGGTCGAGCGCGTACAGCGGTCCGGGCGGCAGCTCGTCGAGTTCGGTGCGGTCCACGGTGGTGGCGTAGTGCAGCCCGGCTCCGGCCCGGACCACGTTCGGGTGCCAGGGGTCGAGGTCGCCGCGGGTCAGCACCCCGGTGGCGCCGAAGCCGGCGGCGAGCCGGACCACCGCCCCGACGTTGCCGAGGTTGCGGGGGTTGTCGAGCAGGACGACGGGGGCCGTACGGGGCCGCCTCGCGAGCGCGGCCCGTCCGGCGGCCCGGTCGGGGCGGACGGCGAGCGCGGCGACCCCGGTGGGGTGCACGCGGGGCAGCAGCTCCGCGAGCGCGGCCGGCCGCACCAGCCGCTCCACCTCGGGGGCCACGTCCGGAGCCAGCTCGTCGGCGAGCGCCCGTACCGCCCGGGGGTCGTCGGCGACGGCCACCAGCACCTCGGCGCCGAAGCGCAGGGCGTGCTTCAGCGCGTGGAACCCGTCGAGCACGACCGCCCTGTCGCTCCCGGCCCACTCGCGCCACGCCCGCGCGCCCTCACTGATCCCCTGCTCACTCATACCGCCGACCTTACGAGCTCACCCCGTCCGGCCCCCACCGCCCCTCACCGGCCCACCTCGGCCCCGTCGGCGTCCGAGGCGCGGGGCTCCGGGGGCAGGGCCCCGGGCAGCGGCGCCGAGCCCGGGCGGGCGCCGGGCGCGGCCCGGGGAGCGGCGGAAGGCCCGGTGGGGGACGGGCCCGGCAGGGTGCGGCCCCGCAGGGCACGGCCGCGTAGGGCACGGCCCCGCAGGGCACCGGCCCGCAGCCCCACCCACACCAGGAAGCCCGTCGGCAGGAACACCGCGTCGGCGGCGATCATCGCCATCGAGAAGAACGGCAGCCCCAGCAGCACCGCGATCCCCGCGTGCTCCAGCATCATCGCCGCCAGCAGCACGTTCTTGACCCGCCGGTTGAACAGCGTGAACGGGAACGCCACCTGCACCGCCACCGTCCCGTACGACAGCAGCATCACCAGCAGCCCGCTCCCCGCGAGCATCCCCGACAGCCAGGGCCACGGGGTGAAGTAGTCCAGCCGGAGCGGGTAGTACAGCGCGGTCCCGTCCTGCCACCGCGAGCCCTGGATCTTGTACCAGCCGGCCGTCGCGTAGATCAGGCAGACCTCGGCCATGATCACCAGCATCCCCGCGTTGTGCAGCAGGTTCGCCAGCACGTCGAGCGCGGCCCGCCCCTCACCCTGCGGAGCGCGGCGCCCGGCCAGCCACCATGCCGCGGCCCCCGCCCACAGCGCCGCGAACGCCGCCGTCCAGCCCGGGCCGAGGCGCCCGGTCACCACCCCGTACGCGAACACCGCGCCCAGCACGCCCCACAGCACCGGCCCTACCGCCCCCGCCGAGGCCGAGCCGCGCAGCCGGGCCCGCCGCGCGTCGAGGGACCACACCTGCGCGCAGCGGGTCAGGACCAGGTACATCGCCATGAGGTGGATGACGTTGTCCCCGCCGTCGCCCATGAACACGCTGCGGTTCTGCAGCGACAGCACGCCGACCATGAAGACGACCGACGTCGCCCGCGTCCGCCAGCCCAGCACCAGCAGCGCGCTCGCGAGCACGGAGACCACGTAGACGGTCTCGAACCAGAACGCGGACCTCGACCACATCAGCACGCTGAAGGCCTCGTTCGAGGTGATCAGCCGCCGCGCCAGCTCCCAGCTCCACGGCCCGTCGGGCCCGTACAGCTCGTGCCGGTTCGGGAACTCCCGGAGCAGGAAGAACAGCCAGGTACCGGCGAAGCCGATGCGGACCACGGCGCTCTGGTAGGGCCCGAGCGCCTCGCCCGTGGCCCTCGCGAGCGCCCGCCGCGGGCGCTCGGCCCAGGCCCGCCGCGGGTGGCCCGCCCGCGCCGGCCGCGGGCGGGCCGCCGCGCTCACACCGTCCACCACGGCAGCTCCCGGTAGTACGTCTGGGTGTCGGTCTTCTCGTCGCTCCAGGCCGGGGCGGCCACGGACCGGGTCGCCGAGCGCAGCTGGACCCGCAGGATCCGGTCGCCGCGGTGGCCGGGGGCCAGCCGCTCCAGCGCGATGCGCCGCAGGTAGGCCTCCGACAGCTCGCCGCGTTCGCCGTTCGGCTTGTCGTTCTCGTCGTGGGAGCCGGTGAAGAAGTCCCAGGCCCGCCGGAGCTCGTTCTGCTCCGTGTGGCTGGGCAGGAGGCCGTGCCGGATGGCGGCGCCGTCCTCGGCGGACAGGTCCCGCCAGCCGCCGGTGACGAGCTTGCCGTCCGCGGTGCGGACCTGGGCGCGGACCTCGACGGCGATGTTCTGCTGGAGGGGGTTGGGCGCGAAGAGCTTCCAGTTCTGCTCGAACTCGGGGTAGATCCAGCCGTCGATCAGGGCCGCGTGCCGCTTGCTCACCGTGTTGGACGGGGCGACGTGCAGGAAGACGAGCGCCAGGTGGGCGCAGGCGGCGACGGCGACGGCCGCGAGCGCGAGTGCGGCGACGGCCCGGTAGGGGGCGGAAAGGCCCGCGATCCCGGGTGCGCGGGGGTTCTCGGCCGGCTGTGGAAGGTCTCCTTCCACGGGCTCCCGCTGGTTCGAATCCATCCCGCCCCGATCATCCGGCTTCCACAGGGTTGCCCACAGAGGTTGACACCCTACGGGCCGCCGTCTCACCATTGAAGGGAATGAACCGAACGATCGGTCGGTCGGGCGGACGGCACACTCTGACAGGGGACCGGGATGGTCGCAGTGACCCCGGAAACGGGCACGTCAGGCACCGCGGGCACACAGCCCGGGGATCTCGGGGCGCAGCTCCGGGCATCCTTCGACGCTGCCGTGGCGGCGGACGAGCGGGTGGAGCCGCGCGACTGGATGCCCGACGAGTACCGCGCGTCCCTGGTCCGCCAGATGGCCCAGCACGCCCACTCCGAGATCATCGGCATGCAGCCTGAGGCCAACTGGATCACCCGCGCGCCCTCCCTGCGGCGCAAGGCGATCCTGATGGCCAAGGTGCAGGACGAGGCCGGCCACGGCCTCTACCTCTACAGCGCCGCCGAGACCCTCGGCACGAGCCGCGACGAGCTCCTCGACAAGCTGCACTCGGGCAAGCAGAAGTACTCCTCGATCTTCAACTACCCCACCCTGACCTGGGCGGACGTCGGCGCCATCGGCTGGCTCGTGGACGGCGCGGCGATCACCAACCAGGTGCCGATCTGCCGCTGCTCCTACGGGCCCTATGCCCGCGCGATGGTCCGCATCTGCAAGGAGGAGTCCTTCCACCAGCGCCAGGGGTACGAGCTGCTCCTCGCGCTCTCCCGGGGCACCGAGGCCCAGCACGCCATGGCCCAGGACGCGGTCGACCGCTGGTGGTGGCCCTCGCTCATGATGTTCGGCCCGCCGGACGACGAGTCGGCGCATTCGGCGCAGTCGATGGCCTGGCGGATCAAGCGGCACTCCAACGACGAGCTGCGCCAGCGGTTCGTCGACATCGCCGTCCCGCAGGCCGAGTCGCTGGGCCTGACCCTGCCCGACCCGGACCTCAAGTGGAACGAGGAGCGCGGCCACCACGACTTCGGCGCCATCGACTGGGCCGAGTTCTGGGACGTCCTCAAGGGCAACGGCCCCTGCAACGAAGAGCGGATCAGCCAGCGGCGCACGGCGCACGAGGAAGGCGCCTGGGTCCGCGAGGCGGCCGCCGCGTACGCGCTGAAGCACGCGCCGAGCGAGAAGCACACCGGCACCGGACGAGAGGTACAGGCATGACGCAGAACTGGCCCCTGTGGGAGGTGTTCGTGCGCTCGCGCCGCGGCCTCTCGCACACGCACGCGGGCAGCCTGCACGCGCCCGACGCGGAGATGGCCCTGCGCAACGCGCGCGACCTCTACACGCGGCGCGGCGAGGGCATCTCGATCTGGGTGGTGCCCTCCACCGAGATAGTCGCCTCCTCCCCGGACGAGCGGGACCCCTTCTTCGCCCCGTCCGCCGACAAGCCCTACCGGCACCCCACCTTCTACGAGATCCCCGAGGGGGTGCGCCACCTGTGAGCAGCACCGACGCCCAGGCCACCGCCGTGACGCCGGCCGTCCTCGCCCTCGGCGACGACGCGCTGATCCTCTCCCACCGCCTCGGCGAATGGGCCGGTCACGCCCCCGTCCTGGAGGAGGAGGTCGCCCTCGCCAACATCGCGCTCGACCTCCTCGGCCAGGCCCGTGTCCTGCTCTCCATGGCGGGCGACGAGGACGAGCTGGCCTTCCTGCGCGAGGAGCGCGCCTTCCGCAACCTCCAGCTGGTCGAGCAGCCGGGCGGCGACTTCGCCCACACCATCGCCCGCCAGCTGTACTTCTCCCTCTACCAGCACGAGCTCTACGCGGAGCTCGCCGCCGGCGACGGCCCGTTCGCCCCGCTGGCGGGCAAGGCCGTCAAGGAGACCGCCTACCACCGCGACCACGCCGAGCAGTGGACGCTGCGGCTGGGCGACGGCACGCAGGAGAGCCGGTCGCGGATGCGGGCGGCGCTCGACTCGCTGTGGAAGTTCACCGGGGAGATGTTCCAGCCGGTGGAGGGGCTGGAGGTCGACATGGCGGCCCTCGAAGCCCGCTGGCTGACCGCGCTGACCGGCGTACTGGAGCGGGCCGGGCTCGCCCGGCCCGAGGGGCCCCGTACGGGCGCCTGGGCCGCCGGAGCGGGCCGCCAGGGCCTGCACACCGAGTCGTTCGGGCGGCTCCTCGCGGAGATGCAGCATCTGCACCGCAGCCACCCGGGAGCATCGTGGTGACGGCCGCCCGGACCCGCCTGGAAGCGGAGCTGGCCGAACTGGCGGGCTCCGTCCCCGACCCGGAGCTGCCGGTGCTCACCCTCGCCGAGCTCGGCGTCGTGCGCGGGGTGCGGATGCATGAGGACGGCCACGCGGAGGTCACCCTGACCCCCACCTACACCGGCTGCCCGGCCATCGAGGCCATGTCCGCCGACATCGAGCGGGTCCTGACCGGCCACGGCATACCGCGGGTGCGGGTGACGACGGTCCTGTCCCCCGCCTGGTCGACGGACGACATCACCGCCGAGGGCCGCCGCAAACTGTCCGAGTTCGGCATCGCCCCGCCGCGCCCGCACTCCGCCGGCGGAGCCGTCCCGCTCACCCTGTCCGTGCGCTGCCCGCACTGCGGCTCCACCGACACCGAGCTGCTCAGCCGTTTCTCCTCCACCGCGTGCAAGGCTCTGCGCCGCTGCGTCGCCTGCCGCGAACCGTTCGACCACTTCAAGGAGCTGTAGATGGCCGTGTCAGTGCCCCAGGCCCCGGCCGGAACCGGCCGCCCCGCGCGCCACGGCGCGTTCCACCCGCTGACGGTGGCGGCGGTCGACCGGCTGACGGACGACTCGGTGGCGC
Organism: Streptomyces sp. NPDC002032; assembly: GCF_042890765.1. NCBI lineage: Bacteria > Bacillati > Actinomycetota > Actinomycetes > Kitasatosporales > Streptomycetaceae > Streptomyces > Streptomyces sp. NPDC002032. The sequence goes on along the minus strand of NZ_JBIASM010000006.1, from coordinate 96,259 downwards.
TGACCCTGACCGTCCCCGAGGGACTGCGCGCCGAGTACCGGCACGCGCCCGGCCAGCACCTCACGCTGCGCCGCACCGGCTCCGAGGGCACCGAGGTCCGCCGGACCTACTCGATCTGCTCGCCCGCCCCGGCCGCCGACGGCCCGGGCCCGGCCCGGCTGCGGGTCGGGGTGCGGCTGGTGGAGGGCGGCGCGTTCTCCACCTTCGCGCACAAGGAGATCGCCGCCGGGGACGTGCTGGACGTGATGGTCCCGGCCGGGCGGTTCGTCCTGGACCCGGCCGCGGCCCCGGCCGGCGCGCACTACGCGGCCGTCGTCGGCGGCAGCGGGATCACCCCGGTTCTGTCGATCGCCGCCTCCCTGCTGGCGGCCCGGCCCGACGCCCGGTTCTGCCTGGTGCGCGGCGACCGCACGGCCGCGTCGACGATGTTCCTGGACGAGGTCGCCGACCTGAAGGACCGCTACCCCGACCGCTTCCAGCTGGTCACCGCCCTCTCCCGGGAGGAGCAGGAGGCCGGGCTCCCGTCCGGCCGGCTGGACGAGGCGCGGCTGACCTCCCTGCTGCCCGCCCTGCTGCCGGTGACCGAGGTGACGGGCTGGTACCTGTGCGGGCCGTACGGACTCGTCGAGGGCGCCGAGCGCGCCCTGGGCGCGCTGGGCGTCTCCCGCACCCGGGTGCACGAGGAGGTCTTCCACGTCGAGGACGCCGCGGCCGCGGCGCCCGCCCGGGCGGACGCGGCCGCCGGCGGCACGGTCACCGCCCGGCTCGACGGCCGTTCGGGCACCTGGCCGGTGCTGGACGGCGAGTCGCTGCTGGACGCCGTGCTGCGGGGCCGCGCGGACGCCCCGTACGCCTGCAAGGGCGGGGTCTGCGGCACCTGCCGGGCCTTCCTGGTGACGGGAGAGGTGCGGATGGAGCGCAACTTCGCCCTGGAGGAGGACGAGACGGAGGCCGGGTTCGTGCTGGCCTGCCAGTCCCACGCGGTGTCGGAGGAAGTGGAGATCGACTTCGACCGCTGACCGGCCCGCGCGCCCGTTCCCGGCTTCGTTCCCGGCCTCCGTTCCCGAGCCCCCGTCAGGCTGTGCTTTTCCCCTGCGGTGCTCTATCTTGACGCACCGTCAGATCTGAACGGACGACGGATACGACCGGGATCCGGTGCGCGCGGGAGGACAGGCAGTGGACTTCACCTTCACCGAGGAACAGCGGGCCGCCGTCGAGGCGGCGAAGGCCGTGTTCGCGGACGTCACCCCCGACCGCGTACCGAGCCCCGCGCTGACGCCCGGGGCCGTCGCCGAGGAGTTCGACCGGCCCCTGTGGGCCAAGCTCGCCGGCTCGGACCTGCTGAGCCTCGTCCTCGCCGAAGAGCACGGCGGAGCGGGTCTCGACGCCATCGCGCTGTGCCTCGTCCTGCGCGAGGCGGCCCGGGTCCTGGCCCGGGTCCCGCTGCTGGAGCACTGCGCCACGGCCATGGCCGTCCAGTCCCACGGCAGCCCCGAACTGGCCGCCGCCCTGCTGCCCGGCGCCAGCCGAGGCACGCTCGTCCTGACCGTCGCCGCGCACGGCCGCACCGGCCACGATCCGGCCGAACTCGCCGTCACCGCACGCCGCGAGGACGACCACTGGATCCTGGACGGGGTCCAGACCTCCGTGCCCTGGGCCCACAGCTGCGACTGGATCGCCGTACCCGCCCACACCGGCGAAGGAGAGGCCGTCCTCGCGCTGGTCCCCCGCGTCACCGACGGGCTCACCCTCGCCGACCAGTACTCCACCAGCGGGGAACGCCTCGCCGAACTCACCCTGGACGGGGTCCGCGTCCACGCCGCGCACCTGATCGAGACCCCCGGGGCCTGGGACCGGCTCCGCCAGGTCCTGGCCACCGGCACCTGCGCCCTCGCGCTCGGCCTCGGCGAGGGCGTCCTCACCATGACCAGCCAGTACACCGGCAAGCGCGAGCAGTTCGGCTTCCCCGTGGCCACCTTCCAGGCCGTCGCGGTCCAGGCCGCGGACCGCTACATCGACCTCCGCGCCATGGAGGTGACCCTCTGGCAGGCCGCCTGGCGGCTGGACGCCGCCACGGGCGGCGCGGGCGGTCCGCTGCCCAGCGAGGGGGACGTCGCCGTCGCCAAGATCTGGGCCTCGGAGGGCGTGCGCCGGGTCGTGCAGACCGCGCAGCACCTCCACGGCGGCTTCGGTGCCGACACCGACTACCCGCTGCACCGCTACCACGCCTGGGCCAAGCAGCTGGAGCTCCAGCTGGGCCCGGCCGCGGCCCACGAGGAGGCCCTGGGCGACCTGCTGGCCGCCCACCCCCTCGCGTGACGGGCCGAAGGACCTAGAGGACGAAGGCCGGGTTCCCGTTGTCCGTCACCATCGGGCGCCCGGCGCTCTCCCACGCCTGCATCCCGCCGTCGATGTTGACGGCGTCGATCTCCTGGCGCACCAGGTACTGGGTCACCTGCGCGGAGCGCCCGCCGACCCGGCACATCACGTGGACCCGGCGGCCGTCCTCGACGGCCTCCGTCAGCTCGCCGAAGCGGGCCACGAAGTCGCTCATCGGGATGTGCAGCGCGCCCTCGACGTGACCGGCCGCCCATTCGTCGTCCTCACGGACGTCCAGGACAAAGCCTTCGGCGGGCACCGCGGCGGCGTCCACCGAGGGGAGCGGTCCGAGGTTCATAACTGTCGCCTTCTCTCTTCACGGGTCTCGCCCGCCAACCTATCCGACCCCGTACACCGCACGGCAGCACAACCACACGACCGCACAACACACGGCCGCACGGCCGCACGGCTAGAGGGTGCCGAAGGCCGCGAGCTCCGCCTCGCGCTCGGCTACCTGCGCGAGCAGCTGCTCGGCGATCTCCTCCAGCAGCCGGTCGGGGTCGTCCGGGGCCATCCGCAGCATCGCCCCGATCGCACTGTCCTCCAGCTCCCCGGCCACCACGGACAGCAGCTCCTTGCGGCGGGCCAGCCACTCCAGCCGGGCGTACAGCTCCTCGCTCTCGCTCGGCCGCGCGGCCGCCGACGCCGGACCGGCCTCCCACTCGGCGGCCAGCTCCCGCAGCAGTCCTTCCTCGCCCCGCCCGTACGCGGCGTTGACCCGCACGATGAAGGCGTCACGACGGGCTCGCTCGTCCTCGTCCTGGGCCAGGTCCGGGTGGGCCCGGCGGACCAGCTCCCGGTAGAGGCGGCGGACCTCCTCCGAGGGCCGCACCCGCTCCGGCGGCTTCACGGACCGGTCGGTGAGCATGGCGCCCGCGTCGTCGGAGATCCCGTCCGAGTCCATCCAGTCGTGGAACAGCTCCTCCACCCCGGGCATCGGCATGACCAGCGCGCGTGCCTCACGGGCCAGGCGCAGGTCCTCCGGGTCGCCGCTGCGGGCCGCCTTCGCCTCGGCGATCAGCGCGTCGAGCTCGTCGAGCCGCGAGTACATCGGGCCGAGCTTCTGGTGGTGCAGCCGGGAGAAGTTCTCGACCTCCACCCGGAAGGTCTCCACGGCGATCTCGAACTCGATCAGCGCCTGCTCGGCGGCCCGCACGGCCCGGTCGAGCCGCGCCTCGGGCCGCTCGTCGCGGGAGTCGGCGGGCTCTTCGGGAACTGTCTGCTCGGTCTGCTCGCTCACCCGGCCAGCCTACGGCCCGCCGGGCCCGCCCGGACCGCCGTGTTTCACGTGAAACACGGCTCACGCTGAGCACGGCCCCCGGGTGGGCCGTGTTTCACGTGAAACACGGCCCACCCGCAAACCGGGGCGGCCCGAAAGGCCGCCCCGCCCTCGGAGCCGGCCCCTCGGAGCCGGCCCCTCAGACCCCGGTCTCGGCCGCGATCCGGCCCGACTTCACCGCCGCCACCAGATCCGCGTGGTCCGCCTCGCTCCGGTCCGCGTAGGCCACGGCGAACGCGGCCATGGCCTCGTCCAGCTCCTCGTTCTTCCCGCAGTACCCCGCCAGCAGCCGCGGATCCGCACTGTGGGCGTGGGCCCGGGCCAGCAGGGCACCGGTCATCCGGCCGTAGTCGTCGAGCTGCTCGGCGGCCAGCGCCGCCGGGTCCACGCTCCCCTTGCGGTTGCGGAACTGGCGCACCTGGAAGGGCCGGCCCTCCACCGTGGTCCAGCCCAGCATGATGTCGGAGACGACCTGCATCATCTTCTGCCCGGCCACCACCCGCCGGCCCTCGTGCTCCTCCGGCCGCGCGGGGAAGCCCAGCCCCGGCAGGTGCGGCAGCAGCACCGACGGCCGCGCCTCCTTCACCTGGAGCACCAGCGGCTCACCGCGGTGATCCAGCAGCAGCACCACGTACGAGCGGGTGCCCACGCTGCCGGTGCCCACCACCCGGAAGGCCACGTCGTGGATGGCGTACCGGGCCAGCAGCGGCAGCCGGTCCCCGGAGAGGGTCTCCAGGTACGGGCCCAGCGAGGCGGCCACCGCGGCGGCCTCCCCGTCCCCGACCCGGCGCAGCACGGGCAGCGCGTCCACGAACCGGCGGCCGCCGTCCGCCCCCACCTCGGTCGCCTTGGCGGCGAACCGGGCGGAGGTGTTGTTGCGGGCCTTCTCCGAGACCCGCTCCAGCGTGCCCAGCAGGTCCCGGGCATCGGTGTGCGAGACGAGTTCCTCGTCGGCGATGGCGTTCCACGCGTCCAGGGCCGGCAGCTTGGCCAGCAGCCGCATGGTGCGCCGGTAGGCGCCCACCGTGTCCCGCGCCGCCGCACGGCAGGTGTCCTCGTCGGCTCCCGCGACCCGCCCGGCCAGCACCAGCGAGGTCGCGAGCCGCTTCACGTCCCACTCCCACGGACCGAAGACGGTCTCGTCGAAGTCGTTCAGGTCGATGACGAGCCGGCCGCGCGGGTCCCCGTACAGGCCGAAGTTGGCGGCGTGCGCGTCGCCGCAGATCTGGGCGCCGACGCCCGTGACCGGTCCGCCCGACAGGTCGTGGGCCATCAGCCCGGCCGCTCCGCGCAGGAACGCGAAGGGGTTGGCGGCCATGCGGCCCACCCGGATCGGGGTCAGTTCGGCCACCCGGCCGGCATTGGACTCCTCCACCGCGCGGACCGCGTCCGGGCGCCCGGCGGGCGCCTCGAAGCGGGCGTGCGCCGCACGCGGCACCCGGACCCGCAGTGCCTTCCCGGCTTCCCGGGGCGATCCCGTCACGAACCGGGGGGCGAAGCCGTCGACGCGCGGTATCCGCCCGTCCCGTTCCGCCGCCGTCTCGGCCGTCTGTTGCTTCGCTGCCGTCACCACTCGCGCTGCCCCCGCACTTCTAGCGCCGCACCGGCCTCTTTCGCCGGTCAGATCGGCCCGACCGTATCTAGAGCCCGGCGTCCCTGGCCAGCAGGGCCGCCTGGACCCGGTTCTCGCACTCCAGCTTCGCCAGGATTCGGCTGACGTACGTCTTCACCGTCGCCTCGCTCATGTGCAGGCGACGGCCCGCGTCCGCGTTGGACAGGCCCTCGCCCAGCAGGGCCAGCACCCCGCGCTCCCGCTCGCTGAGCCCGTCCACCCGCCGCCGGGCCGCTTCGCCGCGCCCCGCGGCCCGGCCGGTCGCCAGCTGGTCCACGACGTGCCGGGTCGCGGCGGGCGAGAGGTAGGCGTCCCCGGACGCGGCCGCCCGGACCGCTCCGATCAGCTCGCCCGGCGCCGAGTCCTTCAGCAGGAACCCCGCACCGCCCTCGCTCAGCGCCCGCAGCACGTTCTCCCGCTCCCCGAAGGTGGTGAGGATCAGCGCCCGTACGCCCGGCGCCGCGCGCCCGAGCTCCCCCAGCGCGGTCAGCCCGTCCATCACCGGCATCTGGATGTCGAGCAGCACCACGTCCGGGGCGTGCGAGCGGGCCAGCTCCACCGCCTCCCGCCCGTTGGCACCCTCCGCGACGACCTCGATGTCCGGCGCCGAGGTCAGGATCATCCTGATCCCGGCCCGGATCAGCGGCTCGTCGTCAGCGATCACCACTCTGATCACCTTGGCTGTCACCCGCGCTCCTACTGCTTGACCTCGTACGCCTGCTTCTCCACGAGCTTGCCGTCCCGGAAGCAGAAGCGGAAAACGGAGTCGTTGGTGAACCGGGACGGATCCTCCGTCGAGAGCAGGTAGAGACACTCGGTGCCCGCCGGCCTCGCCGGCCCCTTGCGGTCCAGCCCCGAGGTCAGGACGCTGTCCCCGTCCGGCAGCCGGTCGCGCACGGACTTCTCCGGCTGCCCCACCTGCACGGCGTCGTACTCCTCCTCGCTGATCATCGCCTTGCCGACGGAGCCCACCAGCAGCGTCACCCCGGCCCCCAGCACGATGAGCAGCAGCACCAGTGCCGCGACGGCTATGCCGCAGCCCATCGCGATGCCACCGGTCCGGCTGCGGACCGGTACGGCCAGCTCGCGGTCCACGGCCGCCCAGTCCATCGGGGGCGCGCTGCGCCGCACCGAGGCCCGGGCCTGGGAGCGCTGCCCGAAGTCGTCGGCCACGTCCTCGGCGGCCCCGGCCGGCTCGGTCCCGTACGGGAGCACTCCGGCGACCCGGAAGCCGCCGCCCTCGGTCGCACCCGCGTGGACCATGCCGCCGACCAGCCGGGCCCGCTCCCGCAGCCCGGTCAGGCCCTGGCCGCCGGAGACCACCTCGCCCGCGTCCGGACCGGCCGCCGGCCCGTTCGCGATCTCCACCACCAGGGAGTCGTCCTCGTAGCGCAGCTCGACGGTGATCGCCGACCCGGGCGCGTGCTTGTAGGCGTTGGTCAGCGCCTCCTGCACGATCCGGTACGCCGCGTGGTCACAGGCCGCGACCAGCGGCCGGGGCCGGCCCGCCGCCGTGAGCCGTACGTCGGTCCCCGCGGCCCGCGCGGCCTCCACGATGCCCGTGATCCCGGCCACCCCGCGCGCCGCGGGCTGCGCCTCCTCCACGGGCGCGGCCGGGGCCTCCACCCCGTCGCGCAGGATCCCGACGACCTCGCGCAGCTCGTGCATCGCCGCGACCGAGGCCTGCCGCAGGACGCCGACCCCCTCGCGCTGGCGGTCGGTCAGCTCGGGGTCCACCTCCAGCGCCCCGGTGTGCACCGAGATCAGCGCCAGCTGGTGGCCGAGGCTGTCGTGCATGTCCTGGGCGATCCGCTGCCGTTCGCGCAGCCTGGCCTGTCCGGCCACCATCGTCCGCTCGCGCAGCAGCTGGTCGTTGCGTTCCTGGAGGGCGCTGAGCAGGGTCCGGCGCTGGTACCAGTAGCGGCTGGCCAGACCGGGCATGACGGTGGCGGCGAGGAAGAGCAGGGTGGAGAAGACGACGACCAGCAGGGGCCGCATCTGCGACCACTGGTCGACCAGGCTGAACCCGACCTCGACGAGGAAGGCCAGCACGAAGGCGGTCAGGGCCCGCCCCACGCCGACGATCCGGCGGCCCGCGGACCAGCCGAGCACGACGGTCACGAGGAACACGGCGGGCAGGAAGGCGCTGGCCGCGGCCCCCAGCACCAGCGTGGCCGCGGGCAGCCTGCGGCGCAGCAGCGTGAGCGTCACCACGGCCACCACGCCGAGGAGCATCTTCTTGCCGGAGCTGTTGCTGAGTTCGTCGATGCCCAGCCCGAGCACGGCCAGCACCGCCGCGATCGTCAGGTCCCCCGCGAACGCGCGCCGGGACCAGGGCTCGGCCCCCTTCAGCCGCTCCCAGCCCGCCCGCACCGCCGCCTCGACATCCACCCGACCGACCCTAGACACCCGCGCCCGGGGCCGCCCGCCCTCTTTCGTCGCGCCCCGCCCGACGAAAGTCGCCGGGCGGCCGGGCTCCGGCGCACGCGCGCACGGACCCGGGTACAACGAAGAACCCCCGCCCCGGATTTCTCCGGAGCGGGGGTTCTTCTTCTGTGGGCGAGGGGGGATTTGAACCCCCACGTCCCGAAGGACACTGGCACCTGAAGCCAGCGCGTCTGCCGTTCCGCCACTCGCCCGAGTAGCTCTCCAGTGGACTTCCCTTGCGGGCCGTTCCCCTGGCGACGAACGAAAGATTAGCACGTCATCCGGGGTGGATTCACATCCCTTTCCCGGGGCACCCTCACGGCTGCCGGGGCGGCCCCTCCCGCAGTCGCCTCCGGGTGCGGGACACTGTTCGGGAGCACCCCTACGATCCCTTGTGAGGACCAACACTCCTGCACACGGGACCGAAGGGGAACCAGCCGAATCCGCCACGCGTGGATACGATCAGTAAGCAGTACAGGGCGACAACGACGGAGGAGGTGCCCCATGGGAGTTCTGAAGCGGTTCGAGCAGCGACTCGAAGGTCTGGTGAACGGCACCTTCGCCAAGGTGTTCAAGTCCGAGGTCCAGCCGGTGGAGATCGCCGGCGCCCTCCAGCGGGAGTGCGACAACAACGCCACCATCTGGAACCGCGAGCGGACGGTCGTGCCCAACGACTTCATCGTCGAGCTCAGCACGGGTGACTACGAACGCCTCAGCCCTTACTCCGGCCAGCTCGGCGACGAGCTCGCGGGCCTCGTCCGCGACTACGCCAAGCAGCAGCGCTACAGCTTCATGGGCCCCATCAAGGTCCACCTGGAGAAGGCGGACGACCTGGACACCGGCCTGTACCGGGTCCGCAGTCGCACCCTCGCCTCCAGCACCTCCCAGGACGGCCCGCAGTCCCCTCAGGGACCGCAGCCGGGCGGTTACGGCTACCCGCCGGTGGCCGCCCCGCCCATGCCCTCCGGACCGCCCCCGGGCGGACCCGGTGGCCAGGGCGGCCAGGGCGGACGCCCGGGCGGTGCACCCGTACCTCCCGGCGCCCCGGGCACCACGCGCCGCTGGATCGAGATCAACGGCACCCGCCACCAGATCTCGCGCCCCACGCTCGTACTCGGCCGAAGCACCGAGGCCGATGTGCGGATCGACGACCCCGGCGTATCGCGCCGGCACTGTGAGATCCGGACCGGAACACCCCCGACGATCCAGGATCTCGGGTCCACCAACGGCATCGTGGTGGACGGGCAGCACACCACCCGCGCTACGCTCCGCGACGGCTCGCGGATCGTCGTGGGCAGCACCACCATCATTTACCGGCAAGCCGAAGGGTGAAGCGGGGGCAATGTCAGAGCTGACCCTGACGGTCATGCGGTTGGGTTTCCTGGCCGTTCTGTGGCTGTTCGTCATCGTGGCCGTTCAGGTCATCCGCAGCGACCTCTTCGGAACGAGAGTCACGCAGCGCGGCTCCCGCCGCGGCGGCGCGCCCAGCGCTCCGCAGCAGACGGGGCGGCAGTCCGCGCCGCCCCAGCAGCGCCAGCGCCGTGGGGCGCCGACCAAGCTGGTCGTCTCCGAGGGCACCCTCACGGGAACCACGGTGGCCCTCGCCGGCCAGACGATCACGCTGGGCCGCGCCCACGATTCGACGATCGTGCTGGACGACGACTACGCCTCCAGCAGGCATGCCAGGATCTATCCCGACCGTGACGGCCAGTGGATCGTCGAGGATCTCGGGTCCACGAACGGCACGTATCTCGACCGGACCCGGCTGACCACCCCGACGCCCATTCCGCCGGGCGCCCCGATCCGCATCGGCAAGACCGTCATCGAGCTGCGGAAGTAGTACGAGAATGAGCGAGCGGAGCGAGCGAGCCGCGGCGGTCCGTCCCACCGGGGACACGGACCCGAGCGCGCTCCCGACCGGAGGGTGGGCAGTGTGGCTCGAGACCGGTTGTACCCCGAGGCATCGTCGACAGGGCAGGTGCGCATGAGTCTGTCCCTGCGGTTCGCCGCCGGATCGCACAAGGGGATGATCCGCGAGGGCAACGAGGACTCCGGCTACGCCGGCCCCCGGCTCCTCGCCGTCGCCGACGGCATGGGCGGGCAGGCGGCCGGCGAGGTCGCCAGCTCCGAGGTCATCTCCTCCCTCGTGCAGCTCGACGACGACGTCCCGGGCTCCGACATCCTCACGGCGCTCGCCACCGCCGTGCAGCGCGCCAACGACCAGCTGCGCGTGATGGTCGAGGAGGACCCCCAGCTGGAGGGCATGGGCACCACGCTCACCGCCCTCCTGTGGACCGGCCAGCGGCTCGGACTCGTCCACGTCGGCGACTCCCGCGCCTACCTGCTCCGCGACGGCGTCCTCACCCAGATCACGCAGGACCACACCTGGGTGCAGCGGCTCGTCGACGAGGGCCGGATCACCGAAGAGGAAGCCACCACCCACCCGCAGCGCTCGCTCCTGATGAGGGCGCTCGGCAGCGGCGACATCGTGGAGCCCGACCTCTCGATCCGCGAGGTCCGGGCCGGCGACCGCTACCTGATCTGCTCCGACGGGCTCTCCGGCGTCGTCTCCCACCAGACCCTGGAAGAGACCCTCGCCGACTACCACGGCCCGCACGAGACCGTGCAGACGCTGATCCAGCTGGCGCTGCGCGGCGGCGGCCCGGACAACATCACCTGCATCGTCGCGGACGTCCTCGACACCGACAGCGGCGACACCCTCGCCGCCCAGCTGAACGACACCCCGGTCGTCATCGGCGCGGTCGCCGAGAACCAGCACCAGCTCTTCGACGGCAACGCCATGCAGACCCCGGCCGGCCGCGCCTCCGGGCTCGGCCGCCAGTCCGCACCTCCCGCGGGCTCCTTCGGTCCCCCCGGCAGCGGCGAGGCCTCCGGCTACGGCTACGCGGAGCAGGGCAAGGGCGGCGGCGGCGCGTACGGCAGCTTCGGCGAAGCCGACGGCTACGAGGCCGACGCCGGGTACGAGGACACCTACGACCACCCCCGCAGGCGGCGCAGCAAAGGGCGCAAGTGGACCACGCGCACGCTGCTCCTGCTGCTCGTCGCGGGCGTCGTCGGCGGCGGCCTGTACGCCGGGCACCGCTGGACGCAGAGCCAGTACTACGTCGGCGTCAAGGGTGACCACGTAGCCCTGTACCGCGGCATCAGTCAGAACCTGGCCTGGATCCACCTCTCGCAGGTGGACACGGACCACCCCGACATCGAACTGAAGTACCTGCCGAGCTTCAAGCGCAAGCAGGTCGAGGCCACCATCAGCGAAAGCAGCGTCGACGGGGCCCGCAAGAAGATCGACGATCTCGGCAACCAGGTCTCCGCCTGCAAGAAGGACGAAGCCCGCCGCGCCGCGGAAGCCCAGAACAACCAGACGCCCGGCCCCAGCCTGACTCCCGCGGAGCAAGCTCTCGTCGGCCAGTGCGAAAAGCAGTAGACATACGCGGGCACAGGGGGCCTGCCACACCATGAGCGTTGTCACCAACACGACCACCATCGGCGCCATCGAGGCGCCGAGCCGGCGGAACACCGAGCTCCTGCTGCTCGCCTTCGCCGTGGTCATCCCGATCTTCGCCTACGCCAACGTGGGTCTGGCGATCCACGGCAAGCTGCCCCCGGGCATGTTCCTCTACGGACTGGGCTTCGCCGTCCTCGCGGGCATCGGCCACCTCGTCGTACGGCGCTACGCCAAGTACGCCGACCCGCTGCTGCTGCCCATCGCCACCCTGCTCAACGGCCTCGGCGTCGTCCTGATCTGGCGGCTCGACCAGTCCGAGCGGCTGCGGACCCTCGCCAAGCGCAGCTTCGGCGTCTTCTCCGAGTCCGCGCCGCGCCAGATGATGTACACGGGGCTGGCCATCGCCCTGTTCGCGGTCGTGCTGCTGGTCCTCAAGGACCACCGCGTGCTCCAGCGGTTCACGTACATCTCCATGGCCGGTGCGCTGGTCCTGCTGATCCTGCCCGTGGTTCCGGGTCTGGGCGCGGACGTCTTCGGCGCGAAGATCTGGATCAGCGTCGGCGGCTTCTCCATCCAGCCCGGCGAGTTCGCGAAGATCGTCATCGCCATCTTCTTCGCCGGCTACCTGATGGTGAAGCGCGACGCCCTGGCCCTCGCCAGCCGCCGTTTCATGGGTCTCTACCTGCCGCGCGGCCGCGACCTCGGCCCGATCCTGATGATCTGGGCGGTCAGCCTCCTCGTCCTCGTCTTCGAGAACGACCTCGGCACCTCGCTGCTCTTCTTCGGCATGTTCGTGATCATGCTGTACGTGGCCACCGAGCGCACCAGCTGGATCGTCATCGGCCTGCTGATGTCGGTCGGCGGCGCCGTGGTGGTCGGCACCTTCGCCAGCCACGTCAAGGTCCGCGTCACCGCCTGGCTCGACCCCTTCGCCTGCTACACCACGTCCGGCGCCTGCGAGCAGGTCGGCCAGTCGATCATGAGCTTCGGTTCCGGCGGTGTGCTCGGCACCGGCTGGGGCCAGGGCAACTCCGACCTGATCGGCTTCGCCGCCAACTCCGACTTCATCTTCTCGACCGTCGGCGAGGAGCTCGGCCTCACCGGCGTCATGGCCTTCCTCCTGCTCTACGGGCTGATCATCGAGCGGGGCGTCCGCACCGCCCTCGCCGCCCGCGACCCCTTCGGCAAGCTCTTCGCCATCGGGCTCTCCGGCGCCTTCGCCCTGCAGATCTTCGTCGTCGCCGGCGGAGTCATGGGCCTCATCCCCCTCACCGGCATGACCATGCCCTTCCTCGCCTCCGGCGGTTCCTCCGTCCTCGCGAACTGGGTCCTCATCGCCATCCTCATCCGGATCAGCGACACCGCACGCCGACCTGCCCCGGCCCCCGCCCCGTCCCCCGACTCCGAGATGACCCAGGTGGTCCGCCCGTCATGAACAAGCCCCTGCGCCGCATCTCGCTGTTCTGCGGGCTGCTCGTCCTCGCGCTGCTGATCCGGACCAACTGGCTGCAGTACGTGCAGGCCGAGGACCTCAGCACGCGCAAGGAGAACCGCCGGGTCCAGATCGCCCAGTACGCCACCGAGCGCGGCAACATCATCGTCGAGGGCCAGCCCGTCACCGGCTCCGCCGTGACCGACGGCAGCGACTACAAGTACAAGCGGACGTACACCGACGGGCCGCTGTGGGCGCCCGTCACCGGCTACGCCTCGCAGGCCTTCGGCTCCACCCAGCTGGAATCCCTCGACGACGGCATCCTCACCGGCAACGACGACCGGCTCTTCTTCGACCGCACCATCGGCATGTTCACCGGCGAGAAGAAGCAGGGCGGCAACGTCGTCACCACCCTGAACGCCGCCGCCCAGAAGGCCGCGTACGAGAAGCTCGGCTCCAAGAAGGGCGCCGTCGCCGCGATCGACCCGCGCACGGGCGCCATCCTGGCCCTGGTCAGCACCCCCTCGTACGACCCGTCCGCCTTCGCCGGCAACTCGAAGGCCGACGAGAAGGCCTGGGTCTCGCTGAAGGACAACGAGGACAAGAACCTCGTCAACCGCGCCCTGCGCGAGACCTACCCGCCGGGCTCCACGTTCAAGGTGGTCACGGCCGCCGCCGCGCTGGAGAACGGCGTGGTGACCGACATCAACGCCCCTACGGACACACCCGAGCCGTACATCCTGCCGGGCACGAAGACGCCGATGGTCAACCACGCGAGCGGCTGCGAGAAGGCGACGCTGAACTTCGCCCTCCAGGTCTCCTGCAACTCGGTCTTCGCGAACGTGGGCGACAAGGTCGGCCGCGACAAGATGGTCGAGACCGCCCAGAAGTTCGGCTTCAACAACGACAAGATCGACACCCCGGTCCGCGCCTTCGCGAGCGTCTACGACAAGACCATGGGCAGGGACGGCAACGCCCAGAGCTCCATCGGCCAGTTCAACACCGCCGCCACCCCTCTCCAGATGGCCATGGTCACCGCGGCCATCGCGAACGACGGCAAGCTGATGAAGCCGTACATGGTCGACCAGCTGACGGCGCCCAACCTCGACACGGTCGAGAAGCACGAGCCGTCCGAGATGAGCCGCCCGCTCTCCGCCGCGAACGCGCAGAAGATCCAGCAGATGATGGTCAACGTCGTCGAGAACGGCACCGGCACCACCGCCAAGATCAAGAACGTCACCGTCGGCGGCAAGACCGGCACCGCCCAGCACGGCGAGAAGAACGCGAAGCGCCCCTACGCCTGGTTCATCTCCTACGCCGAGAACGCCGACGGAACCTCCCCGGTCGCCGTGGCCGTCGTCATCGAGGACAGCGCCGCCGACCGCGAGGACATCACCGGTGGCGGCCTGGCGGCCCCGGTCGCCAGGGCCGTCATGGAAGCCGTTCTGAAGAGCAAGGGATGAGAACCGCCGACAGGGTCCGAGCGCTCGGTACCGGTCCGATATCAGCCTGTGGTCACGAACCGATCACTGACGATCGGCCGGTAGCCTTGCCGCGAACAGCACACCGCCGGACCACACACGGGTGCGGTCGGGACTGACGGAGAGGGCTGCAAACGTTATGGAAGAGCCGCGTCGCCTCGGCGGCCGGTACGAGCTGAGCCACGTGCTCGGCCGTGGTGGCATGGCCGAGGTGTACCTCGGTCACGACACCCGGCTCGGCCGTACCGTCGCCGTCAAGACCCTGCGTGCCGACCTCGCCCGCGACCCGTCCTTCCAGGCCCGGTTCCGCCGCGAGGCCCAGTCGGCCGCGTCGCTGAACCACCCGGCGATCGTCGCCGTGTACGACACCGGCGAGGACTACGTCGACAACATCTCCATCCCGTACATCGTGATGGAGTACGTCGACGGCTCGACCCTGCGCGAGCTGCTGCACTCCGGCCGCAAGCTGCTGCCCGAGCGCACCCTCGAAATGTGCATCGGCATCCTCCAGGCGCTGGAGTACTCCCACCGCGCCGGCATCGTGCACCGTGACATCAAGCCCGCCAACGTCATGCTGACCCGGACCGGACAGGTCAAGGTCATGGACTTCGGCATCGCCCGCGCCATGGGCGACTCCGGCATGACGATGACGCAGACGGCCGCCGTGATCGGCACCGCCCAGTACCTCTCCCCGGAGCAGGCCAAGGGCGAGCAGGTCGACGCGCGCTCCGACCTGTACTCCGCCGGCTGCCTGCTCTACGAGCTGCTCTGCGTGCGGCCGCCGTTCGTCGGCGACTCTCCCGTGGCCGTCGCCTACCAGCACGTGCGCGAAGAACCGCAGCCGCCTTCGAACTTCGACCCCGAGATCACGCCCGTGATGGACGCCATCGTCCTCAAGGCCCTGGTCAAGGACCCCGACTACCGCTACCAGTCCGCCGACGAGATGCGGGCCGACATCGAGGCCTGCCTCGACGGCCAGCCCGTCACGGCCACCGCCTCCATGGGCGCGGCCGGCTACGGCTACCCCGACCAGGGCGGCTACGGGCACTCCGGCCACGACCAGGCCACCACGTCCCTGCGCTCCCCCGACGCGGGCCAGACCTCGATGCTCCCGCCGATGCCCCCCGGGGGCGACGGCGGATACGGGTACGGGGACCAGGGCTCCGGCGGCTACGACCAGGGGCACGGCCGCCGCCAGCAGAAGAAGAGCCGGGCCTCGACGATCCTGCTGGTCCTCGCCGGCGTCCTCGTCCTCGTCGGCGCGATCCTGATCGGCCGCACCCTCTTCGACGAGACCGTGGACAACCGCCCCGCCGTGCCCAAGTTCGTCGGCCTGACCTTCGCCTCGGCACAGGAGAGCGGCAAGAACGCGGGGCTCGTGGTGGAGAAGGCGGCCGAGGAACCCTGCGCGGACCAGCCCAAGGGCAATGTCTGCTCGCAGGACCAGGCTCCCGACACCAAGGTCGACAAGGGCAGCACGGTCAAGGTCAAGGTCTCCACGGGCGCCCCCAAGGTGCCGGTGCTCGACGTGGTCCGGCTGAGCTACGCGGACGCCGAATCGGCGCTCAAGGCCAAGAAGTTCCAGGTCGAGAAGAAGCTGGTCGAGTCCGAGAACGCCACCCCCGGCACCGTCATCGAGCAGAACCCCAAGAGCGGCACCCAGGCCGAGCAGGGTTCGGTGGTCACGCTCAACGTCGCCAAGGAAGTCTCCAAGGGCACCGTCCCGGACCTCAGCGGCCTGTCGAAGGAGGACGCCGTCAAGGCCCTCCAGGCGGTGAAGCTCAAGCTGGGCAGCACCACGGAGGTCGACTCCCCCGGAGCCCCGCCGAAGACGATCGTCGCGCAGCAGTACGCGCCCGGCACCGAGCTGGCCAAGGACACCGCGGTCAACGTGAGCATCGCCAAGGCGAGCGCCGCTCCGACCGCGGTGCCGCTGCTGACGGGGCGGACCGTCGCCCAGGCCAAGGACGACCTCAAGCGCGCGGGCCTGGTGTTCGGCTCGGTCCTGTCGGGCCCGACCGACGACAACGCCCAGGTGCTCGGCTCCACCCCGGCGGCGGGCACCCCGCAGCCCGCCGGAACCGTCATCAACGTCCAGACCGTGCCGAACAGCGGGCAGGGCGGCCAGGGCGGGCAGCAGCAGGGCGGCGGCTGGTTCGGCGGCCTGACCGGCGGCCGCTGACGGCGCCGACGCAGCCGACGCAGCGGCGTTGTTTCACGTGAAACGGCCCGGCCCCCTCGTTCATGAGGGGGCCGGGCCGTTTCACGTGAAACAACGGGCCGGGGGAAGGTTCAGCGCAGCTCCGTCGGCAGGGTGCGCTTGCCGTCGACCTTCTCCGTCCGCACCAGCTCGCCCCAGACGATGTAGCGGTACTTCGAGGTGTAGACCGGGGTGCAGGTCGTCAGGGTGATGAAACGGCCCGGACCGGTCTTCCCCGACTCCTTCGGGACGGGGTTGATCACGTCCACGTTGTACTTCGAGGTCTGGCGCAGCTCGGCGAAGACCTTGTACACGTACCAGGTGTCCCGGGTCTCGAAGACGATCGGGTCGCCGGTCTTCACCTTGTCGATGTTGTGGAACTTCGCCCCGTGCCCGTCCCGGTGCGCGGCGAGGGCGAAATTGCCCTTGTCGTCCCAGGGCAGCGCCGCTTTGACCGGTTCCGTGTAATAGCCGGCGACGCCGTCGTTCAGCACGTCCGGCGCGGTGCCCGGCTTGACCAGCACCTCACCGTTCTTCATCGACGGCACGTGCAGGAAGCCGATGCCGTCCCCGGTGTCGAGGGCGCCCGGCTGGACCGGGGCGTTCGCGGCCGGGGCGGGGGCCGCCTGCCACTGCCGCCGGACCTGGTCGCCGCGGGCCGAGGCCTGCCGGTCCGCGAGGACGTTGGTCCACCACAGCGAGTACGCCACGAACAGGCCGAGGATCAGGCCCACCGTGATCAGGAGCTCGCCCAGCAGGCTCAGGAACCCGGCGATCACACTGCGATCGGCGGGCGGCGGTGCGGAGCGGCGGCGGGCACGAGACACTGCGGGTCGTCCTTACGGGCTGGTCAGCGCGGGCGGGGCGCCCTGGCTGCGCGGGCGTTCGTCGATCATCCTGCCCCATACGATCATCCGGTAGGTGCTCGTGAATTCGGGGGTGCAGGTCGTCAGCGTGATGTACCGGCCGGGTCCGGTGAATCCGGATCCCTCGGGGACCGGCTTGATCACCGAGACGTTCGCCGGGGAGGTCTGGGGGAGCGCCGAGGTCATCTCGTACGTGTAGTACGCGTCCCGCGTCTCCACCACGATGGGATCCCCCGGGACCAGCTTGTTGATGTAGCGGAACGGTTCGCCGTGGGTGTTGCGGTGTCCGGCGACCGCGAAGTTGCCCTGCTTGTCGGCCGGCATGGCCGTCTTCAGCGCCCCCTCGCCGTAGTGCCCGGCCATCCCCCGGTCCAGCACCTTCGCCTTGCTGATCCCCTCCGCCACCGGGACCTTCAGGTCCAGCTTGGGGATGTACAGGATCGCGAAGCCCTGTCCCGGCTCGAAGGCGGCCACCGGCGGCGCGGCCGACGCCCCGGCCCCCGCCCCCGCCCCCGGCACCTGTTCCCAGGTCTGCCGCAGGGAGCCGGCGGCCCCGTTCGCGGTGCGCTCCGCGAGCACGTTGGTGTACCAGAGCTGGTAGGTGACGAACAGCAGCATCACCACGCCGACGGTGATGAACAGCTCACCGGCCGCCCGGCTGAGGACCACCACCGGACCGCCCGAGCGCGGGCGGGCGCGCCGCCGTCCCCGTCCGCCCCGTTTGCGTGCCCGCGCGTGCGAGCGCTTCGCGGCCTCCTGGGCCGCCCTGCGCCGCGCGGCCCGGCCCTCGCTGGGCGCGGACGGCGCGACCGTCGTCACGCGACGGCCTTGCCCACCACCGGGGCCAGCCCCACCGACCGCTCGACGGCGCCGGCGTCACCGCAGCGCACGAGCCAGTTCGCGAGCATCCGGTGGCCCCACTCGGTCAGCACCGACTCGGGGTGGAACTGCACGCCCTCGACGTCGTGCTCCCGGTGCCGCAGCCCCATGATGATCCCGTCCTCGGTCCGCGCGGTGACCTCCAGCGCGTCCGGCAGGGTCTGCGGTTCGGCGGCGAGCGAGTGGTAGCGGGTCGCGGTGAACGGCGAGGGCAGTCCGGCGAAGACGCCGAGGCCCTCGTGGAGCACCGGTGAGGTCTTGCCGTGCAGCAGCTCGGGGGCCCGGCCCACGACGCCCCCGTAGGCGACCGCCATGGACTGCATGCCCAGGCAGACGCCGAAGACCGGGACGCCCGTGTCCGCGCAGTGCCGGACCATGTCGACGCAGACGCCCGCCTCCTGCGGGGTGCCCGGCCCCGGCGAGAGGAGCACGCCGTCGAAGCCGTCCTGGGCGTGCGCGAGCTCGACCTGGTCGTTGCGCAGCACCTCGCATTCGGCGCCGAGCTGATAGAGGTACTGGACCAGATTGAAGACAAAGCTGTCGTAGTTGTCGACCACCAGAATGCGCGCGCTCACGGAGTGGCTCCCGATCCCTCGTCCACCGTCACATCGTTGAACGGGAGCAGCGGCTCGGCCCACGGGAAGACGTACTGGAACAGTACGAACACCACCGCCAGGATCAGTACGAGAGAGATCAGCGCGCGTACCCACGCGTTGCCCGGCAGGTGCCGCCAGATCCAGCCGTACATTCCGTCCGCGTCCCTCTCGCTCTGCGCACCGCGGGAGCGGTACCGCAACAGCCTAAAGGCCAGGGGCCCGGCGGCGGGGGTCCCCTCGGCAATCAGGGGGTCCCCTCGGCAGTCAGACGGGCCGGGTGCCCGTGAGTTCGGCCCAGACGATCAGCCGGTGGCTGTGTCCCCACTCCGGATCGCAGGTGGTCAGGGTCAGGTACTTGCCGGGGGCGGTGAAGGGGGAGCGCTTCGGCACGGGGTCGACCACCCCGGTCTCGTTGGGCAGGGTGCGCAGCGGCCGCGCGCGGACCGTGTACGTGTACAGGGTGCCGGCCTCCCGCACGATCACGGCGTCCCCGGGGCGCAGCTCGGGGACGTCCTTGAAGGGGTCCCCGTAGGTGCGCCGGTGCCCGGCCACCGCGAAGTTCCCCTCCCCGCCCGGGCGGGCCGAGCCGGGATAGTGGCCCAGGCCCTTCTTGAGCAGGTCGGCGCCGGTGCCTTCGAGGACGGGCTTGCTCCAGTCGTCGCCGAAGCGGGGGACGTACATCTCGGCGAAGACCCCGCCGGCCGGGTAGGCGGCCGGCACGGGGGCCGGGGCGGCCTGCCGGGGGGCAGGCGCGGGGGCGGGGGCGGGGGCCGGAGCGGCGGCCGGAGCCGCCGCCCAGCGGTCGTGCAGCCGGTCCCGCTCGCCCTCCATGGCCCGGTCGGCCTTGACCCCGGTCCACAGCAGCACGTACGCCACGAACAGCACGATCAGCGTCCCGGCCGTCAGGCACACCTCGCTGAACGTCCGTACCACCAGGCGCAGTACGACGTCAGGGCGCGGCGGACTCCAGCGGCTTCGCATAGTGGAGGTCCACTGTGCCGGAGTAGCCCGGCAGTGTCAGCCTCTTGTCCTCGTCCACTTTCCAGCCGAGCCCGTACGCGTTGACGTACAGCTGGTAGTTCTGCAGGGCGGGGGAGTCCGCGAGCGCCTTGCGCAGCGCGCCCGGGTCGCCGACGGCCGACACCTTGTACGGGGGCGAGTACACGCGGCCCTGGAGGATCAGCGTGTTGCCCACGCAGCGCACCGCGCTGGTGGCGATCAGCCGCTGGCCCATGACCTCGATGCCCCGGGCCCCGCCCTGCCAGAGGGCGTTCACCACGGCCTGGAGGTCCTGCTGGTGGATCACCAGGTCGTTGGGCTGCGGCTCCGGCACGCCCGGGACGCGCGCGGTGGCGTTCGGCGGGGCGTCGTTGAGGGTGACGCTCAGGCCCTTGCCGGAGAGCTCCTCGGTGCCCGAGGCGACGCGCAGGGCGGCCAGCTTGGCGTCCTCGGCCTTGGTGCTGCCGTCGTCGCGCTCGGCGAGGGCGTCCACCGCGGCGCGCGCGGCCGCGGCGCTCTCTTCCAGCCCGGCGTTCTTGGCGCTGCGCTCGTGGATGAGGTCGGACAGCTTCAGGAGCGAGGCGTCCGTGCGGATGTTCGTACCCTTGGAGGTGTTGAAACTGGTGACGAAGATCAGGCCGGCCAGGGCGAACACGGCGGCCGTCAGCAGCCGGACCGGTCTGGCCCGGCGACGGGGACCCGCGGAGGAGTCGTCGGAATTGCTCAACGTACCCTTCTCCTTCAACGCCACAGGTCCACTACGCTAACGGACGCCCGGGGCAGGCAAGGTCCCCAGCGCATCGACAGGAGAGCCCCTCGTGCCGAAGTCACGTATCCGCAAGAAGGACGACTACACGCCGCCGCCGGCGAAGCAGGCGCAGACGATCAGGCTGACGAACCGCAGCTGGGTGGCCCCGGTGATGCTGGCGTTGTTCCTGATCGGTCTCGCGTGGATCGTCGTCTTCTACGTGACCGATACCCAGATGCCCGTCGAGGCACTGGGCAACTGGAACATCGTGGTCGGTTTCGGCTTCATCGCGGCCGGGTTCGGTGTCTCCACGCAGTGGAAGTAGGGCGCATCCGGCGCCGCCGCGCAAGCTCTCCCCATGAGTTATCCACAGCGTCATCCACACCTGAGGAAAAGACAGAAGATCTGTGGATAACTCTGTGGAGAGTTGACGCCGGTGTGATCAGGTGAGTGCGGACAGTTCGGACGTGCGGACCACGATCAGCACCACCGCCAGCAGGAACACCGCCGCGCAGGTCCCCGCCTGCACCAGGGTGCGCCTGCTGCCGGTGGCGGGCGCCAGGAGCCCCAGCGCCACCAGCGCGCCGGTCACCAGACCACCGATGTGCGCCTGCCAGGACACCGTCAGGCTGCCGCCCAGCGGCACGAAGGTGATCAGCAGCATCAGCCCGAGCGTGATCAGGACCGGCCGCAGTTCGTACTGCAGCCGGCGGGCGAGGACCACAGTGGCGCCGAGCAGGCCGCAGATGGCGCCCGAGGCGCCGAGGGTCGGGGTGTTCGGCGCGGTCAGCAGGTAGACCAGGGCGCTGCCGCCCAGCCCCGACAGCAGGTAGAGGGCGAGGTAGCGGGCCCGCCCCAGCGCGGCCTCCAGCGGACCGCCGATCACCCACAGGGCCAGCATGTTGCTGAAGACGTGCCACCACTCGACATGCAGGAACACCGAGGTCAGCAGCCGGTGGTACTGCCCGGTGGAGATCCCCTCCAGCGGGGCCCCGTAGTACTCGACGTAGCGGCCGAGCAGCTCCAGGCGCACCGCCAGCCCCGGTACGGCCAGCGTGGCGAGGAAGACCGCCGCGTTGATCCCGATCAGGATCTTGGTGACGAGCTGGGGATCGGCGGCGACGAGCCCGCCCGCGAGGGTGCGCGGCGCGTTGGCCGCACGGGAGTGCCCGGTGCCGGAGCCCTCCCGTACGCAGTCCACGCACTGGAAGCCGACCGAGGCGTCGACCCTGCACTCGGGACAGACCGGGCGGTCACAGCGGGTGCAGCGGATGCCCGTGTCGCGGTCCGGGTGGCGGTAGCAGCCCGGCAGACGGTCGGTGTCCATCGGTCCCCTCGATCAGCGGCGGGGCAGGATAGCCGCCCCGCCGGTCCGGTGCGCGCAGGTACACATCCTGGACGGACGGGCGGGGCGCAAAGGTTCCCGTCGCCCGGTCAGCGCTTCTCGACGGTGACCGACTGGATGATCACGTCGTCGAGGGGCCGCTCGGTGCGCGGGTTGGTGGGGCCCGCGGCGATCTTGTCCACGACCTTCTGGCTTGCCGGGTCGCGGACCTCGCCGAAGATGGTGTGCTTGCGGGTCAGCCAGGCGGTGGGCGCCACCGTGATGAAGAACTGGGAGCCGTTGGTGCCCGGCCCGGCGTTGGCCATGGCGAGCAGGTACGGCTTGGTGAAGGCCAGGTCGGGGTGGAACTCGTCGGCGAACTGGTAGCCGGGGCCGCCGGTGCCGTTGCCGAGCGGGTCGCCGCCCTGGATCATGAAGCCGCTGATGACGCGGTGGAAGACGGTGCCGTCGTAGAGCGGTGCCGTGGTCTTCTGACCGTCGGTGGGACGGGTCCACTCGCGGCTGCCCGTGGCCAGCTCCACGAAGTTGCGGACGGTCTTGGGCGCGAAGTTCTCCAGCAGCTCGATCTCGATGTCGCCGTGGTTCGTCTTCAGGGTGGCGTAGAGCTTCTCGGCCACGGGTCTGCCTTCCATAGTCATCACTGTCGGTCCCGATCCTCCCACGGAGGGCAGCGCCGTACAGAAAATCCCCCCACCCGTATGCCCTGTCGTACGCGACGGGCGGCCCTGTGGCAGGCATGATCCGACGAAGGGTGGAAAGGTGAACTGTGTCCGCCACCGAGGAGGAGGATCCCGTGACCCGCAAGGACAGCGTGCGCCTGGCCGCCGAGAGCGCCAAGGACACCGTGAGGCACGCAGCGGAAGTGGTGGCGCCGTACGCGGGAACCGCCAGAGACGCCGCCGTGCACTACGCGCACGAGGCGAACGAGCGGCTGGTGCCCAAGGTCTCGTACGCGGCCGGCCAGGCGTCGCTCCAGGCCCGCGCCGCCTACGACTCCCATCTGCATCCCCGTATGGTCGCCGCCCGCGCCCACGTTCCGCCGAACGTCGACCGGGCCGCCACCCAGGCGGTGGAGCAGACCCGCCGCGCCGCCCGCCAGGCCGCCGAGTACACCCAGCCGCGCATCGAAAGCGCCCTCGCGGTGGCCACCCCGGTCGCCGAGGAGGCCGCCTCCCGCTCGGTCGCCGCCTTCGCCGCGCTGCGCGGGCAGGTGACGCCCGAGGAGGTGCGCCGACTGGTACGCCGTCACGAGCGCCGGGCCCGCTGCGGCCGGGGGCTGCGCAACGTCGCCCTCATCGGCCTCGTCGCGGGCGCCGCGTTCGCGGCGTGGAAGTGGTGGGACCGGCAGTCGAACCCGGACTGGCTCGTCGAGCCCCCGGCGGCCACCGAGGTCCCCTCGCGCGAAGCCGGTCCGGCCAGCTTCGACGACGAGCTGGAGGAGAAGGAGCGCGAGGGCGAGGCGGGCACGCCGGGTCCCGCTCCGACGCGCCCCGACAGCGACAAGCAGCTCTGACCCCGCCTCCCGGCCGGTAAGCGGAAGGGGCCCGGATCCACCACCTGGATCCGGGCCCCTTCGGCGTACCCCCCTAGTTGGGGAGCGTGAGCACCATCCCCGGATGGATCAGGTCCGGGTTCGCGCCGACGACGCCCCGGTTCATGGCGTAGAGCTCGCGCCAGCGGGCCTCGTTGCCCAGCTCGCGGCGGGCGATCGCGGACAGCGAGTCCCCCGGCTTCACCGTGTACGTGCGCTTCTTGGCGGCGGGCGCCTGCTTGGGCGGGACCGGCACCGCCTTGTGCGCGGCGGACGCGGGACTCGGCGAGGCGGGCCGGGCGGCCGCCGGGGGCTTCGGCGGGACCGGCGGCCGGGTCGCCGAGGCCGCGGGCGGCCGGGGCGTCACCGGTACGGCCTTGTGCGCGGCCGACGCGGGACTCGGCGAAGCCGGCCCGGTGACCGGGGGCTTCGGCGGTGCGGACGCGGCCATCCGGTCGGCCGCCGCCTTGGTGGCCGCCGCGGCGTCGGTGTACTTGCCGCCCATCGCGGAGGGCGCGGGCCCTGCCGAAGCCTGCTGCTCCGCCTGCTCCTTCGCCTTGTCCGCGGCCTCGTGCTCCTTGTGCTTCTCGGACTTCAGGAAGTCGAAGATTCCCATGTACGTGCGCCTCCGGCGTGTGGTGCCCCCTGGGCTCGGTGCCTGCCCCCACTCTCGGACACCGCGGGCCGCCCGGCCGCGTGACTGGGCCGTCCGGGGGACCGCCCCCGCCGCCGAGGAGCACGCGGCGCCCCGGCCCGCGCGGCCGGGCCGGTGCTGGCCGGGCGCCGCGCGGCCGGGCCACGGCGACAAAAAAAGACCCCCTGACCTGCGTTTTCGCAGGTCAGGGGGTCTTTCACAGTGGAGCCTAGGAGATTCGAACTCCTGACATCTGCCTTGCAAAGGCAGCGCTCTACCAACTGAGCTAAGGCCCCAAACAACCGGATGCGGCCCTCCCCCGTACGGGAGCGGGCGTTCCGCAGGACAGAGTACCCGGTGTACCCCCGCATCCCGCAAAATGATAGGGACTCCCGCCCCGCGACCACGCTCCGTAAGATGCTCGCGAGGTTCGCACCAGCGAAGGGGAGTAGTCAGAGTGGACGCAGTACAGCAAGAGGCCACGGCCAGAGCCAGGGAACTCCAGCGCAGTTGGTACGGGGAGCCGCTCGGCGCGCTGTTCCGACGGCTCATAGATGACCTCGGCCTCAACCAGGCCCGCCTCGCTGCCGTCCTCGGACTGTCGGCGCCGATGCTGTCCCAGCTGATGAGCGGACAGCGCGCCAAGATCGGTAACCCGGCCGTGGTCCAGCGGGTCCAGGCCCTCCAGGACCTCGCCGGACAGGTGGCCGACGGAAGCGTCAGCGCGGCCGAGGCCACCGACCGGATGGACGAGATCAAGAACACCCAGGGGGGCTCCGTCCTCAGCAACAGCGGCCAGAGCACGCCGAGTTCCGGCGCCCCCACCGTCAAGCGGGTCGTGCGCGAGATCCAGTCGCTGCTGCGGTCGGTCTCCGCGGCCGGGGACATCATCGACGCGGCGGACTCGCTCGCCCCCACCCACCCGGAACTGGCAGAGTTCCTCAGGGTCTACGGCGCGGGCCGCACCGCCGAGGCGGTCGCGCACTACGAGGCCCACCAGAACTGACACGCGGGCGCGTGAACGGGGGACGGGCACAGCGATGGGTGAGGTCTTCGCCGGCCGGTACGAACTGATCGACCCGGTCGGACGGGGCGGGGCGGGAGCCGTCTGGCGGGCGTGGGACCACCGCCGCGGCCGCTACATCGCCGCGAAGGTGCTCCACCAGGGCGACGCCCACACCCTGCTGCGCTTCGTGCGCGAGCAGGCGCTGCGCATCGACCACCCGCACGTGCTGGCCCCGGCCAGCTGGGCGGCAGACGACGACAAGGTCCTGTTCACCATGGACCTGGTCGCCGGCGGGTCCCTCGCCCACGTGATCGGTGACTACGGGGCCCTGCCGCCCCGGTTCGTGTGCGCGCTGCTCGACCAGCTCCTGTCGGGGCTGGCGGCGGTGCACGCGGAGGGCGTCGTCCACCGCGACGTCAAGCCGGCCAACATCCTGATGGAGGCCACCGGAACCGGGCGGCCGCACCTGCGGCTGTCCGACTTCGGGATCTCGGTGCGCAAGGGCGAGCCCCGGCTCACCCGGACCGACCTGGTCGTCGGCACGCCCGGCTACTTCGCCCCCGAGCAACTGCGCGGCGCCGAGCCCGACTTCCCCGCCGACCTCTACGCCGCGGGGCTCGTCGCGCTGTACCTGATGCTGGGCCGCAAGCCCGACTCCCGCGCCCTGGCGGAGCGGTTCCCGGCCCAGGGCGTCCCCGAGGCCCCCGAAGGCGTCCCCGCGCCCCTGTGGGACGTGATCGCGAACCTCCTGCACCCGGACCCCCGCAACCGGTTCCGGACCGCCACGGGGGCGCGCAAGGCCCTTGCCGAGGCCGCCCAGTTGCTGCCCGAGCCCGGCCCGGACGAGGATCCGGTGGAGGTGTTCGACCAGCTCGGCCCGCTCCCGCCCGGTTTCGGCCCGGACGGCCCCCCGGCCAGGCCCGCTCCGGGCCCCCGGCCGGACCCCCGGCAGCGGGCGCCGCACACCCCGGCCGCCGGACTCGCCGGTGCCGCCGGCGCCTTCGGACCGCCGCCGCCCGGGTTCGGCCCGGCGGAGCAGACGGACGGCTTCCACCTGGCGCCCCCACCGCGCCGGGAGGCGGCCCCGACACCCCCGACGACCCCGACGACCCCCGAAGACCCCGCGAGCCCCGGACCCCGGCCCCGCCGCCGCGTTCCGCCGCCCCCGCCCAAGGTCGTCGTCGGCCTCCTCACGGCGGCCCTGCTCTGCTTCGCCACCGCCGTCTGGGCGTTGACCCGCATCTAGGGTCTGTCGTCAAAGTCCCGCCCGACCCGGCGCCGGGACAGCAGCAGCCAGCCGCCGAGCACCAGCAGCAACAGCGCCCCCGCCCCGAAGCCCGCGCCGGCCACCGTCCGCATCACCGAGCGGGCGTCCTCCCGTGCGAGGGCCTCGGGGACGGTGAGCCCGTCCCGCGCCGCGGCCCGCTCGGCCGCGCCGACCCCGAATCCGGCGGCGGCCAGGCCCTCCCGGTACGCGGGCTCCCCGGCCGGGCTGCCGTCCACGTCCACCCGTAGCGTCAGCGGCACCGGCGAGGCGTCCTCGGTGAACTCGCCCACCTTCCCGCCCAGGGTGACGGCGAGGTAGTACCAGCCGGCCACCCGTACCGGCCGCACGACGGCCTCGTCCGAGAAGCGGTTCGCGTAGGCCACCGGCACGGTCCCCGGCAGGGTCACGGCCGCCTGCCGCCCGTCGTAGGAGGCGTCCTTCGACGCCACGAGCGCCCGGTAGGGCGTGTAGAGCGAGAGGGTGAGCCCGTCGGAGGCCGAGCCGTACGGCCGGGTCATACGGGCCTTCGCGATCTCGGCGCCGGCCGCCAGCCGCTGCCCCCAGTCCACCGGGACCCGGTAGAACCGCGTCTGGCCGGGCCGCAGGTCGTCGCGCCAGACCCCGGAGGCCAGCGCCCGGGCGTCGTTGAAGCCGGTGCCCCCGCCGCGGGCGACCGGGTCCGTGCCGGGCAGCACCGGGGACGGGGAGGGCGAGGCGGGCGGCGGCGGGGCGGGGGCGCTGCCCCGGGCGGGCGCCGGTTCGCGCATCACCAGCAGCTCCACCGGCCACGCCGACTGGTCCGAGTCCTTCGCGGCCGTCCGCGTCACCTTCGCGTAGTACGTGCCCGCCGACTGGCATGCGGCGTCCTCCTCCAGCCGCCGCTGGCCCGCCGCCGCCAGCGGGACCGGGTCGTAGCCGAAGCCGCCCCGGCCCGGGTTGTTCGGGCAGGACCGGCCGCCGCTGGTCATCACCTCCACCTCCAGCCCGTCCCCGTACCCCACCCTGCTCCCGGCGGGCGGGCGCAGCACGGCGGAGACGTACACGGTGGAGGCGTCGTCCAGGCCCAGCCGGTAGACCCGTTCGCCCGGGGCGGCGGTGTCCTCGTAGACCACGCCCGCCTCCAGCAGCGGGGCGTCCGCCGTGGAGGGTCCGCCCTCCACCCGCCGGGCCCCCTCGGCCACCCGGTACCGCGGCGGCGGCGAGGCGGCGGGCCCCTGCGCGGCCGGCGCGGCCCCCGCCGGCGGCCCGGCGGCGAGCGCCGCCACCAGCCCGGCCACCAGCCCCGCGGCCCGTGCGCGGCGCAGGGTCCGGCCCCCGGCCCGGGCCGCCGCCCCGCCCCTTCCGCGTTCCCGACGCACCCGCCCCACGCCCCGCACCCCCGTCTTTGCCAACGCAAGCACAATATTCACATAACGGAACTCACTGTCCCGGGACAGCAAGAAGCCCCGGCAGCAGCGGCAGCCGGGGCTTCATGGAATCAAGCGGGTCTCACACGCCGGAACCAGAGGGCACGGAGTCGGTTGCCTCCGTCCACAGGTCCTGCTCGGCGCGGTCCGCCTGGATCTGGCGGTACACGAGGAGCCCGCCGATGGCGGCCAGTGCGACCAGGAGCAGCTTCTTCACCGCGCGACCTCGTCTTTCGTTGACGTTGGGGACTTCTGGCGCCCAACAATACACACCGGCCGATACCGATCGGTTACCTGGAACCCCTCAACTGGCCCAACGACAAAGACCCCCAGGCCTGGGGCCTGGGGGTCTTCGACACTGTGGGGCTAACAGGATTTGAACCTGTGGCCTCATCCTTATCAGGGATGCGCTCTAACCAACTGAGCTATAGCCCCATCCGCGCTGCGCGCTGACTCCTGAAGATTAGCGCACAGACGGGGTCGAGCCAAAATCGCTTCCTACGGGGCGTCCGCGCAGGTCATTCGTCCTCGGCGAGCGTGAGCTCCACGCCGCCCACGAAGCCCGCCGACAGGTTGTAGATGAAGGAGCCCAGCGTCGCCAGGGCCGTCATCAGCACCACGTCGATGACCGCGATCACCGAGGTGAAGATCAGTACGCGCGGCAGCGACAGGAACGACTGGAGGTCGAACCCGTTGCTCTCGTTGGATCCGGTGGCCTCGCTGATGGTGCCGCCGACGGTCGAGAAGATGCCCATGGCGTCCATGACCATCCACAGCACCACCGACGCGACGACCGTGCACACGCCGAGCGCGATGGACAGCAGGAAGCTGACCTTCATCACCGACCACGGGTCGGCCTTGGCCACCCGCAGCCGCGCCTTGCGCGTCCTGGGCGCCGTACGGGTGCCCGGGGCGCCCCGCTGCGCGCCGGGGCCCTTGGGGGCCGCGTACGCCTGCGGGGGCTGGTAGGGCTGGCCGCCGCGCTCCTTGCCCTGGGTGGCGGCCTTCGGCTTCGTCTTCGACTTCGCGGCCGGCTGTGCTTCCGGCTGCGGTTCCCGGGTGTCCGTCACCGTTCCCCCTTGTCCCCCCGTGGAGTCCGCGGCGGGGCCACGGGCACCGTTCGCTCCAGTCTTGGCCGGTCCGGCGCCCGTGGCTCCACTCACGCTTACTCCTCGTGCTCCCCAGCCGGGGGCTCGATGCCCTCGGCGGCCTCGGCGGCCTGTCCGTCGGCTGCCCCGGCCTCGATCTCTGTCTCGATCTCGTCGACCTCGTCAGCTTCCTGACCGGCCTCGGCGTTACGAGCGATGCCGACCACGGCATCGCGCTTGCCCAGGTTGATCAGCTGGACGCCCATGGTGTCACGGCCCGTCTCCCTGACTTCGTTGACGCGCGTACGGATCACACCACCGCCGAGGGTGATGGCGAGAATCTCGTCCGTTTCGTCGACCACCAGCGCGCCGACGAGCGACCCGCGGTCTTCGACGATCTTGGCGGCCTTGATGCCAAGACCACCACGGCCCTGGACGCGGTACTCGTCCACTGCCGTCCGCTTGGCGTAGCCGCCGTCGGTCGCGGTGAAGACGAAGGTACCGGGCCGGACGACACTCATCGAGAGCAGCTCGTCGCCTTCCCGGAAACTCATGCCCTTCACACCGGAGGTGGCACGGCCCATCGGGCGCAGCGCGTCGTCGGTCGCGGTGAAGCGGATCGACTGCGCCTTCTTGCTGATGAGCAGCAGGTCGTCGTCCGCGGACACCAGCTCGGCGCCGATCAGCTCGTCGTCGCCGCCGCTCTCGGTCTCCCGGAGGTTGATCGCGATGACGCCACCCGAACGGGGCGAGTCGTAGTCCTTGAGCGCCGTCTTCTTCACCAGGCCGCCCTTGGTGGCCAGGATCAGGTAGGGCGCCGCCTCGTAGTCGCGGATCGCGAGGATCTGGGCGATCTTCTCGTCCGGCTGGAAGGCCAGCAGGTTCGCCACGTGCTGGCCGCGCGCGTCGCGGCCGGCGTCCGGGAGCTCGTACGCCTTGGACCGGTAGACGCGGCCCTTGTTCGTGAAGAACAGCAGCCAGTGGTGCGTGGTGGAGACGAAGAAGTGGTCGACCAGGTCGTCCTGCTTCAGCTTCGTGCCGCGCACGCCCTTGCCGCCGCGCTTCTGCGAGCGGTAGTCCTCGGTCTTGGTGCGCTTGACGTAGCCGCCGTGCGTGATGGTGACGACGATGTCCTCTTCGGCGATCAGGTCCTCCATGGACATGTCGCCGTCGAAGGGCACCAGCTTGGAACGCCGGTCGTCGCCGAACTTCTCGACGATCGCCGCCAGTTCCTCGCTGACGATCGAGCGCTGCTTCTCCGGCGAGGCCAGGATCGAGTTGTACTCGTTGATCTTGGCCTGGAGCTCGTCGTGCTCGGCGACGATCTTCTGCCGCTCCAGGGCCGCCAGGCGGCGCAGCTGCATCTCCAGGATCGCGTTCGCCTGGATCTCGTCGATCTCCAGCAGGCCCATCAGGCCCTCGCGCGCGATCTCGACCGTGTTGCTGCGCCGGATGAGGGCGATGACCTCGTCGATCGCGTCCAGCGCCTTGAGCAGACCGCGCAGGATGTGGGCGCGCTCCTCCGCCTTGCGCAGGCGGAACTTCGTGCGCCGGACGATGACCTCGATCTGGTGCTGCACCCAGTGGCGGATGAACGCGTCGATCGACAGGGTGCGCGGCACCCCGTCCACCAGCGCCAGCATGTTCGCGCCGAAGTTCGTCTGGAGGTCGGTGTGCTTGTAGAGGTTGTTCAGCACGACCTTGGCGACGGCGTCGCGCTTGAGCACGATCACCAGGCGCTGACCGGTCCGGGACGAGGTCTCGTCGCGGACGTCCGCGATGCCGCCGATCTTGCCGTCCTTCACCAGGTCGGCGATCTTCTGCGCGAGGTTGTCGGGGTTGGTCTGGTACGGGAGCTCCGTGACCACCAGGCACTGGCGGTTCTGGATCTCCTCGACCTCCACCACCGCGCGCATCGTGATGGAGCCGCGACCGGTCCGGTACGCCTCCTCGATGCCCTTGCGGCCCACGACCAGCGCGCCCGAGGGGAAGTCGGGGCCCTTGATGCGCTCCAGGAGGGCGTCCAGGAGCTCCTCGTGCGTGGCCTCCGGGTGCTCCAGCGCCCACTGCGCGCCCGCCGCGACCTCGCGGAGGTTGTGCGGCGGGATGTTGGTGGCCATGCCGACCGCGATGCCGGCGCTGCCGTTGACCAGCAGGTTCGGGAACCGCGCCGGCAGGACGGTGGGCTCCTGGTTGCGGCCGTCGTAGTTGTCCGTGAAGTCGACGGTCTCCTCGTCGATGTCCCGGAGCATCTCCATGGCCAGCGGCATCAGCTTGCACTCGGTGTAGCGCATCGCGGCGGCCGGGTCGTTGCCCGGGGAGCCGAAGTTGCCGTTGCTGTCCACCAGCGGCATGCGCATCGACCACGGCTGGGCGAGTCGCACGAGCGCGTCGTAGATGGAGCTGTCACCGTGCGGGTGGTAGGTGCCCATGACGTCGCCGACGACGCGGGCGCACTTGTAGAAGCCCTTCTCGGGCCGGTAGCCGCCGTCGTACATCGCGTACAGCACGCGGCGGTGGACGGGCTTGAGGCCGTCCCGTACGTCGGGCAGGGCGCGGGAGACGATGACGGACATCGCGTAGTCGAGATAGGAGCGCTGCATCTCCGTCTCGAGCCCGACGGGCTCGATGCGCATCACGGGCTGCTCCTCCGCGGCGTTCTCGGCGTTCTCCGCGGTGGGGGTGGTTTCGTCGGCCATTGCTGGTCAGAAGTCCTTTCAGGCGGTCAGCTGAGCCGACTCAGATGTCGAGGAAGCGAACGTCCTTGGCGTTGCGCTGGATGAAGGAGCGCCGGGCTTCGACGTCCTCACCCATCAGCACCGAGAACAGGTCGTCGGCCTGCGCGGCGTCGTCCAGGGTGACCTGGCCGAGCACGCGGTGGTCCACGTCCATGGTGGTGACGCGCAGCTCCTCGGCGTTCATCTCGCCCAGACCCTTGAAGCGCTGGATCGAGTCCTCCCGGATCCGCTTGCCGTTCTGCTTGCCCAGTTCGACCAGGGCGTCGCGCTCGCGGTCGGAGTACGCGTACTCGAAGTCGTCGCGGCCCCACTTGATCTTGTAGAGCGGCGGCCGGGACAGGTACACGTGCCCGGCCTCGACCAGCGGCCGCATGAAGCGGAACAGGAAGGTCAGCAGCAGGGTGTTGATGTGCTGGCCGTCGACGTCGGCGTCCGCCATCAGGATGATCTTGTGATAGCGGAGCTTCTCGATGTCGAAGTCCTCGTGCACGCCCGTGCCGAAGGCGCTGATCAGCGCCTGGACCTCGGTGTTCTGGAGGATCTTGTCGATGCGCGCCTTCT
This sequence comes from Streptomyces sp. NPDC002032, assembly GCF_042890765.1. Classification (NCBI taxonomy): domain Bacteria; kingdom Bacillati; phylum Actinomycetota; class Actinomycetes; order Kitasatosporales; family Streptomycetaceae; genus Streptomyces; species Streptomyces sp. NPDC002032. Next base: position 64,316 of record NZ_JBIASM010000006.1, on the reverse strand, counting down.
CGACGTTCAGGATCTTGCCGCGGATCGGCAGGATGGCCTGGTACATCGGGTTGCGGCCGGACTTCGCGCTGCCGCCGGCGGAGTCGCCCTCGACGATGAAGATCTCGCACTTCGTCGGGTCGTTCGACTGGCAGTCGGACAGCTTGCCCGGCAGCGAGGCGCTCTCCAGGAGGCCCTTGCGGCGGGTCAGGTCACGGGCCTTGCGGGCCGCGACGCGGGCGGTGGCCGCCTGGATCGACTTGCGGATGATGTCCGCGGCCTCGACCGGGTTACGGTCGAACCAGTCGTTGAGGTGCTCGTGGACGACCTTCTGCACGAAGGTCTTGGCCTCCGTGTTGCCCAGCTTGGTCTTCGTCTGGCCCTCGAACTGCGGCTCGCCCAGCTTCACCGAGATGATCGCGGTCAGACCCTCGCGGATGTCCTCGCCGGCGAGGTTGTCGTCCTTCTCGCGGAGGAACTTCTTCTCGCGCGCGTAGCGGTTGACCAGGCCGGTCAGCGCCGCGCGGAAGCCCTCCTCGTGGGTGCCGCCCTCGTGCGTGTGGATCGTGTTCGCGAAGGAGTAGACCCCCTCCGTGTACTGCGAGTTCCACTGCATCGCGATCTCGACCGAGAGCATGCGCTCCTTGTCCTCGGCCTCGACGTCGATGACGGTCGGGTGGATCAGCTCGCCCTTGCGCGAGTTGAGGTACTTCACGAAGTCGACGATGCCGCCCTCGTAGTAGTACTTCACCGTGCGCGCGGTGGGCTCGGCCGTGTCCGCCTCGGGGTCGTCCGCGCCGACGGTGGCCTTCGCCGACTCGCGCTCGTCCGTCAACGTCAGGGTCAGGCCCTTGTTGAGGAAGGCCATCTCCTGGAAGCGGCGCGAGAGCGTCTCGAAGGAGTACTCGGTCGTCTCGAAGATGTCGCCGTCGGCCCAGAAGGTGACCGAGGTGCCGGTCTCGGCGGTCTCCTCGTTCTTGGCCAGCGGGGCCGTCGGGACGCCCAGCTTGTAGTCCTGGGTCCAGCGGTGGCCGTCCGTCTTGACCTCGACCGCGACCTTGGTCGACAGTGCGTTCACGACGGAGACGCCGACGCCGTGCAGACCGCCGGAGACGGCGTAGCCGCCGCCGCCGAACTTGCCGCCCGCGTGCAGGACCGTGAGGACGACCTCGACGGCCGGCTTCCCCTCGGACGGCACGATGCCGACCGGGATGCCACGGCCGTTGTCGATCACGCGCACGCCGCCGTCGGCGAGGATCGTCACGTCGATCGTGTCCGCGTGCCCGGCCAGCGCCTCGTCGACCGAGTTGTCCACGACCTCGTAGACGAGGTGGTGCAGGCCACGCTCGCCGGTCGATCCGATGTACATACCCGGCCGCTTGCGGACCGCGTCCAGGCCCTCGAGGACCTGGATCGCACTGGCGTCGTAATTCTTCTCGTTGGAGTCGCCGGAATCGGCCACGAAGCGCCCTCTCTGGCACAGCGCAGCCCGTACTCCGGACCAGCATGTACACCGGCGGAGCGGCCGCGTCGATCTGCGTTGTCTGCGTCAACCCCGCGAACGGGCGGGATTGTCTCCAGTCTACCGGTACCACGGACATGAATGGGGGTTTGCCGGTACCTGAGTACGCATGTGCCGCCCTGAACCTCCTCTCTCCGACTCCCCATATCCAGGGAGGGGCTCAAAGTGGCTCACGCGGGCATCCAGCGCTTCGGCCTGTCAACCCGCGGCTACCGTGAGGGACACCACGGGAACGGGGACGCCACGCCGGGGCCGGGCCGGGCGGGGAAGGCGCGGCGGCGTGCCCGCGGACGCCTGCCGCAGCCGTACGGGAGCGGGGGCCGCGGGGCGCGGAACGGTGGGGCGGGGGCGGGGCGGGGGTGGAGGCAGGAGGTGAGCGGGCGGCGGGGGCCCTCAGCCGTAGGTGTCGCCCGGGCCCGTGCTGCCGGGGCTGCGCCAGGGTCCGTACCGCTTGGGCCGGCCACCGGGCCCCTGCACCTTGATCAGCCGGACCGTGCCCTGTCCCAGGTCCGCGTTGAGCCGCGCCACCAGCTGCGGGGCCAGCAGCTTCAGCTGCGCGGCCCAGGCCGAGGAGTCGCACCGTACGAGGAGCTCACGGTCCTCGTAGCGCTCCGGTTCGCAGTGCGCGGCGATCTCCGGGCCGACGATCTCCGCCCAGCGCTCCATCACCCCGGCCACCGCGATCGGCATCTCCCAGCCGCGCTCGGTGCGCAGCCGGTCCAGGGCCGCCATGAGCGGCATCGGGTCGCGGCCGTCCGCCCGCGCGCCGGAGCGCAGCCCCGGCTGCTGCTGGCGCTTGCGTCCGGTCGCCGCGTTGCCGCGGGCCCGGGCCTGCTCGCGGGCGGCGGCCAGCGCCTGCCGCGCGAGGTCGACCCCGGAAGGCTCCGGGGCCCTGCGCTTGTCCTGACCGTCCTCGCCCGCGCTCACAGCCGGGTCACCTCACCGCCGGAGACCGCGAACCGGATGCCCGTCAGCACCCCCGGAACGTCGTCGTCCACCGCTGCCGTCACCAGCACCTGCTCGGCCGGAGCGACCAGTTCCGCCAGCCGCTCGCGGCGGCGCGCGTCCAGCTCCGCGAAGACGTCGTCCAGGATCAGCACCGGCTCGGCCCCCTCGGAGCGCAGCAGCTCGTACGAGGCCAGCCGCAGGGCGAGCGCGTACGACCAGGATTCGCCGTGGCTGGCGTACCCCTTCGCGGGCAGGTCGCCCAGGCGCAGCAGGACATCGTCGCGGTGCGGGCCCACGAGGGTGACGCCGCGCTCGATCTCCTGCTTGCGCACCTCGGACAGGGCCGCCAGCAGGACCCCGTACAGGTCCTCGCGGCTGCGGGCCGCGCCGCTGTCGACCGGCTCGCCGGCCGAGGACTTGTAGCCGAGCCCGAGCGGGCCGCCGCCGGGCGCGACCTGCTCGTAGGCCTTGTCGGCCAGCGGCAGCAGGGTCGTGAGCAGGTCGAGGCGGTGCGCGAGGAGCTCCGCCCCGGCGCGGGCCAGGTGCTGGTCCCACACGTCGAGGGTGGACAGGTCCATGGAGCGGCCGCCGTGGCGGCGGGCCATCGCGGTGGACTTCAGCAGGGTGTTGCGCTGCTTGAGGACGCGCTCGTAGTCGGAGCGGACGGCCGCCATGCGCGGTGAGCGGGCGGTGACGAGCTCGTCGAGGAAGCGGCGCCGCTCTCCCGGATCGCCCTTGACCAGGGCCAGGTCCTCGGGGGCGAACAGCACGGTGCGTACGATCCCCAGCACGTCACGGGGTCTGACCTGCGAGGACCGGTTGATCCGGGCGCGGTTGGCGCGGCCGGGGTTCAGCTCCAGCTCCACCAGCTGCTGGCGTTCGCCCTGGGTGACGGCGGCGCGGACGACGGCCCGGTCGGCGCCCATCCGGACGAGGGGGGCGTCCGAGGAGACGCGGTGGCTGCCCAGGGTGGCCAGGTAGCCGATGGCCTCCACGAGGTTCGTCTTGCCCTGCCCGTTGGGCCCCACGAAAGCCGTGACGCCCGGGGCGAGGGGAACCTCGGCCCGGGCGTACGAGCGGAAGTCGGCCAGTGAGAGATGCGAAACGTGCATTCGGCGCCGACCTCCCCCGGCTTCCTGCTGCTGTGCTCAGTGGTGCTGTGTGCTGCTGTGCTGCCGTGGTGCCGTGGTGCCCGGCCGCCGCGGTGGCGGCCGGCCCGGCTACTTCTTCTCGACCGCGTGGCCGCCGAACTGGTTGCGCAGCGCGGCGATCATCTTCATCTGCGGCGAGTCCTCCTGGCGCGAGGCGAAGCGGGCGAACAGCGAGGCGGTGATCGCGGGCAGCGGCACCGCGTTGTCGATCGCGGCCTCGACCGTCCAGCGTCCCTCGCCCGAGTCCTGCGCGAAGCCCCTGAGCTGCTCCAGGTGCTCGTCCTCGTCCAGCGCGTTCACGGCCAGGTCGAGCAGCCAGGAACGGATGACCGTGCCCTCCTGCCAGGACCGGAACACCTCGCGGACGTCGGTGACCGAGTCCACCTTCTCCAGCAGCTCCCAGCCCTCAGCGTAGGCCTGCATCATGGCGTACTCGATGCCGTTGTGGACCATCTTCGCGAAGTGGCCCGCGCCGACCTTGCCGGCGTGTACGGCGCCGAAGTCACCCTCGGGCTTGAGGGCGTCGAAGACGGGCTGGACCGCGGCGACGTGCTTCTCGTCGCCGCCGTACATCAGCGCGTAGCCGTTCTCCAGGCCCCAGACGCCGCCGGAGACGCCGCAGTCGACGAAGCCGATGCCCTTGGCCTTCAGCTCCTCGGCGTGCTTCTCGTCGTCGGTCCAGCGGGAGTTGCCGCCGTCGACCACGATGTCGCCGGGGGAGAGCAGTTCCGCCAGCTCGTCGACGGTGGACTGGGTGGCGGCGCCCGCCGGGACCATCACCCACACCACGCGGGGGGACTGCAGGCTGTCCACAAGCTCCCGCAGGCTGTGGACATCGGCGAGGTCCGGGTTGCGGTCGAATCCGATGACGGTGTGGCCTGCGCGGCGGATGCGCTCGCGCATGTTGCCGCCCATCTTGCCGAGACCGACGAGACCGAGCTCCATCAGGTGCTTCCTTACGCGTTGGGGCCGTCTTTGCCTGTTCGGGGGCTCCCCGGTCGCGGGGTGCCCACCGGATCCGAGCCTACGCCGGGCCGCGCGGCGGGGCCCGCTCCGCACGACGGCGGGCCCGGCCCCCGCAGGCGGCGAGACCGGGCCCGGCGTCGGTGTGCGCGGGGCGTCAGCCGGAGAGGCGCACCGGCATGATCAGGTACTTGTACGCCTCGTCGGCCTCGGCGTCGACGGCCGGACGGCCGCTGAGCAGCGCGGGCTTGGTGGACGTGGTGAAGCTGAGCTGGGCCGCCGGCGAGTCGATCGCGCTCAGGCCGTCCAGCAGGAAGGTCGGGTTGAAGGCGATCGAGATGTCGTCGCCCTCCAGGTTCGCGTCGACGCGTTCCACAGCCTGTGCATCGTCGCTGGACCCGGCTTCCAGGATCAGGACGCCCTGCTCGAAGCTGAGGCGGACCGGCGTGTTGCGCTCGGCGACCAGGGCCACGCGCTTGACGGCCTCGACGAACGGGGCGGTCTCGATCACCGCGACGGAGTTGAACTCGGTCGGGAAGAGCGTGCGGTACTTCGGCAGGTCGCCTTCGAGCAGCCGGGTGGTGGTGCGGCGGCCCGCGCCCTCGAAGCCGATCAGGCCCTCGCCGTGGCCGGAGCCGGAGAGCGCCAGGGTGACGGTGTCACCGCTGGTGAGGGACTTGGCGGTGTCCAGCAGGGTCTTGGCGGGCACCAGGGCCACGGCGGAGGCGTCCGGGTTCTCCGGCTTCCACAGGAACTCGCGGACCGCGAAGCGGTAGCGGTCGGTGGAGGCCAGGGTGACGCGGTCGCCCTCGATCTCGATGCGGACACCGGTCAGCACGGGCAGCGTGTCGTCGCGTCCGGCGGCGATGGCGACCTGGGCCGCGGCGGAGGCGAAGACCTCGCCGGGCACGGTGCCGGTCGCGGTGGGCATCTCGGGCAGGGCGGGGTACTCCTCCACCGGCAGGGTGTGGAGGGTGAACCGGGAGGAGCCGCAGACCACGGTCGCCCGTACACCGTCTGTGGAAATCTCCACCGGGCGGTTGGGGAGGGCGCGGCAGATGTCGGCGAGCAGCCGGCCGGAGACCAGGACGGTGCCGTCCTCCTCGACGTCCGCCTCGACGGAGACGCGGGCCGAGACCTCGTAGTCGAAGCCGGAGAGGGACAGCGTGCCCTCCTCGGCCTTCAGCAGCAGGCCCGCGAGCACGGGTACCGGCGGCCGGGCCGGGAGGCTGCGTGCAGCCCAGGCCACCGCCTCCGCGAGTACGTCGCGTTCCACCCGGATCTTCACCGGAACCGCCTCCTGCTGTTGCTCGCTCGTCTGCCGGCCTTCGTCGTCGGCTCGTCGATGCCTCGACCGATGCCGGGGACCAGTCTGACGTACGGCGCCGACAGTCGTCGCGGCTGGCGGTCAAGTCGGGAGCGAGGCGTCGGGGCGGCCGATCGACGAGTTGTGCACAGGACCTGCTTGAAAACCGAATCCGGCCTAACTCTCTATGGGGGTAGTAGTAGGGCCTGTGGAAACGGTGGATAAGCCCGTTTTCCCAGGTCAACCCCTGTTTTTTATCCCCACACCCTGTGGGCGGCACCGGTGGACAACACGGTGTCCCTGTGGAGAACGAAAAGTTCTGCACAGGCCGTCCCCAGGAGACCCCCGGTACTCCACAGGTGTGTCCCCAGCTTTTCCCCAGTCGTCCACACAGCAAACGTCGACATCCGTGTGACGGCTTTCACTCGCGACGGTGACGGGGGGTGGCTCGTTGCCGAACAGTGGACAACGGTGTGGAGAACCCCTCGCGTCCTGTGCACAGGACGCGGGAACCTGTGGGTCTCCGGTGGACAGAGGCGTGGACGAGCCTGTGGATGATTTTTCTGTCCACAGGCTGTGGATGACTCTTGCGCACAAGTACACAGGCAGCTGACCTGCTTTGATGGTCCCTCAACCCGCTCGCCTGTGGACAAATTGTGGGTAGTGGAAACTGTCCTCAGGCTGTGGACGGAAGAAAGTCGGCGAATCTGTGGATGACCGCCTCCCCAGGGGGCGTATTCGAACAGACCAGGGGCGCACGGACGAAGAAGGGCGCCCCCGGTTCGATCCGGGTGCGCCCTGTCGTGGGGTGTGAAGAGCCCCTGACGCCACCGCCGGGGGGCCGTCGTCAGCCGTTCTTGATGCGGTTGGTGAGCTCCGTTACCTGGTTGTAGATGGAGCGGCGTTCGGCCATCAGCGCGCGGATCTTGCGGTCGGCGTGCATGACGGTCGTGTGGTCGCGGCCGCCGAACTGGGCCCCGATCTTGGGCAGCGACAGGTCCGTCAGCTCCCGGCACAGGTACATGGCGATCTGCCGGGCGGTCACCAGGACCCGGCTGCGCGAGGAGCCGCACAGGTCGTCCACGGTGAGCCCGAAGTAGTCGGCGGTGGCCGCCATGATGTCGGAGGCGGTGATCTCGGGCGCGCTGTCCTCGCCGCCCGGGATCAGGTTCTTGAGGACGTCCTCGGTCAGACCCAGGTCGACCGGCTGCCGGTTCAGGCTCGCGAAGGCCGTCACCCTGATCAGCGCCCCCTCCAGCTCGCGGATGTTGCGCGAGATGCGGGAGGCGATGAACTCCAGGACCTCCGGCGGGGCGTTGAGCTGCTCCTGCACGGCCTTCTTGCGCAGGATCGCGATCCGGGTCTCCAGCTCGGGCGGCTGGACGTCGGTGATCAGGCCCCACTCGAAGCGGTTGCGGAGCCGGTCCTCCAGGGTCACGAGCTGCTTGGGCGGCCGGTCCGAGGACAGCACGATCTGCTTGTTGGCGTTGTGGAGCGTATTGAAGGTGTGGAAGAACTCCTCCTGCGTCGACTCCTTGCTCGCGAGGAACTGGATGTCGTCGACGAGCAGGATGTCCATCTCGCGGTAGCGCTTGCGGAAGGCGTCGCCCTTGCCGTCGCGGATGGAGTTGATGAACTCGTTGGTGAACTCCTCCGAGCTCACGTACCGCACCCGGGTGCCGGGGTAGAGGCTGCGCGCGTAGTGCCCGATGGCGTGCAGCAGGTGCGTCTTGCCGAGGCCCGACTCCCCGTAGATGAAGAGGGGGTTGTACGCCTTCGCCGGCGCCTCGGCGACGGCCACCGCGGCCGCGTGCGCGAACCGGTTGGAGGCGCCGATGACGAAGGTGTCGAAGAGGTACTTGGGGTTCAGCCGGGCCGTCGGCTCCAGCGGGCCGGACGTCGAACCGCCGGACGGGGCCGGCGGCGGCGCGGGCCGGCCGGGGGCCTGCCGCGGAGCCGGCTGCTCGTACTGCTGCTGCTCGTAGGACTGCTGCTCGTACTTCTGTTGCTCGTATTTCTGCTGTTCGTACTTCTGCTGCTCGTACGTGCCCTGGTCGTAGGAGTTCTGCTCGTAGCCGCCGGGCTCCGACTGCTGGAGGTATCCGGGCTGCGGAGAGGCGTACGGATCGCGCTCGGGGAAGCCGCCCAGGCGCGGCTGCTGCCAGCCGTAGTCGTCCTGTCCCCCGCGCGGCCAGGAGCCGGGCTCCGGACGCTGCTGCTGGTACTCGGGGTAGGCGGGGCGGGCCGTGGGGAGCTGGTCGTCGCCGGGGCCGGTGTGGCCGCCGGTGCGCTGGCCGCCGTACGGCTCGTAGCCCTCGCGCTGCCCGGAGGCGGACGGGGCCGGCGGCGCGGGCTCGCCGGCGGAGTCGTCCACGGTGATCGCGATCCGGATCGGCCGTCCGCACTCACGGCTGAGGGCATCGCTGATGAGCGGGGCCAGGCGCCCCTCCAGGACCCGCTTGCCCCATTCGTTGGGCACGGCGAGCAGAGCGGTGTCGGCGACGAGGGCCAGTGGCTGGCATCGCTCCACCCACTGCTTGTCCTTGGGCTCGATCCCCTGCTGACCCTCCCCGAGCAGCTTCTCGAGCACGCGTGGCCACACTGCGGCAAGATCGGCAGGTACGTCAGCCACAGAGCACGCTCTCTCACAGGTCCCGGGTCCCACGAATGTGTGGTTCTTTGGGACGGTCGGGACAAAAAATCCGGGATCACACAACGGTAGTCAGGCCGGTGGGTACGGTTCAAGTCGTTGTCCACAGCCTGTGCACAGTGTGCGGCAGGGCGACCTCGGTTTGACCGGATGGCGTAGCCGCGCGTACCGTAACGAGGTCGAATTATCGATGGCTGCTGCCGCCTGCCTACCGATGGGCGAAGGTCACTGACCGTGGCCGTTTAGCGGTGTCCACTCGGGCGAACACGCGAGTTCCTCGTGGGCGCACGGTGACAGCCAGGCGATGTAACGCCATACACGATTCATTCTCTGGAGCCCCCGAGTGAGCAAGCGCACCTTCCAGCCGAACAACCGCCGTCGCGCCAAGACCCACGGCTTCCGCCTGCGGATGCGTACCCGTGCCGGTCGCGCGATCCTCGCGAACCGTCGTGGCAAGGGCCGCGCCGCCCTTTCCGCGTAACCACGCGCGGATCGTGACGTCGTGCTGTCTCCCGAAAATCGGCTGAGGCGGCGCGAGGACTTCGCGAGCGCGGTACGGCGGGGCAGGCGGGCAGGACGCCCCCTCCTCGTCGTCCACCTACGTACCAGCGGTGCAACGGACCCGCACGAGCCGGGGGAGATCGATCCCTCGCCGCGTGCGGGTTTCGTCGTCAGCAAGGCCGTCGGCGTCGCCGTCGTCCGGAACCGGGTCAAGCGCCGTCTGCGGCACCTCGTGCGCGATCGGCTGGCCCAGCTGCCCGCCGGTAGCCTGGTGGTGGTACGGGCCCTGCCCGGAGCGGGCGACGCCGGCGTGGACGAGCTGGCCCGTGACCTGGATGCCGCCTTGGCGCGGCTACTGGGAGGCGTGGCTCGATGAAGTACCCGCTGCTCGCTTTGATCAAGCTGTACCAGTGGACGATCAGTCCGCTGCTCGGGCCGGTGTGCCGCTACTACCCGTCGTGTTCGCACTACGGGTACACGGCCATCGACCGGCATGGTGCGGTGAAGGGGACGGTTCTGACCGCCTGGCGGATCCTGCGGTGCAATCCGTGGTCCCCGGGTGGTGTGGATCATGTCCCACCCCGGAAACGCCCGCGTTGGCACGAGCAGCTGCGCAGTGCGTTGCGTAGATCTCGCAATGCTCAAGGAGCCTGATTAGTGGACACGATTGCCAGTCTGTTCAGCTTTATCACCACACCCGTGTCGTGGGTCATCGTCCAGTTCCACAGCCTGTACGGGGCGATCTTCGGTGCGGACAGTGGGTGGGCCTGGGGCCTGTCCATCGTGTCCCTGGTGATCCTGATCCGTATCTGCCTGATCCCGCTCTTCGTGAAGCAGATCAAGGCGACGCGTGGCATGCAGGCGCTCCAGCCGAAGATGAAGGCGATCCAGGAGCGCTACAAGAACGACAAGCAGCGTCAGTCCGAAGAGATGATGAAGCTGTACAAGGAGACGGGTACCAACCCGCTCTCCTCGTGCCTTCCCATCCTGGCGCAGTCCCCGTTCTTCTTCGCGCTTTACCACGTGCTTTCGGCCATCGCCAACGGTCAGACCATCGGCGTCATCGACCAGTCGCTGCTGGCCAGCGCCCGTCAGGCGCACATCTTCGGGGCGCCGCTCGCGGCGAAGTTCACGGACTCCGCGAGCAAGGTCGAGGCCCTCGGCGCCTCGATCACCGATGTACGCATCGTCACCGCGGTCATGATCATCATGATGTCGCTGTCGCAGTTCTACACGCAGCGCCAGCTGATGCAGAAGAACGTCGACCTCTCGGTCAAGACCCCCTTCATGCAGCAGCAGAAGATGCTGATGTACATCTTCCCGCTGATCTTCGCGGTGATGGGCATCAACTTCCCCGTCGGCGTCCTCGTCTACTGGCTGACCACCAACGTGTGGACCATGGGCCAGCAGATGTACGTGATCAGCCAGAACCCGACGCCGGGCAGCAAGGCGCAGGACCAGTACCTGACCCGCCTCCTGAAGCACGTCTCCACCCACGGTGACGTCAAGGGCCGGGGCAAGAAGAAGATCGTCGCGGCGATCGTGGCCAAGGGGCCGGACCGCAACGACAACGAGCGGAAGTTCATCACCGCGCTGACGAAGCAGGGCATGGCCGCCCAGTCGGACGGCTCGGTGGTCAAGAGTTCCGTGGCCACCGCCGACGCGGACGCGGCGAGCGGCGGTGTCGCGACCAAGCGCCAGCAGCCGAAGCGGCAGTCGAAGTCGAAGCGCCAGACGCCGCCCCCCAGCAAGCCCTCCAATAAGTAGAAGGAGTCCCTCCCGTGACGGAAGGCACCACCACCGCCGCCGCTGAGAGTGGCGACACCCTGACCCGCCTGGAGCAGGAGGGCGAGATCGCGGCCGACTACCTTGAGGGTCTGCTGGACATCGCGGACCTCGACGGCGACATCGACATGGACGTCGAGGCCGACCGTGCCGCGGTGTCGATCGTGAGCGACTCCGCCGGCCGGGACCTGAACAAGCTCGTGGGTCGTGACGGTGAGGTCCTGGAAGCCCTCCAGGAGCTGACCCGCCTGGCCGTGCACCGGGAGACCGGGGACCGCAGCCGGCTGATGCTCGACATCGCCGGTTTCCGGGCGAAGAAGCGCGAGGAGCTCGCGGCCGTGGGCGCCAAGGCCGCGGAGGACGTGAAGGCGTCGGGCGAGCCCCTGAAGCTGGCCCCGATGACCCCCTTCGAGCGCAAGGTCGTCCACGACGCCGTGGCGGCCGCCGGTCTGAAGAGCGAGTCCGAGGGCGAGGAGCCGCAGCGCTTCGTCGTTGTGCTTCCGGCCTGACCGGAACGTTGTGCGTCGGCCCCGTCTGTGTCGCAGGCGGGGCCGATGTTTGTAAGCCTGACAGTTGAACGGCACGGTATTGGCGTGAGCGGTTCTGTGAGCGGTTCTGTACGGAAGGACGGTCCCCGTGACGGAGGCAGCTGAGCTTCCCCCGGCGCCTGAAGAGGCGCGCGCGGTGTTCGGTGAGTTTTTCCCGGAAGCTGTGCGGTATGCGGAGCTGCTGGCGGATGCGGGGGTCAAGCGCGGCCTGATCGGGCCGCGCGAGGTTCCCCGGCTGTGGGAGCGGCACCTGCTGAACTGCGCGGTGCTTTCCGAGGTGGTGCCCGCGGGCGTCACCGTCTGCGACGTGGGTTCCGGCGCGGGTCTGCCCGGCATTCCGCTCGCACTGGTCCGGCGGGACCTGAAGATCACCCTTTTGGAGCCCCTACTCCGCCGCACGAACTTCCTCCAGGAAGCCGTGGAGCTGCTGGGGCTGGACCACGTCACGGTGGTGCGCGGACGGGCCGAGGAGATGCTCGGCAAGGTCCAGCCGGTGCACGTGGTGACGGCCAGGGCCGTCGCTCCGCTCGACCGGCTCGCCGGCTGGGGCGTACCGCTGCTGCGTCCGTACGGGGAGATGCTGGCGCTCAAGGGCGACACCGCGGAGGAGGAGCTGGTGGCGGCGAAGGTCGCACTCAGTAAGCTCGGTGTGGTGAAGACCTCGGTGCTCCAGGTGGGCGAGGGCGTCGTGGACCCGCTGTCCACCGTGGTCCGGGTGGAGGTCGGAGAAAGCCCCGGTGGGGTGAGGTTCGCGGCCAAGCGGGCTAAGGCCGCCCGCGTCGGGCGGACCCGCCGCCGTCGTTGATCTTGTCGGCTCCGGGGCATTGGGCCCTATAGGTAGGGATTTCGGAGTGTCGTAGCGGCCTGAAGACTCCGTCCGTGCTCCGCCCGGGCATCGTGTTTCACGTGAAACATCGCTCTCTGCTGCACGGAATCATCAGCCGCGGCCGTGCCGCTGCCGCCCCCCGTCACCGCAAGGACGCGGGGGGTACGGAGTTTTCCACAACGGTGGATTCATCCACAGGAGTACGGGCCCCGCTGGTTCGCGACCCGGGTGCCATGGCAGGCTCTGTTCATCGCGAGCCCGCTGCCGAGGAGAGTGACACCGTGCGGTCCGACGCCAACCTCGCGGGGCCGATGGCCGATCCGGTCCCCGGTCCCCGCTCAGAATCACCGGGCGAGGATGTTTCACGTGGAACGTCCCCAGCCACCGCGGAGAGGGACCCCCTGCCTCCGCCCCTCGTCGACAACGATGACCACGAGGACGACCACGAGGACACCCCGATCGGCCGGGCGGCCCAGCTCGCGGTCGAGACCATGGGGCGGACCGGTGCCGCTCTGCCGCGGCCCGCGCAGACCCGGATCATGGTGGTGGCCAACCAGAAGGGCGGCGTGGGAAAGACCACGACGACCGTGAACCTGGCGGCCTCGCTGGCCCTGCACGGCGCACGGGTCCTCGTGATCGACCTCGACCCGCAGGGCAACGCCTCGACGGCACTCGGCATCGACCACCACGCGGACGTGCCCTCCATCTACGACGTGCTCGTGGACAGCCGGCCCCTGATGGAGGTCGTCCAGCCCGTGGTCGATGTGGAGGGGCTGTTCTGTGCCCCCGCCACGATCGACCTGGCAGGCGCCGAGATCGAGCTCGTGTCCCTGGTGGCCCGCGAAAGCCGCCTCCAGCGCGCGATCCAGGCCTACCAGCAGCCGCTCGACTACATCTTGATCGACTGCCCGCCCTCGCTCGGCCTGCTGACCGTCAACGCCATGGTCGCGGGCGCCGAGGTGCTGATCCCGATCCAGTGCGAGTACTACGCGCTGGAAGGTCTGGGGCAGCTGCTGCGCAACGTCGACCTCGTGCGGGCCCACCTGAACCCGTCCCTGCACGTCTCGACCATCCTGCTGACCATGTACGACGGCAGGACGCGGCTCGCCTCCCAGGTGGCGGACGAGGTGCGCACCCACTTCGGCAACGAGGTGCTGCGCACGAGCATCCCGCGGTCGGTCCGCATCTCGGAGGCTCCGAGCTACGGACAGACCGTCCTCACGTACGACCCGGGTTCCAGCGGCGCCCTCTCCTACCTGGAGGCGGCCCGCGAGATGGCCCTGCGGGGGGCCGACATCCATTACGACGCCCAGCACGCCCATTTGGGCTCGGGCGCGAACAGCACGCAGAGCATGGCGGAGGGGATCCAATGAGTGACCGACGTAGGGGTCTCGGGCGGGGGCTCGGCGCGCTGATCCCCCAGGCTCCCCAGGAGAAGGCACCGGCGGCCGGCGTGGGGTCGGCGTCGCCGTCGGCCGTGCCGGTACTGACCTCGGAGCGGGGCATCGCCGCGGCGAAGCTCGCCGCGCTGGCACAGGCCGATGTTTCACGTGAAACATCGGTGGCGAACGTGGTGCCGGCGTCGCCGGTGTTGCCGGAGCAGGCCGGGCCGGAGGCGGACACGGTGGCGGGAGCGACGTTCGCGGAGCTCCCGCTGGACACGATCACGCCGAACCCGCGCCAGCCGCGCGAGGTCTTCGACGAAGACGCGCTGGCGGAGCTGGTGACCTCCATCCAGGAGGTGGGTCTGCTCCAGCCGGTGGTCGTACGGCAGGCGAGCCCGGGCCGGTACGAGCTGATCATGGGCGAGCGCCGCTGGCGGGCCTGCCGTGAGGCGGGGCTGGAGCGCATCCCGGCGATCATCCGGGCCACGGACGACGAGAAGCTGCTGCTGGACGCGCTCCTGGAGAACCTGCACCGGGCGCAGCTGAATCCCCTGGAGGAGGCGGCCGCTTACGACCAGCTGCTCCAGGACTTCCACTGCACCCACGACCAGCTGGCGGACCGGATCGGCCGTTCCCGTCCTCAGGTCACGAACACCCTGCGCCTGCTGCGGCTTTCGCCCCCGGTCCAGCGCCGGGTGGCCGCTGGGGTGCTGTCCGCGGGGCACGCCCGGGCGCTGCTGTCCGTCGATGACTCCGACGAGCAGGACCGCCTCGCGCACCGGATCGTCGCCGAGGGCCTGTCGGTGCGCGCGGTCGAGGAGATCGTGACGCTGATGGGGTCCGGGCCGTCGAGCACGGTGAAGCCGAAGGGCCCTCGTGCGGGAGCCCGGGTGGCTCCGGCGCTCAGTGAGCTGGCGACGCGGCTCTCGGACCGCTTCGAGACCCGGGTGAAGGTGGACCTGGGTCAGAAGAAGGGCAAGATCACCGTCGAGTTCGCCTCGATGGAGGACCTGGAGCGGATCCTGGGAACCCTGGCGCCGGGCGAGGGCCGGGTGCTGGAGCAGGGCCTTTCCGGGGAGTAGTTCCGAGCGTCACCGCACCCTGCCTCTTCGGGCGATGTCCGCACTCGAAGATGCGGGGTGCAGTGGTTACGATGCCGTCATGGGTCGTCGGCTGGTACCGCTCACGCTGGACAACCTCCAGGACCTGCCAAGGCGTTGCAGGAGCTGCGTGTTCTGGGAGCTGGATCCCGTCAGCGGCGGGGCCGCCGTGAAGGCGGGCACCTCGGAGCAGGAGAAAGAGGCGTGGATCTCCGCCGTCCTGCTGGACTGGGGGTCCTGTGGCCGGGTGGTCTATGTGGACGAGGTCCCGGTGGGGTTCGTGCTCTACGCCCCGCCCGCTTACGTGCCGCGCGCCGCTTCCTTCCCGACCGGTCCGGTCTCCTCGGACGCGGCGCAGCTGATCACGGCCTGGATCATGCCCGGATACCAGGGGCAGGGCCTGGGGCGGGTGATGGTCCAGACGGTCGCGAAGGATCTGCTGCGGAGGGGGTTCAAGGCGATCGAGGCCTTCGGCGACGCGCGCTGGGAGCGGCCCGCCTGCCTGCTGCCGGCCGACCACCTGCTGGCGGTGGGCTTCAAGACCGTACGTCCTCATCCGGCCCATCCGCGGCTGCGGCTGGAGCTGCGGACGACCCTGTCGTGGAAGGAAGACGTCGAGCTGGCCCTGGACCGGCTCCTCGGCGGGGCACGGGCGCGCAAGGAGCCGGTGCTGCGACCGCTGTGAGCGCGGAACGGCGCCGGATGCGTGAAACGGGGCCGCCCCTGGAGGGGCGGCCCCGTTTCACGTGAAACACGGTGCGCGTCAGACGGCCTTGACCTCGACGAAGTCGGAGAGGTCCCGCAGGATCGCGGCCTTCGGCTTGGCGCCGACGATGGTCTTGGCGACCTCGCCGCCCTGGTAGACGTTCAGGGTCGGGATCGACATCACGCCGTACCTGGCGGCCGTCGCCGGGTTCTGGTCGATGTTGAGCTTGACGATCTCGATCTGGTCGCCGTACTCGGCCGCGATGGCCTCCAGGGACGGGGCGATCTGGCGGCACGGGCCGCACCACTCGGCCCAGAAGTCCACCAGGACGGGCTTGGTGCTGGCCAGGACCTCGGCGTCGAAGTCGGCGTCGGTCACGGTCTTGAGAGCCACAACGGCCTCCTCTTGATACGGGGTGTGGGGTGTGGGGATGGAGCGCGGATCAGACGGTGGCGGTCGCGTGCTCGGCGTCGGCGAGGGCGGCGAGGAAGCGCTCGGCGTCGAGGGCGGCGGAGCAGCCGGTGCCGGCCGCCGTGATCGCCTGACGGTAGGTGTGGTCCACGACGTCACCGGCGCCGAAGACACCGGTGAGGTTGGTGCGCGTGGAGGGGGCGTCCACCTTGAGGTAGCCCTCGTCGTCCAGGTCGAGCTGGCCGGTGAAGAGTTCGGTGCGCGGGTCGTGGCCGACGGCGATGAAGAGGCCGGTCACGGGCAGCTCGGAGGTCTCCCCGGTCTTGGTGTTGCGCAGGGTGAGGCCGGAGAGCTTCTGCTCGCCGTGGATCTCGGCGACCTCGCTGTCCCAGGCGAAGCTGATCTTCGGGTCGGCGAAGGCGCGGTCCTGCATGGCCTTGGAGGCGCGCAGGCTGTCCCGGCGGTGGACGATGGTGACCGACTTGGCGAAGCGGGAGAGGAAGGTCGCCTCTTCCATCGCCGTGTCGCCGCCGCCGACCACGGCGATGTCCTGGTCCTTGAAGAAGAACCCGTCACAGGTGGCGCACCAGGAGACACCGCGGCCCGAGAGGGTGTCCTCGTTGGGCAGACCGAGCTTGCGGTGCTGGGAGCCGGTGGTGACGATGACGGCCTTGGCGCGGTGCACCGTGCCGGCGGTGTCGGTGACGGTCTTGATCTCACCGGTGAGGTCCACGGCGACGACGTCGTCCGGGACGAGCTCGGCACCGAAGCGCTCGGCCTGGCCGCGCATGTTGTCCATGAGGTCCGGGCCCATGATCCCGTGCTGGAAGCCGGGGAAGTTCTCGACCTCGGTGGTGTTCATGAGCGCGCCACCCGCGGTGACGGCGCCTTCGAAGACCAGCGGGTTGAGCGAAGCGCGTGCGGTGTACAGGGCGGCCGTGTAACCGGCCGGCCCGGAGCCGATGATGATCACGTTTCGTACGTCGCTCACGGGTTCTTTCCTCGTCTCTGCGGACTTCTTGGTGCCTACCGGGGGCCGGTGCGGACTCTCACCCCACCCAACGGATCCTAAGGCGCCCGCATTCCCCACATCTCCGCCTCCGGGTCGAGGCGTGCCCGGTTCTGCCTCCGTGCGCCTCAGTTCCGGGGATACGTGCTGGTCAGAAGGGGCTTGCCCGGCGCCTGCGCCGTCGGATCGTCCGCGCAGCCCGCGGGCACGAGGTACGCGTCCACCAGGGAGGGGTCCGCGGGGTGCGCGAGGAGGACGAGGTAGACGGGCGTGCCCTCGTAGTCGCCCCGCTCCGAGGCCACCGGGGTTTCCGTGCGGCCGGTGGACCGCAGCACGCAGGGGGGAACCGGTGCGGGCTCCGGTGAGGCCTGCCGGCCGGAGGGAGCCTGCTCGGGGGCGGTGTTGTCCAGCCCCATCGTCTTGTTGGTGTGGTTCTGGCCCGCCGTGGCGAGGAGCCGGTGGACGGAGTCCGGGAGGCCCTGGGCCGTGTAGCCGCCGCTGCCTTGGGAGCGGGCGGCGCTCGACGTCTGGTGCGTGGCGCTGTCGGGCGCGCCGGTGCCCGCGAATCCGCCGAACAGGTAGACGCCGAGCACGCAGGCGGCGGCTCCGGACAGACCGGCGAGCACCGCGATCCTGCGGCGCGCGCGGCGCCGTCCCGGGCCGGTTGGCCCGGACGGGTGACCGGTGGGCCGCAGGGCCCCGCTCCGGCCGGGCGCGGGCGCGGATGTTCCGGCGGAAGTCTCATCCGGTGCCTCAACGGATGCTTCAGCGGATGTTTCACGTGAAACATCGGCCCCGGTCTCGGGTGCGCTCTCGGCAGGAGGCGCGCCGACGGGCGCGGCGGCCCGCGAGACGGTGGCGTCGAGGAGCGCCTCGGCGGCCAGGGCCGCGTCGATGCGTCCCGCCACGGCGGAGGGCATCCGCGGAGGGCCGGGCAGCGTGCCGAGCAGGGAGCGGATCTCCTCCAGGGACGCGCGTACGTCGGCGCACAGGGAGCACGCCCCGAGGTGGCGGCGCACCTCGGTGCTGCGGGACGGGGAGAGCAGGCCCTCGGTGAGGTCGGAGATCTCCGAGACCTCCGGGTGCCGGATCGTGCCGGCAGTGCCGGTCGTCGGGGTCACGGTCGTCCACCTCCGCCCTTCACAGCGTCTGGGTCTGGATCCCTGGAGCCGGAATCCCTGGCGTCTGCCGCAGGTGGGACGGGCGTCCCCGGCGTCCGGTTCCTTCCCCGCTCCGTGGCGGTGTTATCCCCGGCATTCGAGCGCAGATGAGTGAGCAGTGGGAGGAGTTTCGCCCGGCCGCGGGCGCAGCGGCTCTTCACGGTGCCGGTGGGGACGCCCAGGACGAGGGCGGCCTCGGCGACGGGGTACCCCTGCATGTCGACGAGGACCAGGGCGGCCCGCTGATCGGGCGGGAGGGTGCCGAGGGCGGCCAGGAGCTGGCGGTGGAGGTCCTGGCGCTCCGCGGGGGCCTCGGCGGACTCGTGGGGCTCCAGGAGGCGCTCCAGGCGGTCGGTGTCGTCGAGCGGTGAGGTCCGGCGGGAGGCGGCCTTGCGCGCGCGGTCCAGGCAGGCGTTGACGGTGATCCGGTGGAGCCAGGTGGTCACGGCGGAGTCGCCGCGGAAGGTGTGGGCGGCGCGGTAGGCGGAGACGAGCGCGTCCTGGACGGCGTCGGCGGCCTCCTCCCGGTCGCCGAGCGTGCGCAGCGCGACGGCCCAGAGCCGGTCGCGGTGACGGCGTACGAGCTCGCCGAAGGCGTGGGGGTCCCCGTCGACGTGCAGCGCCATGAGTTCCCGGTCGCTGCGTTCCCCGTGCGCGGCTTCGTCCAACGGTGAGCCCCTCCCCTGGTGTGTGTCAGCCCTTGAACTTCACATCCGTGAGGCCCTGCTTGTACCCGGCGTTGCTGAAGTCGTCGTAAGGGGCGGAGGGCATGGCGGTGATCCACACGAGCACGTACCGGGTCTTGACCGGGTTCTCCGCGGTCAGGTTCACGGAGGTGTCGTTGGTCGTGGTCCCCGCGATCTTCTTCATGCCGTCGACCGACTTCTTCGGGTGCATGGAGTCGGCCGCGTACAGGGTCAGGGTGGTGTGGTCCCCGGGGAACCTCAGCAGTATCGAGGCCGCGCTGACCTCGTGCTCCGCACCGAGGTCGTAGATGATCCCGACGCCGTCCTTGATCTTGACCTCGGGGCCGTCCAGGAAGCTCTTGGTGCGCCAGTAGGTCGACTTGTCCCCGTCGAAGCTCTTGGAGACCCCTTCGGCGTTCTGCGGGTTGCCGTCCGGGAAGTACTCGGCGGCGCCCTTGACGGAGAGCGGAACGGGGTCCTTCTTCTCCGGGGTGTCGTCCGTCTTCTGCTGCTGGGTGCGCGTGGTGTCGCCGTTGCCCTGCTTGCTGTGGTTCAGCAGGGTGTCCGCGAGCTGCCAGCTGCCCAGGCCGAGGGCGGCGATGAGCAGTGCGGCGACGCTCCACTTCAGGGCGCGGCCGGTGCGGCTCTGCAGCGGGGGCGGCGGCGGGACGGCCTGGGCGGACAGGACGGTGGGCGCGCCGATCGGCGTGGGCCGGCCGTAGCTGCCCTGCTGGTACGTGGTGTGCTGGTACTCGGGCGGGGCGGTGAAGGCGGGCTCCGGCGGCTTGATGCGGGGCATCGCCGCGACGGCCTTGGAGAGCTCCTCCGGCGTGGTGCAGGCGGGCTCCTGACGGGACGCGGTGGCCCCGTCGTTGGCCAGGGCGCGCATGGCGAGCTCGCCGAGGCCCCGGTGGACACCGGCGCGGACCTGGTCGGGAGCGATCAGCCCGACGCCCTTGGGCAGGCCGGTGAGGCCGTAGGCGTCGTTCTCGTACGGCCAGCGCTGGGTCAGGGCGGCGTACAGGAGCGCGCCGATGGCCTCGGTGTCGGCCTGCTGCGGGGTTTCGCTGGTGATGCCGCGCAGGGCGGCGTTCACGGCGAGGCCGCGGATGCGGTACTGGCCCGTGGAGGTGCGCAGTATCGCGCTGGGCGTCAGGCGCAGGTGGGCCAGGCCCTCGCGGTGGGCGGCGGCCATGGCCTGGGAGACCTGGCTGACCAGCTGATAGGCCTCGTGGGGCTCCAGCGGGCCGGCCGCGAGGATGGCGGTGAGTTCGGTGGCGTCGGGCAGCCACTCGTGGACGACGTAGACGAGGTCGTTCTCCTCCACGGCGTCGAGGACCTGGACGAACCGGGGGTCGCCGAGCAGGGCGGAGGAGCGGGCGGCGGCCAGTACGGAGCGGGCCCGGGGGTGGTCGGCGGGCAGGAGGTGGACGCCCACCGCGCGGCGCAGCTTCTCGTCCATCGCGCGCCAGCTGCTGAATCCGTCCAGACGGGTGACGCACTCCTCCAGCCGGTAGCGCCGGGCGAGCTTGTGTCCGCTGTGCAGTTCGGGTGCGGCCGCCGGTGCCGCGCTTCTGCGTTCGCCGTCCTTCTCTGGCATGGGTCCGTCCGCGGCTCGTCCGTCCTGGGTGTCCACCCCGTCGGCCGTGGCCTTGGCCGCATCTGCGGCCAGCGGCTCGTCGCCGCTGTTGTCGGCCACGTCGACGGCAGCCGTGCTACGTTCCGCCACCGTCGTCCCTGCCTCCCCATCCGTTGCGCGCTGTCGGCCAGTCTGCGAAGCCATGCCAATTGTGCCCACAGTCCGGCGCTCCGCACGACACGCGATCGGGGTCCGGTCCGTCAGCGGGTGCCCGCATCAGCGACCCAGACGTCCGCGGACCATCCCGACCATCGAGTTGAGCTCTTCGATCCTCATCCGCTTCGCGGCGATGAGGAAGACCGCGCCGAGTGCGATGCCGCCACCGACCAGGGAGGCGAGGGAACCCGCGGCGTTGTTGCCCAGCCAGTGCGTGATGGCGTA
Source organism: Streptomyces sp. NPDC002032 (assembly GCF_042890765.1). Lineage (NCBI taxonomy): Bacteria > Bacillati > Actinomycetota > Actinomycetes > Kitasatosporales > Streptomycetaceae > Streptomyces > Streptomyces sp. NPDC002032. The sequence goes on along the minus strand of NZ_JBIASM010000006.1, from coordinate 43,660 downwards.
GGCCACGCCGCCCGCCACCGCGGCCGCCGGTACGCAGGCGCCGATCAGGCGGGTGTAGGTCCGCATCACGTGGGCGCCGTCGAGGTCGCCGCCCAGACGCTTCTTCAGGCGGCGCCAGGCCACGCCGACGCCGACGGCGTAGCCGAGACCGTAGGCGGCGGCCATGCCGACGACGGCCCAGCGCGCGGGCAGGACGAAGAAGGCGAGCGCGGAGACGCCCGCGTTGACGGCCGCGACGATGACGGTGTTGTAGAAGGGGGTCCGGGTGTCCTCGTAGGCGTAGAACCCGCGCAGGACCACGTACTGGACGGAGTACGGGATCAGGCCGAGGCCGAAGGCCATCAGGATGTAACCGATGTTGGTGGCGTCGTCGGCGCCGGTGCTGGCGTACAGCAGGGTCGCCATCGGAACGCCCAGGGCCAGGAAGGCGAAGGCGCAGGGCACGATCGCGACCGCCGAGGTGCGCAGGCCGTAGGAGATGTCGTCGCGGACGGCCGCGGCGTCCCCGTCGTGCGCGGAGCGGGAGATGCGCGGCAGGACCGCGGTCATCACGGAGACGGTGATGATGGCCTGCGGCATCTGCCACAGCAGCAGGGCGTAGTTGTAGCCGGTGATGCCGGTACCGCCGTGGCCCTGCTTGTCCGCGATCTCGCCCGCCCAGGTGGCGAGCTGGGTGACGACGACGAGGCCGATCTGGTTGGCGAGGACGAAGAAGAACGTCCACTTGGCCAGTCCGGCGGCCTTGCCGAGGCCGTGACCCTTCCAGTCGAAGCGCAGGCGCATCTTGAAGCCGGCGTCGCGCAGGTAGGGGAGCATCGCCAGGGACTGCACGACGAGGCCGAGGAGGGTGCCGATGCCCAGCAGGCGGACGCCCTCGGCGGTGATGGTCTGCTCGGTGACCCCGGTGCTCGTGAAGCCGCCGAACGCCCAGATGAAGGCGCCGAAGGTGGAGATGACGATGATGTTGTTGAGGACCGGGGTCCACATCATCGCGCCGAACCGGCCGCGGGCGTTGAGGATCTGACCCAGGACCACGTGCACGCCCATGAAGAACATCGTGGGCAGGCAGTAGTGGGCGAACGCGACGGCCACGTCGAGGCGCTGCGGATCGTCGGCGATCTTCTGCGACATCATGCCGATGAAAAGGGGTGCGGCGAGGACGCAGACGACGGTCACCGCGCCCAGCAGTACGACGACGAGCGTCAGCAGCCGGTTGGCGTAGGCCTCTCCGCCGTCGTCGTCGTTCTTCATGGCGCGGACGAGCTGGGGGATGAACACCGCGTTGAGGGCGCCGCCGCCGACGAGGACGTAGATCATCGTCGGCAGGGTGTTGGCGACCTGGTAGCTGTCGTTGAGGGAGGCGACGCCGATGGCACCGGCGATCACCAGGGTGCGCGCGAAGCCGGTGAGGCGGGAGACGATCGTGCCGGCCGCCATCAGCGCGCTGGACTTGAGCAGGCTGGACGCCCGGCCGGCGGGCTTCGCCGGAGCCGGGGCCGCCACGGGCGCCTCCTCGGCCGGGGCGCCGGGGGCGGCCTGCTGGTCGCGGTAGAGGTGCGTGAAGGCGTCGGGCTGGGGCTGCTCGTCCGTCGCGCTGGTCACGAGCGAGTCCACACCGACGAACTGCGTCGTCGTCGCGTGGTCGCCGTACGGCAGGTGGCGGGAGGGGCCGTCGGGCTCGGGCGGCGGGGTCTGGGCCCAGACGCGCGGGTCGGGGCCGTGCGAGGGCGCCTGCGGGGCCGCGTACAGCGGGCCGGGCTCCTGGTAGGTGCCGGGCGGGGGCGGGGGGTGCGAGGCCCGGTCGTAGAGGACCTCGGCGACGGGGTCCTGTGCCGAGAGGTCCTGCGCCCGGTACGGGTCGTAGTCGTAGGCGTCCTGGACATAGGGGTCGTGGTCCGGCGCGGGCGCGGGCGCGGGAACCTGCCCGGGCACCGGAGTGCCCGGAGCAGTGCCCTGGGAGGGCGTCGGCCCGCCAGTGCCCTGCGCGCGGTCACCGTCGTACGGCGCGTTCATCGCAACCCCACCTCATCGTCCCCAGGCCGAACGGCCACGGCATCGCTCAACGGTCCACTGTCTCACCCGGGCCGGACCCCTCGGCGCTTTGCGGTCCGGTGTCCGTGGACACGTCACTCGGCTGCGTGTCCTCCTCGGTGACCGCCCGCGCGGCGACGCGCTTGCGGCTGGCGTACATCTTGATGCCCGCCAGGACGAGGAGGAGCACGCCGCCGGCGATGACGAGCATGACGGTGGGAGTGATCTCGGTGGCCTCGACGGTGAACCTGCGTTCCTTGCCGTAGGGCACGCCGTCCTTCGTGAAGAGCCGTGCGGTGACCTCGACCGGACCGCTCGCCGTGGCGTTGGCGGTGAACTTTACCGTCTGGCTGTGGCCGCCCTGGACGGTGACCTCCTGCTCGGCCTCACCGCTGTCGCCGAACATCAGACGGGTGGGATTGGCGGACTTCACGCGCAGTACGAGGTTGTGGACGTCCTGGACGAGGCTGTTCTGGACGCTGACCGGGATGGTGGCGCTGTGCCCGGAGAGGGTGGCGTCCGACTTGGGGACGACCTTGACCTTGTCGGCCAGTCCGATCAGGTAGTCCTGGACCTGGTCCCGGTAGATGCGGCCGTCGTCCTCACGGCCGCGCCAGGTGGTCGACATCTCCCGGTTCGTGGTGTTCCCGAAGGGAATCTCGACGCGGTCCGGCGCCGTGAGGATGACCTTGAAGTGGTCGAGGGTGCTCTGCGTCGTACGGATCTGCTCGAACGCCGACACCGGAAGTTCCTGCTTGCTCAGCGCCTCCGGGTACTGGCCCGCGCCGGGGACCTGGGTCGCGGCGCCCGGGTCGGGCTTCGCGGCGGCGGTCGCCTCCAGGTCGGAGGGCTGGGTCCAGCGCGCCCCCTGGAGGCCGCGCAGGGCCGTGGCCATCGAGTCCACCTGGCTGGCGGTGGGCCTGCGCTGGGGCGTGACGACGTAGCTGCGGGGCTCTTCGCTGTTCTGCAGGTTGAGGGCGAGGCTGTGGGCCAGGAACTGCTGGATGGCCAGGGTGGAGTCCCCGGCGCGGGCCATGTCGCCCTCGAAGGCGGTGGAGAGGTCGGCGTCGGCGACGACGGCGGTCGTGCCGGCGCCGATGGGACGGGCGGCGGACGGCGTGTAACCGAGGGTGCCCGTCTCCTGGAGGCTGTCGCTGCGGGTCAGGACGTTGTGCGCGCCGGCCGAGGTGGCGACGTTGACGATCGACGGGTCGATGGCCCCGTCCACCGGCCACGAGAAGTCGGTGGACGGGGTGACGTGGAGCACCGTCTCGACGGCCTGCTTCGCCTTGTCCGTGGCCGGGCGCAGCTGGCCCAGGGTTCCGGAGACGTCCTTGCCGTGGTGGGCGAGGGAGGCGAGGTCCGGGTCGGCGAAGGGCAGCGCGACGACCTTCTTGCCCTGGACGGCGTTCTCCAGGGCGCTCAGCCACTGCTCGGCGACGGCCTTGTTCTTGCCCGGGAGGGGCTTGCCGTCGGGGTCGGGGCTGCGGACCCGGTACCCCTTGGTCATGGCGTCGACGGTGGTGAGCAGGTCGGGATCGATGACCCAGGTGACCGGGAGGTCCTTGCCGAGGGAGACCATGCGCTCCAGGCGGCCGCCCGGTGCCAGCTCGGCGGCGAGCGAGTCGTCGAGGAAGACGGGGGTCTGGAGCTCGTCCGAGCCGGTCTCCGCGCTGACCCGGGTGGTGGAGATCAGCGGCCAGACGTAGGTGAGGGAGGACCGCTTCGCGGCGGGGTCCGGCTGCCAGGGCAGGAAGGTCCGTTGGATGCCCAGGACCTGCTCGGACGGGTGGCTGTCGGTCGTACCCGACAGGGAGATCCCGAGTTGGTAGACGCCGTCCGCGCCCAGGTCCAGCTTGTTGACCGGCACCTTGATCGTGAACTGCTGGGCGACCTTCGAGGGCAGTGAGTCGACCTTCACGGCGAACGCGGAGTCGATCTCCCCCGGGTCCACGCCGGGCCGGAAGCCCTTGCGGTCCGCCACCTCGCCGATGGAGGAGCGGTCGCCGAGCATGGGGCCGACCCGGAGACCGACGTGGGCGCCCTTGATCGTCTCCCGGCCGTTGTTGACCACCGTCCCCGAGATGGTGAGCGTGTCGCTCTTGACCGGAGCGCTGGGGGACACCTCGTTCAGCTGGACGTCCACGGAGCTGTCGGCGGCCTGGGCCGGTGGCGCGGGGGCGTAGATCAGGGCGGCCAGTACCGGCGTCCCGGTGAGCAGGACGACCGCCCGCCGCAGCCATCGGCGCCGGGCAGGGGAGGGAGCTGCCCCCTGGATGTCTGCCGCCTCGGCCACGCGCCCGCCCGTCCTCGAAGTGTCAGTGGTCGTCGTTTCTGCGTCCACGCATGGTAACGAGGCGCGCTGTGCACGAGTGCCGCGCCTTGCTCCACATGATCGCTGCGGTCCGTGGCCCCGGGGCACGGGGGCCCGGGAAACGAGGACGCCCCCGCCGGGCGGGCCACGTACCCTTTTCTGTTGTGCCGAACGCCAATGAAGACACCCCCCGTGCCCTGAGTCAGGTGCAGCGCCGAGCGGTCAGTGAACTGCTGCGGGTCGCCCCTGTCGCCGACGAGCTCGGCCGCCGTTTCCAGGAGGCGGGTTTCCGCCTCGCCCTGGTCGGCGGTTCCGTCCGCGACGCGCTGCTCGGGCGTCTCGGCAATGACCTCGACTTCACCACCGACGCGCGTCCCGAGGCGGTGCTGAAGATCATCCGGCCGTGGGCCGACTCGGTGTGGGACGTCGGCATCGCCTTCGGCACGGTCGGCGCGCAGAAGGACGGCTTCCAGATCGAGGTGACGACGTACCGCTCCGAGGCGTACGACCGCACCTCGCGCAAGCCCGAGGTCTCCTACGGCGACTCCATCGAGGAGGACCTGGTCCGGCGCGACTTCACGGTCAACGCCATGGCCCTGGCCCTGCCGGAGCAGGAGTTCGTCGACCCGCACGGCGGCCTGGAGGACCTGGCCGCCGGCGTGCTGCGGACCCCGGGCACCCCGGAGGACTCCTTCTCCGACGACCCGCTGCGCATGCTGCGCGCGGCCCGGTTCGCCGCCCAGCTGGACTTCGAGGTGGCCCCCGAGGTCGTCGCGGCCATGAAGGCCATGTCCGACCGGATCGAGATCGTCTCGGCGGAGCGGGTGCAGGGCGAGCTGAACAAGCTGCTGCTGTCCGCGTACCCCCGCAAGGGCCTCGGGCTGCTCGTGGACACCGGTCTCGCGGACCGGGTGCTGCCCGAGCTGCCCGCGCTGCGGCTGGAGAGCGACGAGCACCACCGGCACAAGGACGTGTACGACCACTCGCTGATCGTGCTGGAGCAGGCCATCGCGCTGGAGGAAGACGGCCCGGACCTCGTCCTGCGGCTGGCGGCCCTGCTGCACGACATCGGCAAGCCCCGGACCCGCCGGTTCGAGAGCGACGGCCGCGTCTCCTTCCACCACCACGAGGTGGTGGGCGCGAAGATGACCAAGAAGCGCATGACCGCGCTGAAGTACTCGAACGACATGGTCAAGGACGTGTCCCGGCTGGTGGAGCTGCACCTGCGGTTCCACGGCTACGGGGACGGGGAGTGGACCGACTCGGCGGTGCGGCGCTACGTGCGCGACGCGGGCCCGCTGCTGGGGCGCCTGCACAAGCTGACCCGGTCGGACTGCACCACCCGCAACAAGCGCAAGGCCAACGCGCTCTCCCGGACCTATGACGGCCTGGAGGAACGGATCGCCCAGCTCCAGGAGCAGGAGCAGCTGGACGCGATCCGCCCGGACCTGGACGGCAACGAGATCCAGCGGGTGCTGGAGATCGGCCCGGGCCCGGCGGTGGGCAAGGCGTACGCCTTCCTGCTGGAGCTGCGTCTGGAGAACGGCCCGATGGGCCACGACGCGGCGGTGGCGGCCCTCAAGGAGTGGTGGGCCACCCAGGCCTGAGCTCCGGCCGGGCATGTTTCACGTGAAACATCACGCGATGTTTCACGTGAAACGTCGCGCGTCCCGGCGCCCCTGCCCGTGCAGGAGGGCGGCCGTGGCCGCGTAGAGGACGGACACGCCCAGGACCAGGGCGGGCGACCTGCCGTCGGCGGGGAGCACCAGGGCGGCCACCGCGGCGGCGCCGACGAAGGCCACGTTGACCAGGACGTCGTACACGGAGAAGACCCGGCCGCGGAAGTCGTCGTCGACCTGGGACTGGACGACGGTGTCGGTGGAGATCTTGGCGCCCTGGGTGGCGAGACCGAGGACGAACGCGGCGGCGAGCATCGGGCCGGGGGCGAAGGCCAGGCCGAGCGCCGGGACCAGGACGGCGGCGCCGGCGGCGCAGGCGACGATCCACCCCCGTGTGCCCAGCCGGCCGACGAGCCAGGGAGTGACGACGGCGGCCGCGAAGAACCCGGCGCCCGAGACACCGATCGCCATGCCCAGCAGCGCGAGCCCGTCGGCCTCGTCGACCGACCAGGAGTAGCGGCAGAGCATCAGCAGCATGACGAAGAGGGCGCCGTAGCAGAACCGCATCAGGGTCATCGCGGTGAGCGCCTGGGCCGCCTCGCGCCGGACGGCCAGGTGCCGGAGGCCCTGGACCATGCCCCGCACGGTCAGGGCCACCCCCTGGGCGACCGTGGGGTGGACGCGGCCCGGCGGGTGGTCGGGCCCGAGGAGTCCGGCGGCCAGCCGCAGGGCCGCCAGGCCGGCGCACAGGTAGAAGGCGGCGCCGAGGAGCACGACCAGGGCGTTGGAGTCGGAGACGCCCAGCCGCACGAGGAAGGCGAGGCCTCCTCCGGCGGTCGCCGCCAGGGTTCCGGCGGTGGGCGAGAGGGCGTTCGCGGTGACCAGCTGGCCGGCCCCGACGACCCGGGGCAGGGAGGCGGCGAGCCCGGCCAGGACGAAGCGGTTGACGGCGGTCACGGACAGGGCCGAGGCGTAGAACAGCCAGTCGGGCACGTGCGCGACGATCAGCACGGCCGTCACACAGGCGAGGAAGGCCCGCAGCAGGTTGCCGTAGAGGAAGACCTGCCGGCGCCGCCACCGGTCCAGCAGCACCCCCGCGAAGGGGCCGATCACGGAATAGGGCAGCAGCAGTACGGCCATGGCCGAGGCGATGGCCGCGGGCGAGGTCTGCTTCTCCGGCGAGAAGACCACGTAGGTGGCGAGGGCCACCTGGTAGACCCCGTCGGCGGCCTGGGAGAGCAGCCGTACGGCGAGCAGGTTGCGGAAGTCCCGCAGGCGCAGGAGTACGCGCAGATCACGTACGACGGGCATGAGGGCAAGGGTCACACACGCCGAGGGTCCCCGGGCACATTTGCCCGGGGACCCTCGGCGGAAGAACAGTCGAAGACCAGGTGTCCTTGAGGACGCCGGGTTCGGCTAGCGCTCGACCTCGCCCTTGATGAACTTCTCGACGTTCGCGTACGCCTCGTCGTCGAAGTACTGCACCGGCGGGGACTTCATGAAGTAGCTCGACGCCGACAGGATCGGGCCACCGATGCCGCGGTCCTTGGCGATCTTCGCGGCGCGCAGGGCGTCGATGATGACACCGGCGGAGTTCGGGGAGTCCCACACCTCGAGCTTGTACTCGAGGTTCAGCGGGACGTCGCCGAAGGCGCGGCCCTCGAGGCGGACGTACGCCCACTTGCGGTCGTCGAGCCACGCGACGTAGTCGGACGGGCCGATGTGGACGTTCTTCTCGCCGAGCTCCCGGTCGGGGATCTGCGAGGTGACGGCCTGCGTCTTGGAGATCTTCTTCGACTCGAGGCGGTCGCGCTCGAGCATGTTCTTGAAGTCCATGTTGCCGCCGACGTTGAGCTGCATGGTGCGCTCAAGACGGACACCGCGGTCCTCGAACAGCTTCGCCATCACGCGGTGCGTGATGGTCGCGCCGACCTGGGACTTGATGTCGTCGCCGACGATCGGGACACCGGCCTCGGTGAACTTGTCCGCCCACTCCTTGGTGCCGGCGATGAAGACCGGGAGGGCGTTGACGAAGGCGACCTTGGCGTCGATGGCGCACTGGGCGTAGAACTTCGCCGCGACCTCGGAACCGACGGGCAGGTAGCAGATCAGGACGTCGACCTGGCGGTCCTTGAGGATCTGGACCACGTCGACCGGAGCCTCGGCGGACTCCTCGATGGTCTGGCGGTAGTACTTGCCCAGGCCGTCGTGGGTGTGGCCGCGCTGAACGGTCACGCCCGTGTTGGGGACGTCGCAGATCTTGATGGTGTTGTTCTCGCTGGCGCCGATGGCGTCCGAGAGGTCGAGGCCGACCTTCTTCGCGTCGACGTCGAACGCGGCGACGAACTCGATGTCACGCACGTGGTAGTCGCCGAACTGGACGTGCATCAGACCGGGGACCTTGGCCGCCGGGTCGGCGTCCTTGTAGTACTCGACGCCCTGCACCAGCGAGGCGGCGCAGTTGCCCACGCCGACGATGGCTACGCGAACCGAACCCATTCCGGTTGCTCCCTGTTTGTTCTCGGAACGAGGTCTGCGAGCTGCAGACCTCATTTTGCAGTTTCGTCGGACGGACCGGGTCGTCTCTGATCCCGTCCCGCCCGCTCGCTCTCGATGAGCTCGTTCAGCCAGCGCACTTCACGCTCCACGGATTCCATTCCGTGGCGTTGCAGCTCGAGCGTGTAGTCGTCGAGGCGCTCCCGGGTGCGGGTGAGGGAGGCACGCATCTTTTCCAGACGCTCCTCCAGCCGGCTGCGCCGGCCCTCCAGCACGCGCATCCGCACCTCTCGTTCGGTCTGGCCGAAGAAGGCGAAGCGGGCGGCGAAGGACTCGTCCTCCCAGGTGTCGGGGCCGGTGTGGGAGAGGAGCTCTTCGAAGTGCTCCTTGCCCGCGGCCGTCAACCGGTAGACGATCTTTGCGCGGCGCCCTGCGAGTGAAGCGGCGACGGCGTCCTCCGGGGCGTTGCCCGGCTCCTCTATCAACCAGCCGTTGGCGACCAGCGTCTTGAGGCAGGGATAGAGGGTCCCGTAGCTGAACGCCCTGAAGACCCCCAGCGAGGTGTTGAGCCGCTTGCGCAGCTCGTAACCGTGCATGGGGGATTCGCGGAGCAGGCCGAGGACGGCGAACTCGAGGATGCCTGAGCGCCTGCTCATCCGCCTGCTCCTCTCCGCCCCTGAGTTTATGCCGAGCTGATGTATCGGCTCGATACATCCAGACGATAGAACGGGCCGCCCGCATCGACAAGGGGTGACGTGGTGACCGGCGTCACATCACCAATTCGTACGACGCAAGTTGCCTGATTTGGGGTGAACTTCGGCACTGGTTGGGTTTTGACCGTGCGTAGTCTGTGCGGGCAAGACTCCGGGGGAACCGGAATCACCTGCCGCTTCCAGGCCACTCGCCTGCCCGAGGAGTAGTCGTTCGATGAGCGAGCACCGCCGCAAACCGCCGCAGTCCCAAGGTGGCGGCCGCGCCGCCTCCCGTCGGGCTGCCCAGCAGCGCCCCGGCCGGGGCTCAGGCCCCGGGCATGACGTGCCCACCGCTTCGCCCTCCGCTCCGCCCGGCGGACCGCACGCGGGGCAGTCCGCGTCCGGCAGCCGGGCCGACGCCCGCCGGGCCACCCAGCGAGGAGCCGCGGGCCGCGGCCGCGCGGGAGGCAAGGGGGGCAAGGGCGGCAAGGGCGGCCGGCTCATCAACTACCCGCGCGCCGAGAAGGAGGGCTGGAAGCGTTTCGTCCCCTCCTGGAAGCTGGTCGGAGGCACGACGCTCGGCTTCTTCTCGGTCATCGTCGCGGGCGCGGGCATCGGCATCGCCAGTGTGGGAACGCCCGATGTGAACAAGGCCGCCAAGGCCCAGAACAACGTCTACGAGTGGGCCGACGGCAGCCAGATGGTGGCGACGGGCGGCTCCACGAACCGCCAGATCGTGCCCATCGACCAGATTCCCCTGTCGATGCGGAATGCCGTGATCGCCGCGGAGAACCAGTCCTTCGAGACGGACAAGGGCGTCGACCCGACGGGCATCGCCCGCGCCGTGGTCAACATGGCCTCCGGCGGCTCCACCCAGGGCGGCTCGACGATCACCCAGCAGTACGTGAAGAACATGTACCTGGATTCCGAGCAGACCCTGAAGCGCAAGGTCACCGAGCTCTTCATCTCGATCAAGCTGGGCGTGTCCGAGCGGAAGGACACCGTCCTCGCGGGCTACCTGAACACCGCCTACTTCGGCCGCGACGCCTACGGCATCCAGGCCGCCGCCCGCGCCTACTTCGGCAAGGACGCCAAGGACCTCAACCCGTCCGAGAGCGCCTTCCTCGCCTCCATGCTCAAGGGCCCCAACCTCTACAACCCCGACGGGGGCGCCGGCAGCGCCGCGACCCCCGAGGCCAACGAGAAGCGGGCCCGCGCGCGCTGGGCCTGGGTCCTGGACCGCGAGGTCGCCGTCGGCCGGATGGAGCAGTCCGAGCGGGACAAGTACAAGGACTTCCCCGAGCGGGTCGACCTGGCCCAGGGCCGCGGCCTCACCGGGCAGATCGGCTACCTCGTCGACGTGGCCAAGGCGTACGTCATGAAGACCGGCGACATCAGCGCTGAGAAGATGGCGCTCGGCGGCTACACGATCCGCACGACCTTCGAGAAGCCCAAGGTCGACGCGCTCGTGAAGGCGGTCGAGGACACCCGCAACGACTTCCTCGACGAGAAGAAGCGCCCCGAGTACGACACCTTCGTCCAGTTCGGCGCCGCCTCGGTGGACGTGAAGTCCGGGGCGATCGTGGCCCTGTACGGCGGCCCCGGCTTCGACCAGAAGCACTTCACCAACAACGCCAACACCTCCGGCGTCCCCGTCGGCTCGACCTGGAAGCCGTACGTCCTGGCCGCCGCCCTGGAGTACGGCACCCAGAACTCCAAGGGTGCGGGCATCTCGATCGACAGCAAGTACAACGCCGACGACCTCACCGTCATCAACAACCGTGACGGCAAGCCGCTCCTCGACGACAACGGCAAGCCCTTCCAGCAGAAGAACGAGAGCCCCGAGGCCCACGGCTACGTGACCCTCAACGAGGCGATGCGCCAGTCGATCAACGTGCCGTTCGCCCAGCTCGTCTTCGACGTCGGCCACACCAAGGTCCGCTCCGTCGCGAAGTCCACCGGCATCCTCGAGGAGTCGATGGACAAGAACGACAACGCCTCCTTCGCCCTGGGCACCTCGACCCCCAGCGCGATCCGGATGGCCGACTCGTACGCCACCTTCGCCGCCTCCGGCACCCACCGCGAGCCCTACTCGGTGCAGACGGTCCAGAAGGACGGCAAGGCCCTGCCCGGCTTCGAGCCCCCGAAGGAGGCCCGGGCCATGGACGACGCCGTAGCGAACAACATCACCAAGGTGCTGCGGAACGTCGTCGAGAACGGCACCGGCACGAAGGCGAAGAAGCTCGGCCGGCCCGCCGCGGGCAAGACCGGCACCACCGACCAGAACAAGTCGGCCTGGTTCGTCGGCTACACCCCGCAGCTGTCCACCTCGGTGACCCTCTTCCGCAACGACCCCAACGCCAAGGGCAAGGACCGCAAGCTGCTCTCCATGAACCACGTGGGCGGTGTCGACTCCATCCACGGTGGTGACATCCCGGCCGTGATCTGGACCGAGTACATGCGCGAGGCGCTCAAGGGCACCCCGAGCAAGGACTTCCCGGAGGCGGAGGACATCGGCGTCGTCGCGGACGCGGCCGGCGCCCCGAAGCCCACGCCCCCGGCGGCCCCCACCCCGTCGGTCTCGCCCTCGACCTCCCCGTCCACCTCCCCGTCGATGGTCTCCCCGTCCCCCTCCGACGGCGGCAAGCCGTCCTGCAAGCCGTGGAACATCTTCACCTGCGACCCGCAGACGGCGGCCGGCGCGGGCAACGGTGGCAACGGGAACGGCGGCAACGGCGGCCGCGGCGGCGCCGGCAACGGTGGCAACGGGAACGGCGGCAACGGCGGACTGCCCGCCGGCGGCACCACCGGGGAGCCCTCCCCGTCCACCGGCAGGCCCGGCAGGCCCGGCGGAGTGACCAGCTGGGGCACCAGCACGGGCGCCGGCGGCTGACCGGCCACCCGCCCCCGTACCGGTGAGGGCCGTCGCACCCCGTGCGGCGGCCCTCCCGCGCGTCCGGCCGCGTACGGCAGGATGAGCGCATGACCAAGGTGCACGAGGACCGGCCCGTACTGCCCACGCAGCAGGACGAGGTCTCCGCCGCCGGCAGCGAGCTCATCGGCGGCCCCATCGGCCGCCGCGCCCGGCTGGGCGGCCACTGGCTGAACCCGGTCCGCGTCGTGGTCCTCGTGGCCATCGGCATGTTCGCGCTCGGCATGGCCCAGAAGGTGCCCTGCTACGACTGGGCGTGGTTCCGGGGAGCGGGCTCGCAGTACACCCACGCCTGCTACTCCGACATCCCCCACCTGTACTCCGCCCGCGGCTTCGCCGACGGCCTCGTGCCCTACCTCGACCGGTTCCCCGACATGGCGGCCGACCCCAAGTACGGCGGCATGCAGTACCTGGAGTACCCGGTGCTCACCGGGGCCTTCATGCAGGTCGCGGCCTGGCTGACGCCCTCGTCCGGGAGCATGCAGCACCGCGAGCAGCTGTACTGGATGGTCAACGCCGGCATGCTGATGGCCTGCGCCGCCGTCATCGCCGTGTGCGTGGCCCGCACCCACCGCCGCCGCCCCTGGGACGCCCTGCTGTTCGCCCTGGCCCCGGCCCTCGCGCTCAACGCGACCATCAACTGGGACCTGCCCGCCGTCGCCCTGGCGGCCGTGGCGATGCTGATGTGGGCGCGCAGCCGTCCGCTGCTCGCCGGCGTCTTCATCGGCCTGGCGACCGCGGCCAAGCTCTATCCGGTGCTGCTGCTCGGGGTGCTGTTCGTACTGTGCTGGCGCGCCGGGAAGTGGCGGGCGTTCGGCGCCGCGGCCCTGGGCGCCGTCGTCTCCTGGCTGGTGGTGAACGCTCCGGTCATGTTCCTCGCCTGGGACGGCTGGAAGCGCTTCTACGTCTTCAGCCAGGAGCGGCCCATCGACTTCGGCTCCGTGTGGCTGCTGATCTCCCAGCGCACCGGCAACCCCCTGGAGGGCGCCAACGCGTACGCCACCGGGCTGACCCTGGTGCTGTGCCTGGCCATCGGGCTGCTCGCGCTGACGGCCCCCAGGCGGCCTCGCTTCGCCCAGCTCGCCTTCCTGGCCGTCGCCGCGTTCATCCTGGCGAACAAGGTCTACTCGCCGCAGTACGTGCTGTGGCTCATCCCGCTCGCCGCGCTGGCCCGGCCGCGCTGGCGGGACTTCCTGATCTGGCAGGCCGGCGAGATCGCGTACTTCCTCGGGATCTGGTTCTACCTCGCCTACACGACCAGCGGGGACAAGCACCAGGGCCTGCCGGTGGAGGGCTACCAGGTGGCCATCGCCGCACACCTGCTGGCCACGCTCTACCTGTGTGCCGTCGTCGTACGGGACATCCTGCTGCCGGAGCGCGATGTGGTCCGGCGCGACGGCTCGGACGATCCCTCCGGAGGCGTCCTGGACGGGGCCGAGGACGTGTTCACGCTCTCGGACAAGACGAAGGCGCCGCGGGACGCGGCGCCTTCGGAGGGACAGCGGGTCGACTGGGGAACGGATCCCCGGCACTGACCGAGGGGGTGCTCAGGCGTCGAGCACCCGGTCGAACTGGGTGGTGGTGTGCCGCAGGTGCGCCACCAGCTCGTCGCCCACACGGGGCTCGGTCGCGTCCGACGGCACGAACAGGATCGACACCTGCATGTGCGGCGGCTCCGCGAACCAGCGCTGCTTGCCCGCCCACACGAAGGGCGACAGGTTGCGGTTGACGGTGGCCAGGCCGGCGCGGGCGACGCCCTTGGCACGCGGCATCACGCCGTGCAGGGCCTTCGGGGCCTCCAGGCCCACCCCGTGCGAGGTACCGCCCGCGACGACGACCAGCCAGCCGTCGGAGGCGGCCTTCTGCTGGCGGTAGCCGAAGCGGTCACCCTTGGCGACCCGGGTGACGTCCAGGACGGCGCCCCGGTACTGGGTCGCGTCGTGGTCGCCCAGCCACAGCCGGGTGCCGATCCTGGCCCGGAAGCGGGTCTGCGGGAACTGCTGCTGGAGCCGCGCCAGCTCCTCGGCCCGCAGGTGGCTGACGAACATGGTGTGCAGCGGCAGCCGGGCCGCGCGCAGCCGGTCCATCCAGCCGATGACCTCCTCGACGGCGTCCGAGCCGTCGGGGCGGTCCAGGGGCAGGTGCAGGGCGAAGCCCTCCAGCCGGACGTCCTCGATCGCCGACTGGAGCAGGCCCAGGTCCTGCTCGGAGATGCCGTGGCGGCGCATCGAGCTCATGCACTCGATGACCACGCGGGCGCCGACCAGGCCGCGCACCCCGTCCACCGAGGAGACCGAGCGGATGACCCGGTCGGGCAGCGGCACCGGCTCCTCGCCCCGCCGGAACGGGGTCAGGACCAGCAGGTCGCCGCCGAACCAGTCCTTGATCTTGGCGGCCTCGTACGTGGTCCCGACGGCCAGGATGTCGGCGCCCATCCGGGTCGCCTCCTCGCACAGCCGCTCGTGGCCGAAGCCGTAGCCGTTGCCCTTGCAGACCGGGATCAGTCCGGGGAACTGATCGGTGATCTGCTTCTGGTGCGCACGCCAGCGCGCGGTGTCGACGTAGAGCGTGAGCGCCATGCCCGTCCGGAGCCTCTCTGGGAAAGCTGCTTGGTGCAGCGGTGCGGGGTGTGGGGGTGGGGCGGGGTCAGCGGCGGGACATGTAGATGTCGAGCGCCTTGTGCAGCACCTTGTTGAGCGGGAAGTCCCACTCGCCGACGTACTCGACCGCCTCGCCGCCCGTGCCGACCTTGAACTGGATCAGGCCGAACAGGTGGTCGTTCTCGTCCAGCGTGTCGCTGATGCCGCGCAGGTCGTAGACGCTCGCGCCGAGCGCGTACGAGTCGCGCAGCATGCGCCACTGCATCGCGTTGGAGGGCCGGACCTCGCGCTTGTGGTTGGCGGAGGCGCCGTACGAGTACCAGACGTGCTGCCCGACGGTGAGCATCGTGGCCGCGGCCAGGGGCTCGCCCTCGTGCTGGGCGATGTACAGGCGCATGCGGTTGGGGTCCTCGGAGTTGAGGGCCGTCCACTGGCGCTGGAAGTAACTGAGCGGGCGCGGGCGGAACTTGTCGCGCTCGGCCGTGATCTCGTACAGGTACTGCCAGGTCGGCAGGTCGTCGTAGCCGCCCTGGACGACCTCGACGCCGGCCTTCTCGGCCTTCTTGATGTTGCGGCGCCACAGCTGGTTGAAGCCCTTGAGGACGTCGTCCAGCGAGCGGTTCGCCAGCGGCACCTGGAAGACGTAGCGGGGCTGGACGTCACCGAAGCCGGCGCCGCCGTCCTCGGCCTGCTGCCAGCCCATGCGGCGCAGCTTGTCGGACACCTCGAAGGCGCGGGGCTCGATGACCGAAGCCTCCACGTCGCGCAGGCGCTTGACGTCCGGGTCCTGGATGCCGGCCTTGATGGCGGTGGAGTTCCAGCGGCGGATGACGACGGGCGGGCCCATCTTCACGGTGAAGGCGCCCTGGTTCTTCAGGTGCGCCAGCATCGGCTGGAGCCATTCCTCCAGGTTGGGGGCGTACCAGTTGATGACCGGGCCCTCGGGGAGGTACGCGAGGTACCGCTTCACCTTGGGCAGCTGCCGGTACAACACGAGAGCGGCACCCACGAGTTCGCCGGACTGGTTGAACCAGCCGAGGTTCTCCGAGCGCCACTCGTTCTTGACGTCGGCCCATGCCGGGACCTGGCAGTGGCTAGCCGAGGGCAGGCTCTGGAGGTAGGCCAGATGCTGCTCTCGGCTGATGGTGCTCAGGGACAGGCTCATGCGGGGTGTCTCCTCCGGCGGCTTCGCTGGCTATGGCGCGAAGCCTACTGCGACGGGGGCGCCACCCTTATGGGGGACGGGCCGGAGCCCCGGCCGGTGGAAGGCCGGGGCTCCGCCCTGCGGGTCCCCCGGTCAGCCCAGCCAGCCGCCGAAGAGGCCTCCGTGCGCCATGCCGAGGAAGAAGCCGATGGCAGACGCGCCAAGGCCGATGATCAGTGCGAAGCGCTCGCGTGTCGTGACCGAGATGAACTGGCCGTAGAGCCCGGTCACGATGCCGACCAGCCCCGTCCAGGAGCTGAGCAGGTGCAGATTATGAAAGAACGCAGTGACGAACGCCACGGCGCCGAGGACGAGGGTGACCGCCATCAGGGTGTCCTGGAGCGGATGGGGCTTGCCGTCGGTGGAGAAGAGCGAGATCGACTGGGAGGACTGGCGACGCATTGCCTGTGCCATCTGAAGGCACCTCCTGGCTGCAGCAGAGCGGTGCTGCGGGGCCGCCCCCGGCGGGAGCCGGAGGGCATAGCACCGAGCACACCCGGTGCCTACAGATTGTGGCCCTCTCCTGCCGGATTTCAACCGGAAGGAGTCGACGGGGTAGTCTGTACGGTCTGCGCGGTGTCTGCTCTCGGACACCGTGCGACACGCATCACGACCCTCCTGCCACGGAACGACCGTGGCCGCTGAGTCCAAAGGAGGTGGGTTCCACATGCGTCACTACGAAGTGATGGTCATCCTCGACCCCGATCTCGAGGAGCGCGCTGTCTCCCCGCTGATCGAGAACTTCCTCTCCGTCGTCCGTGAGGGCAACGGAAAGGTCGAGAAGGTCGACACCTGGGGCCGTCGTCGTCTCGCTTACGAGATCAAGAAGAAGCCCGAGGGCATCTACTCGGTCATCGACCTCCAGGCCGAGCCTGCGGTCGTCAAGGAGCTTGACCGACAGATGAACCTGAACGAGTCGGTTCTCCGGACCAAGGTCCTTCGCCCCGAGACCCACTGAACTTCGGTTCAGCGGTAATCGGGACCGAGTAGCACAGCAGCCCAGCAGCAATCCCCGCCGAGAGGTTCATCCATGGCAGGCGAGACCGTCATCACGGTCGTCGGCAATCTCGTCGACGACCCCGAGCTGCGCTTCACCCCCTCGGGTGCGGCGGTCGCGAAGTTCCGTGTCGCGTCCACTCCCCGCACCTTCGACAAGCAGACCAATGAGTGGAAGGACGGCGAAAGCCTGTTCCTGACCTGCTCGGTCTGGCGTCAGGCGGCGGAGAACGTCGCCGAGTCGCTCCAGCGAGGCATGCGCGTCATCGTGCAGGGCCGGCTGAAGCAGCGGTCGTACGAAGACCGTGAGGGTGTCAAGCGCACGGTCTACGAGCTGGACGTCGAGGAAGTCGGCCCCAGCCTGAAGAACGCCACGGCCAAGGTCGCCAAGACCACCGGTCGCGGTGGTCAGGGTGGATACGGCGGCGGCGGTCAGCAGCAGGGCGGCGGCGGTGGCAACTGGGGCGGAGCCCCCGGTGGCGGCGCCCCCCAGGGCGGCGGAGCTCCCTCCGACGACCCGTGGGCGTCCAGTGCGCCGGCCGGCGGCCAGCAGCAGCAGGGCGGCGGCGGTGGCGGCTGGGGCGGAAGCTCCGGCGGCTCCGGCGGTGGCTACTCGGACGAGCCGCCCTTCTAGGGCAGCTCGCACCCCCACTTCTTGATTTCACAGGAGAGACACAATGGCGAAGCCGCCTGTGCGCAAGCCTAAGAAGAAGGTCTGCGCTTTCTGCAAGGACAAGACCGCGTACGTGGACTACAAGGACACGAACATGCTGCGGAAGTTCATTTCCGACCGTGGCAAGATCCGTGCCCGCCGCGTTACCGGCAACTGCACGCAGCACCAGCGTGACGTCGCCACGGCAGTCAAGAACAGCCGTGAGATGGCGCTGCTGCCCTACACGTCCACCGCGCGATAAGGAAAGGGTGACCGACTAATGAAGATCATCCTGACCCACGAGGTCTCTGGCCTCGGCACCGCCGGCGATGTCGTCGACGTCAAGGACGGTTACGCTCGCAACTACCTGGTCCCGCGTGGTTTCGCGATCCGCTGGACCAAGGGTGGCGAGAAGGACGTGGCGCAGATCCGCCGCGCCCGCAAGATCCACGAGATCGCGACCATCGAGCAGGCCAACGAGGTCAAGGCCAAGCTCGAGGGTGTCAAGGTCCGTCTGGCCACCCGCGCGGGTGACGCCGGTCGTCTGTTCGGCTCCGTGACGCCGTCCGACATCGCTTCGGCGATCGAGGCGTCCGGTGGCCCGAAGGTCGACAAGCGCCGCGTGGAGCTGGGCTCCCCGATCAAGACCCTCGGTTCGTACCAGGTCTCCGTGCGTCTGCACGCCGAGGTCGCCGCGAACGTGGGCATCGAGGTCGTCGCCGCCTAAGGGCAGCGCGTGAAGGGCCGCACCCCGCTGGGGTGCGGCCCTTCTTCGTTTCACGTGAAACATCGCTCCGGACAACGTGCCCTGGGGCCGCTCCACGGGATGTTTCCCACCACGTTTCACGCGACGCTTCACACCACGTTTCACGCGATGTTTCACGTGAAACGTCAGCGGGTGGCCCCCGCGACCAGCCAGCGGCCCGAGCGGGCCCGCAGCCGCAGGGTGACCATGCGGACCAGCATCATCAGGGTCATGGCCCACCAGAGGGCGCTCAGACCTCCGCCCAGCGCCGGAACGAGCAGGGCGGCGGGTGCGAAGACGGCGAGCGTCAGCAGCATCGCCCGGGCGAGGTAGGGGCCGTCGCCGGCTCCCATGAGGACGCCGTCCAGGACGAAGACCACTCCGCAGACGGGCTGGGCCAGTGCCACGACGAGCAGGGCGGGCAGCAGGGCGTCCTCGACGGCCGGGTCGCCGGTGAAGAGCGGAATGAGGACGGGCCGGATCAGGACGACCAGCAGGCCCAGGACGAGGCCCGCGGCGATGCCCCACTGCACCATGCGGCGGCAGACGGCCTTCGCGCCCACGGTGTCCCCCGCGCCGAGGTAGCGGCCGATGATGGCCTGCCCGGCTATCGCGATGGCGTCCAGGGCGAAGGCGAGCAGGCTCCAGAGGGACAGCAGGATCTGGTGGGCGGCGATGTCGGCGTCGCCCAGCCGGGCGGCCACCGCGGTGGCGATCATCAGGATGGCGCGCAGGGAGAGGGTGCGGACCAGCAGGGGTACGCCGGCCTGGGCGCAGGCCCGGATCCCGGCGGCGTCCGGGCGCAGGGAGGCGCGGTGGCGCCGGGCTCCTCGGACGACCACGACGAGGTAGGCGGCGGCCATGGCGCACTGGGCGATGACGGTGCCCCAGGCCGATCCGGCGATGCCGAGGCCCGCGCCGTAGACCAGGGCCACGTTCAGGCCGCCGTTGAGGGCGAAGCCGCCGATGGCCACGTAGAGCGGGGTACGGGTGTCCTGGAGGCCGCGGATGACGCCGGTGGCGGCCAGTACGACCAGCATGGCGGGGATGCCGAGGGCGGAGATCCGCAGGTACGTCACCGCGTACGGGGCGACGGTGTCGGAGGCGCCGAAGAGGGAGATCAGCCAGGGGGCGGCGGGCAGGACCACGGCGATGACGGCCGCGCCGAGCAGCAGGGCGAGCCAGATGCCGTCCATGCCCTGCCGTATCGCCGCCTGGAGGTCGCCCGCGCCGACCCGTCGGGCGACGGCCGCGGTGGTGGCGTAGGCGAGGAAGACGAAGACGCTCACGGCGGTGGTGAGCAGGGCGGCGGCGATGCCCAGGCCGGCCAGCTGGGGGGTGCCGAGGTGTCCCACGATGGCGCTGTCGGCCATCACGAAGAGGGGCTCGGCGACGAGGGCGCCGAACGCGGGGACGGCGAGGGCGAGGATCTCGCGGTCGTGCCGTCTCGGGGCAGCCTTCGACGCTGGGGGGGCCTGTGTCATGCGTCCAATCTAATCTTCCACAGGTAAGAGATGCAACTGTCTTTTGATCCTTACTTGGCCGCTGACTTGGGCGTTCTCCACAACCCGTTGGAGGCGATCTTGAGACAGTGGCCAAGAATTTTCTTCCCCACAGCCTGAGGCTAAGGAAAGTGCAGGTCAGAGGGGTGTCGGGGTGGGGTTGGTGATTTTGTCCACAGCGTCGTCCCCCGCTCCGTGCACAGCTTCGGGGGACTTACCCACAGCATTCGCTCCGTCGTCCACATCTCATCCACACAGCCTGTGGATAACAAGATTGGCTGACGTCGCCCGCGGGCCTACCGTTGGGCGTTGCCCGACGCGCCGAGAGCCGGTTCGGGCGCCCCTAATGTCAGAGCCGTGTCGTAGAAAGAGTGACACGGCGAGGTCCGCGTTGCGGACGGGAGGAGGCGGCCCGGTGAGCATGCCCGAGCCCATGGACGACCCCTGGGCCGACAGCGGTCCCAGTGACCGTCTGCCCGCCCGCACCCGCCGCAACGGCGAGGGCCGCGGCCGCGGGGACGACCGGGACGACAGGGGCCGCGAGGGCGGCTCCTGGGACGGCGGCGGAGGCGGCTTCGAGCGCGTCCCGCCCCAGGACCTCGACGCCGAGCAGTCGGTGCTGGGCGGCATGCTGCTGTCCAAGGACGCGATCGCGGACGTGGTCGAGGTCCTCAAGGGCCACGACTTCTACCGGCCCTCGCACGAGACGATCTACCAGGCCATCCTCGACCTGTACGCCAAGGGCGAGCCGGCCGACCCCATCACGGTCGGCGCGGAGCTCACCCGGCGCGGCGAGATCAGCAAGGTGGGCGGGGCCTCGTACCTGCACACCCTGGTGCAGTCCGTGCCGACGGCGGCGAACGCCGAGTACTACGCGGAGATCGTCCACGAGCGGGCCGTCCTGCGCCGCCTGGTCGCGGCCGGTACGAAGATCACGCAGATGGGGTACGCGGCGGACGGCGACGTCGACGAGATCGTCAACAGCGCCCAGGCCGAGATCTACGCCGTCACCGAGCAGCGGACCTCCGAGGACTACCTGCCGCTGGGCGACATCATGGAGGGCGCGCTCGACGAGATCGAGGCGATCGGATCCCGCTCGGGCCAGATGTCGGGCGTGCCCACCGGGTTCACCGACCTCGACTCCCTCACCAACGGCCTGCACCCCGGCCAGATGATCGTCATCGCCGCCCGCCCCGCCATGGGCAAGTCGACGCTCGCGCTGGACTTCGCCCGGGCCTGCTCGATCAAGAGCAACCTGCCCAGCGTCATCTTCTCCCTCGAAATGGGCCGCAACGAGATCGCGATGCGCCTCCTGTCGGCCGAAGCCCGGGTGGCACTGCACCACATGCGTTCGGGCACCATGACCGACGACGACTGGACCCGGCTCGCCCGCCGGATGCCGGACGTCTCGGCCGCCCCGTTGTACATCGACGACTCCCCCAACCTGTCGATGATGGAGATCCGCGCCAAGTGCCGTCGGCTCAAGCAGCGCAACGACCTCTCGCTCGTCGTGATCGACTACCTCCAGCTGATGCAGTCGGGCGGCTCGCGCCGGCCCGAGAGCCGTCAGCAGGAGGTCTCGGACATGTCCCGAAACCTCAAGCTCCTCGCCAAGGAGCTGGAGGTGCCGGTGATCGCGCTGTCGCAGCTGAACCGTGGCCCCGAGCAGCGCACGGACAAGAAGCCGATGGTCTCCGACCTGCGTGAGTCCGGCTCGATCGAGCAGGACGCCGACATGGTGATCCTGCTGCACCGTGAGGACGCCTACGAGAAGGAGTCCCCCCGCGCGGGTGAGGCGGACCTGATCGTGGCCAAGCACCGCAACGGCCCGACGGCCACCATCACCGTGGCCTTCCAGGGCCATTATTCGCGGTTCGTGGACATGGCCAACACGTAGCATCCGATCATGGACGCCCTCTCTGAAGATCTGGAACTGCTCCCCTCCACCCGGCGCGCGCTGAGGCACCGGATCGCCGTCGCACAGAGCGAGGGGCGGACCCCGTCGCTGGTGGCGGCCGTCTCGCGCGGCGGGGAGCTGGTCTGGGAGGGATCCGCCACCTCCGTCGCGGGCCACGGGCCGGACGGCGACGTGCAGTACCGGATCGGATCGATCACCAAGACCTTCACGGCCGTGCTGGTGATGCGGCTGCGGGACGAGGGGCTGCTGGACCTGTCGGACCCGCTGGGCCGGCACCTGCCCGGGACCGCTGCCGACGGGGTGACCATCGCCCAACTGCTCGCCCACACCGGCGGACTGGCGGCCGAGACCCCCGGCGAGTGGTGGGAGCGCTCGTCCGCCGCCCTGCGCCCCGGCCTGGACGAGGTCCTGGGCGAGGAGCCCTTCCGGCACGCGCCCGGACGCGTCTTCCACTACTCGAACCCCGGTTACACGCTGCTGGGTTCGCTGGTGGAGGCGCTGCGCGGAAAGCCCTGGGAAGAGGTGCTGCGGGCCGAGGTGCTGGAGCCGCTGGGCCTGGACCGCACCAGCGGTGAGCCGCGCGCCCCGCACGCCGGGGGCTGGGCGGTGCATCCGTGGGCGGATCTGATGACGCCGGAGCCCGCTGAGGATCTCGGCGTGATGGCCTCGGCCGGGCAGCTGTGGTCCACGCCCCGGGACCTGGCGCGGTTCGCGGACTTCCTCCTGCGCGGCGACGAGCGGGTGCTGAGCGCGGCGAGCGTACGGGAGATGCGCGCCCCGGCCGCCACCGCCGCGCCCGGCACCGTCGAGGGCGGCTACGGGCTGGGCCTCCAGCTGAGCGACGTCGGCGGCCGGCGGCTCGTGGGCCACGGCGGCTCCCTGCCGGGGTTCGTCGCCGGGCTGTGGCTGAGCGAGGACGAGGACCTGGCGGCGGTGGTCTTGTCCAACTGCACCTCGGGAGTGCCCGCTTCGACGGTGGCGACGGACCTGATCGGGATCGTCGCCGAGGCGGAGCCGCGGTTCCCCGAGCCGTGGCGCCCGTTCCGCGCGTCCGAAGCGGTACCGCTGGAACTGGCCGGCCTCTGGTACTGGGGCACCGCGGCGCATGTGCTGCGGCTGCGCGCGGACGGCTCGCTGGAGCTGGCCCCGGCGGGCACGAGCGGCCGCGCGGCCCGCTTCCGCGCCGAACCGGACGGCAGCTGGACGGGACTGACGGGCTATTACGCGGGAGAGACCCTGCGGGCCGTCCGCCGCGGCGACGGTACGCCGAGCCACCTGGACCTCGGGTCGTTCGTGTTCACGCGCGAGCCCTACGACTCCGAGGCCCCGGTGCCCGGCGGGACGGACCCGCAGGGCTGGCGGGGCATCGGCTGACGGGCCCGCTCAGGCGGTGAGCTCGCGCTCCAGCGGGGTGCGGAACCTCGGGGTGACACGGGCGTCGCCCACCCAGTCGGCGAGCCGGGCGGCCTCCGCGGCGATCGCCTGCGCGGCTTCCCGGCCGGGGTCGGCGAGCAGTCGCCACACGATCTCGCCGTCGGGCCGCTGTGCCCAGCCGCCGACGATCTCGCCGTTCCACCACACGGTGGGGCCGATGTTCCCGGCGTAGTCGAACAGGGCGGGCCGGTGGGCGGCGTCGAGGTGGAAGCTCCGGTCGGCCCAGCCCATGCCGCTGGGATCCAGCCCCGGCAGCAGCGCCGCCCAGGGCTCCGGGGCCGGTTCCGGGGCGGTGTCACCGGGAGAGACGAGCGCGGTCCGGCCGTCGTCGAGCCGGACCTCCTCGGGCCCCACGGCGGCCAGTGCCTTACGCGCCTCGGTGAGGGTCCAGCCGGTCCACCACTTGAGGTCGGCCTCGGTGGCGGGCCCGTAGGAGCGCAGCCACCGGCGGGCGAGCTCGGCGCGGGCCGCCCCGGCGGGTACGGGGGGCCAGGGCAGGGTGTGGACCCAGCGGAACTGGCTGGAGGTCCACGTTCCGCGAGGCCGGTCCCGGCGGATCCGGCCGTCGGCGGCCAGCAGCCGGATCACCCGGGTGACGACGCCCGTCTCGGCCTCGTACTTCTTGCCCCGGCCGATGGTGATCTTCTGCCGGAGGGCGGGGACGGCCGCCGAGAGCTGGCTCCCGGTGGCGGGCCCACCGGTGTCGAGGGCGTGGAGGGCGGCCGCTTCGGCCGAGGCCAGCCAGTCGGCGTCGAGTCCCCCGCCGTCCTCGGCGAGGTGCTTGAGCAGGCTCCGGCGTTCCTTCGCGGCGATTCCCCGTGCGGTGGAGGAGTCCACGTACGGGGCGAGCTCGGCGGACACCGCGAACAGGGTGTTGCGCATGCTGAGCAGGCGGACCAGGCTGACGTCCTCGTACAGGGCCCGCTCGATGTCCGACGGTCCGCCTCCGCGGAGGCGGGCGCGGGCGGAGAGGTAGACGGTGGCGGCGTCGGTGGCGTGGAGCGCGACGACGGCGTCCGCCGCCAGGGTGGCGGACGCCGCGCGGGCCGACGGTGCCAGGCAGTGGCGCCGGCCCAGTCGGTTGCGGCGATCGGCGGCGGTGACGAGGGGGAGGCTGCGGCTCATCCTCCGGATCGTAGGCCGGGCCACCGACAGCGGCCCGGCCCGCGCCCGGAGCCGTCAGAGCTGGAGCTTGAACCCCACGTGGGAGGCGGTGAAGCCGAGCCGCTCGTAGAACCGGTGGGCGTCGGTGCGCGTGACGTCCGAGGTGAGCTGGACCAGCTGGCAGTTCTCCGCCCGGGACCGCTCCACGGCCCATTCGACGAACCGGGTGCCCAGACCGCTGCCGCGCTCGTCGGCGTGGACCCGCACGCCCTCGATGATGGAACGGGTGGCCCCCTTGCGGGAGAGGCCCGGCACGATCGTGAGCTGGAGGGTGCCCACCACGCGGTCCCCGCGGACGGCGACGACCACGTGCTGGCAGGGGTCGTCGGTCAGCCGCTTCAGGGCGGCGACGTACGGGGTCAGGTCGTCCGGGGACTCCCGGGTGGCACCCAGCGGGTCGTCGGCCAGCATGGCGACGATGGCGGGCAGGTCCGCCTCGGTGGCGGGCCGGATGGCCAGCTCGGGGGTTTCGGTCATGGCAGTGCCTTTCTGTCTGTTCTCCAGCCCATGGATCGGGCTGTACTCGTTCAGCCCGCGGCGACGGTCAGCGGGGCCCAGCGGCGGGTCCAGTCGCCGGGAAGACCGGGGACGTCCCGGGTCATCACGGCGTTGAACGCCAGGGATTCGAGGCCCCGGGCCTTGAGCCACGTGAGCAGTTCCTCGTGGCGGACGTCGACGTCCGTGCGCAGGGGCCGGTCGGTGGTGGCGGCCAGAGCCGTCACCAGGGCCCGGGCCGTGGCGGTGTCACGGGCGATCAGCGGGCCGACGACATGGGTGTCCATGTTGGGCCAGAGGGCCGCGTAGCCGATGAGCGAGCCGGAGCCGTCCTCGGCGACGAGCACCTTGTCGGCGAAGGCGGGCAGCCGCGTGATCATGTGGGTGCGGTCGGTGCCGAACACCTCGGTGTCCAGGCGCACGATCCGGGCGAGGTCCTCGGCCGTGGCCGGCCGGACCGGGACGGCTGCGGCGTCACCGGGCTCGGGGTGGAACGGGCCCCGGACCATTTCGGCCCGGCCCGTGGTGTCGAAGCCGAGCTCCTCGTAGAGCGGGCGGCCGTAGGGGGTGGCGTGCAGGGTGAGCGGCACACCGGCGAGGACGTCGTCGCAGACGTGCGCCATGAGGCGGCGCCCGAGGCCCTGGCGGGCGTACCGGTCGGCGACGAGCACCATGCCGATGGCGGCGAGTTCCGGTGCGGCCGGGCGGTACCCGTAGCGGGTGACGACACAGGCCGCGGCCAGCCCGTGCCCGTCGGGTGCGTCGACGCCGTAACCGGTTCCGGCGGCGAGGAGCAGCCCCCACTTGTGCTCCTCGCGGGGCCAGCCGCGGTCCTCGGACAGGTCGGCGCAGTGACGGAGGTCGCCCGGGTACAGCGCGCGGATGGGCAGGTCGGTGAGCGGTGATGGTGTCACCGGCCCAGAGTGGATCATCTGCTCGGGAGGCGTCCAGGGGATTCGGAAGGTCGGTCAGGTCGATGTTTCACGTGAAACACCGGCCGGCCCCGCGTCGGGTGGATGTTTCACGTGAAACGGCGCTTGTTTCACGTGAAACACCGGGACTAGCCTCGGCGACCATGACGCTGCTGCACCTCTTCGATCTCGACGGCACGCTGATGTACGGGTCGGCCGCTCCGGTGGAGATCTCCCGGCAGCTCGGCAAGGCGGCCGAGATCGCCGAACTTGAGCGGGCCTTCGGCGCGCGGGAGATCGGCCCGCACGAGTTCTCGGTGGCCGCCCACCTGCTGTGGGCGGACCTCACGCCCGCGCACGTCCGCGCCGCCTTCGACGGCTCCCCCTGGCTGTCGGGCATCCGGGAGGTCTGGCAGGAGATCCGCGAGCGCGGCGACTACTGCGCGGTGATCTCGCTGTCGCCGTCCTTCTTCGTCGAGCTGCTCCTGGAGTGGGGCGCACACGCCGCTCACGGATCCGTCTTCCCGGAGGTGCCCTTCACCCGCCCCGTCGAGGTGGCGGGCATCTTGACCCCCGAGGCCAAGGTGGACGTGGCGGAGCGGCTCTGCGAGCGGTTCGGGGTGACCCGGCGGGACTGTGTGGCGTACGGGGACTCCATGACCGACGCGGTGCTCTTCGAAGCGGTGCCGCGCTCGGTGGCGGTGAACGCCCGGCCCTACCTGGCCGAGCGGGCGACGCACGTCTACGAGGGCCGTGACCTGCGGGAGGCGTACCGGCTCCTCGGCGCGGGCCGCCCGGGGGCCGCAGCATCTTAGGGGGGAAGGGGCTCCCGGACCCGGATTTTCCCCATTCCCCCGCAGTGCCTTCGGGCGGCTGGCACGCTGTGAAGCCCGGACCACGGATTCGAGGCCGTGGCGCGTGCAGACCGACCGAGATGCTCGAAGCGAGGCACCGCATGGACGCTCCGCCCACCAGATCGGCCAGACCGACGGGCCGGATACCTTCCGGGGACGGTGCGGTCGAACCCTCCCCGGACGCCGTGCTGATCCGCCGGACCCTCACGGAGATCGCACCCGTCGCCGACCGGGTGACTTCGTACTTCTACGCCTTGTTCTTCACGGCCCACCCGGAGTTCCGGGAGATGTTCCCCGCGGCCATGGACACCCAGCGGGACCGGCTGCTGAAGGCCCTGCTCACCGCGGCCGAGCACATCGACGACCCGGCGGTGCTGACCCCGTACCTGCGCCGTCTCGGCACCGGCCACCGCAAGTACGGGACCATGGCCGGCCACTACCCGGCGGTGGGCGAGGCCCTGCTCGGAGCCCTGGCCCGGTACGCGGAACTCAGCTGGGGGCCGGAGACCGAGGCGGCATGGGTGCGTGCCTACACCGCGATCTCCCAGATCATGATCGATGCCGCGGCCGAGGACGCGGCGGCCCCGGCCTGGTGGCACGCGGAGGTGGTCTCCCACGACCTGCGCACCTCGGACATCGCGGTCCTGACGGTCCGTCCCGACCAGCCCTACCCCTTCCTCGCCGGGCAGTACACGAGCCTGGAGACCCCGTGGTGGCCCCGGGTGTGGCGGCACTACTCCTTCGCCTCGGCGCCGCGCACTGACGGGCTGCTGTCCTTCCACGTCAAGGCCGTCCCGGCGGGCTGGGTCTCCAACGCGCTGGTGCGGCACGCCCGGCCCGGCGACGTGCTGCGGCTGGGACCGCCGGCCGGTTCGATGGTGGTGGACCACAGCACGGACAACGGGATGCTGTGCCTGGGCGGAGGAACCGGGATCGCTCCGATCAAGGCACTCATCGAGGACGTGGCCGAGCACGGCGAACGGCGTCCGGTGGAGGTCTTCTTCGGGGCGCGCAGTGACCACGACCTCTACGACAAGGACACCCTGCTCGGCCTCCAGCGCTCCCACCCGTGGCTGTCGGTGCGCCCGGTGGTCGGCGAGGGGCTGGCGGGCCAGCTGCCGCAGGCGGTCGGCGAGCACGGGCCGTGGAGTTCGTACGACGCCTTCGTCTCGGGGCCGCCCGCGATGATCCGCAACGGCGTCGACGCCCTCAAGCGCATCGGGATCCCCGGGGAGCGCATCCGGCACGACGCGATCGAGGAGCTGGCGGGCGCGGCCGGCTGAGACCGTCCGGGCCCGCCCGCTCCCCGCAGCGGTCAGCCCAGGTCGGGGGCGTGCATGGCGCGCACCCCCTCGATGTTGCCGTCGAGGTAGTGGCGGAGGGAGAGCGGGACCAGGTGCACCGCGGCGATGCCGACCCGGCTGAAGGGCACGCGGACGATCTCGTATTCGCCCTCGGGCTCGTCGATCTCGGGGCCGTGCCGTTGGGCGAGGTCCATGGACTCCAGGTGGCAGACGAAGAAGTGCTGCACCTTCACCCCGGTCACACCGCCGGAGGCGATGTGTTCGACGGTGTCGACGAAACACGGCACCACATCGGTGATCTTGGCGCCGAGCTCCTCGTGGAGCTCTCGGTGGAGGGCGTCGACGACGGTGGCGTCCGAAACCTCCACTCCCCCGCCCGGCGTGAGCCAGTACGGGTCGACGCCGGGCTTGGTGCGCTTGATGAGGATCAGGTCGTCACCGTCGAGCAGGATCGCGCGGGCGGTGCGTTTGACCACGGGGCGTTCGGTCATGGGAGAAGAGTGGCCCAGGACTCGGGTTCTGAAACGCGCCAGGGTCCGAAACCCGGCGGCTCACCAGAGCGCGGCGGCGCGCAGCAGACGGTCGTGGGCGCGGGCGAGGTGCGCGAGGGCCAGACTGCCGGTCCGTACGGCGAGGAACCAGGTGCGCAGCGGCGGCAGGGCGGGTTCCAGCAGGGCGACGACCTCCCCGCGGTCGAGGGCGTCGCGGCACAGGTAGCGGGGCAGGACGGCGAGGCCGGCTCCGGCGCGCACACATTCCCGTACGGCGCGCAGATCGGGTACGACGACGGTGGCGGCGCAGTCGGGCACGGAGTCGAACACGGCGGTCCAGTAGCGCGTGACGAGCGGCAGGCTCTCGTGGATCTCGACGACCGGGATCCCGTCGAGGGCCGCCGGTCCCTTCGCGCGCAGTTCGGCCGGGTCGGTCAGGGCGGCCCAGTACGGCGCCGCGACCAGGACCAGTTCCTCGTCGCAGAGCGGGCTCGTGGTGAACAGCGCGCCGCGCGGCCGCGAGGTGGTGACGACGAGGTCGTGCTGCCCGGCGGCCAGCCCGTCGAGGCTCTCCCGCGCGTCGGGTGCGAGGGCGGTGCGCAGGTTCTGTCCCTGCCCGACCAGGGGTGCGAGGGCGGGGAGCACCCGCAGGCACAGGAACTCGGGGGGCCCGGCGAGGTGGAGGGTGCGCGAGGTGCCGCCGGCCTCGCGCTCGGTCTCGGCGATCCGCAGCAGCGCGTCCAGGTGCGGGGCCGCCTTGTGGGCCAGCTCGTCGCCGACGGCGGTGGGCGTGACCCCGCGGGCGCGGCGGTGGAACAGGGGCCGGCCGAGCTGGCGCTCCAGGGTGCGGATCTGTGAGGTGACGGCGGGCTGGGACAGGCCGAGCAGCGCGGCGGCCCGGGTGAAGGAGCCGGCGCGGTGGACGGCGACGAAGGTGCGCAGCAGGGCCAGATCCATGGCGGCCCCTCTCGGTGGGGGCCTTCAACTATAAATATGC
Source organism: Streptomyces sp. NPDC002032 (assembly GCF_042890765.1). NCBI lineage: Bacteria > Bacillati > Actinomycetota > Actinomycetes > Kitasatosporales > Streptomycetaceae > Streptomyces > Streptomyces sp. NPDC002032. The sequence continues at coordinate 14,309 of NZ_JBIASM010000006.1, read as the reverse complement.
CGATAGGCCCCTGTCGTTACCGTGATTGGACTCTGACGCTGAGTCAATTAGCCTTGTCGATGTGGTTCTTCTGGTACGGAACCCGGGGCGGTCCGAGCCACCAGGGGGGAGGCTCGGACCGCGTTCCCCCGTCCGCCTTCAGGCTCCGGGGCCTGACAGGGCAAGGGCCCGCAGGACGTCCGCGACCAGGTCCCCGGGGTCCTCGGCGCCGGCGGAGAAGCGGATGAACCCCTCCGGCACGGCGTCGCCGCCCCAGCGTCCGCGCCGCTCCGCGGTGGACCGTACTCCGCCGAAACTCGTGGCGTCCTCCACCAGGCGCAGAGCGTCCATGAAGCGTTCCGCGTGCCCCCGGTCGGGCAGCACGAAGGAGACGACCGAGCCGAACCCGCTCATCTGCCGGGCCGCCGTCTTGTGCGAGGGGTCCGAGGGGAGGCCCGGGTAGCGCAGCCCGGTCACCTCGGGCCGGTCGGCCAGGGCTTCGGCGACGGCCAGGGCGTTGCCCCACTGGCGCTCGGCCCGCAGCTGGATGGTGGCCAGCGAACGGTGGGCGAGCCAGGCCTCCATCGGACCCGGGACCGCGCCCACGATCTTGCGCCAGCGGCGGACGCAGGCGGCCAGGGCGGGGTCGGCGCAGACGACGTAACCGAGGAGCAGGTCGCCGTGGCCGGTGAGCCCCTTGGTGCCGCTGGCGACGGAGAAGTCCGCGCCGAGCTCCAGGGGCCGTTGCCCGAGCGGGGTCGCGAGGGTGTTGTCGACGGCGACCAGGGTGCCGCCTTCGTGGGCGGCCGCCACGAGACGGCGTACGTCGCAGACGTCGAGGCCCGGGTTGGAGGGGGTCTCGATCCACAGCAGCCGGGCCCCGTCGAGCGCGGTGAGCTGGGCCTCCTCGGCGGTCGGCGCGGTGCGCACGTGTATCCCGTACGCCTCCAGCTGCTCGCGGACCAGCGGGAGCGCCTGGTAGCCGTCGTCGGGCAGGACGACGGTGTCGCCGGTGCGGGCCTGGGAGAGCAGCACGGCGGAGACCGCGGCCATGCCGGAGGCGAAGACGACGGTGTCCACGTCCCGGCCGGGCGCCTCCAGTTCCCCGATGGCGCGTTCCAGCAGGGTCCAGGTGGGGTTGGTGTCGCGGCCGTAGGTGTACGGGCCCGCCACGTCGCCGGGGAGGTGGAAGTGGGCGGCGAAGACCGGCCCGGGCAGCGGCGGCTCGTTCTTGACGGGCTCGGGCAGTCCGGCGCGCACGGCGCGCGTGGCGTCCGCGTACCGGCCGGCGGCGGGGGGCCCGCCCGCGGGGTGATCGTTCACGGGGTGGTCTCCTTCAGGGCTGCGCGTACGGCGTCCGGCAGGCCGGGGTCCGGCGCGGGGTGGACGCGTTCCCGGACGACGAGGCGGACGCGGTACACGGCGGTCCGCTCAGTTCTTGTCGGGGAGGGCCAGGTTCACGGCCCACGAGACGAGGGAGATGATGAGTCCGCCGAGGACCGCGGTCCAGAAGCCGTCCACGTGGAAGCTGAGATTGAACTGCTTGGCCAGCCACGAGGTCAGCAGCAGCATCAGCGCGTTCACCACGAGGGTGAACAGGCCGAGGGTGAGGACGAACAGCGGGAACGACAGCAGCTTCACCACGGGCTTGACGATCAGGTTGACGAGGCCGAACACCAGCGCCACCAGGATCAGGGTGAGGGTGCGGCGGCCCGTGCTGCTGCCGTCGTCGAGGGTGATTCCGGAGAGCAGCCAGACGGCGACGGCCAGGGCCGCCGCGTTGGCGAGCGTCTTGACTACGAAATTCGTCATGTGTCTGATCGTGGCAGAGAAGATCCCGGTGGGACATCGGCAGATCAGCGGATCCCACGGCGGCACCGAGCAAGGCAAGGGGCACGACAAGGATGAAGGCCTTCAGGCTGGACGAGCTCGAGGCGGAGCGGATCGCCAACGACGGCGCCTACCTCCAGTTCCTGCACGAGCGGAACATGTCGGTGGGGCTGTACGCCCTGGAGGCCGGCCAGAGCGATCCGCAGCAGCCGCACCGGCAGGACGAGGTCTACTTCGTGGTGAGCGGGCGCGCCTCGATCACGGTCGGGGACGAGACGACGACGGTGGCGAACGGCAGCGTCGTCTACGTGCCGGCCGGGGTGCCGCACAAGTTCCACCACATCACCGAGCCGTTGAAGGTGATGGTGGTCTTCTCCCCGCCGGAGGGATGAGCGGGCCGGTGAGCGGGCCGACGGGCTGAGGGTCGCGCGCCCCGACCCCCTAGGGGGCGGGTCAGGGGGTTCCGAGGGCTCGCGGCCCCCCGTCGGTGACCCCGTCCTCCTAGCATCGGAGCAGGAAGTCACGGACGAGGAAGAGGTAGGAACATGGACGGCATCCGAGCGACGTTCGCGGGCACGCCCTGGTGGGTCAAGTGGGTGGCCGTCCCGCTGCTGGCGCTGTACGTGTTCGGCGGGGTGATCCTCAGCATCCTCAGCACGCTGATCACCTTCGCGTTCAAGGCGCTGCTCTTCGTCGCCCTCGTCGGCGGTCTGATCTTCGTGGTCAAGAAGTTCACCGGCCGCGGCTCGAAGACCTCCTCCGGCGGCTGGTAGTCCGTACCGTTCCCGGTGTTCCACCCGGGAGCGGTACGGGGATTGACCCAGGAGAGGGAACGGCACCGGCCAAATCGCCCGCACCGCACGGCCGGTGGATAGGGTCGCGATCTGCGCCGTTCCCTGGGGGTGAGCATTGTCTTCGGTCCACAACGCCGGCGTGCCGACCCTCATCGGTTCGGTGCAGCGGGCGCTGCGGCTGCTGGAAGCGGTGGGATCCCATAGCGGGGGAGCCCCGGCGAAACAACTGGCGCGTGAAGCCGGGCTCCCGCTCCCCACGGCGTACCACCTGCTGCGCACCCTGACGCACGAGGGTTATCTGCGCAGGGAGAGCGGCGTGTTCCTGCTCGGAGACGCGGCCGGCCGGCTGGCGGACGCCGGACTTCAGCAGAAACGTCGCAGCATGATCCTCGACTCGCTCGCGCACTTCCGCGACGCGGTCGGCGCCCCGGTCTACTTCGCGGTCTACCGCGAGGGGGAGATCGAGGTCGTGGGCGTCTGCGACACCCCGGCCAGCCCGGCCTGCGAGGAATGGGCCGACTTCCGCGAGACCGGCCACGCGCACGCCATCGGGCAGTGCCTGCTGGGTCAGCTCGACGAGAAGACGCGCCGGGACCACTACGACCGTCATCCGGTCGGGGCCATCACGCCCTACACCGTGCGGGACCTCGGCGCCCTGGAGGCGCGGATCGGTTCCATGGAACGGATGCAGCCGGTGATCGAGCGCCAGGAGTACTCCCTCGGAACGGTGTGCGCGGCCATCCCGATCACGGCCGGAGACACCGCCGCGACGATGGCCATTTCTCTCCCCTTGTGCCAGGAAGATCGGTTGCTGTCCGTAGTCGATCGGCTGCGTCGTGAAGTAGGCGCGCTGCTGAGCAGCCTCTCCTTCTCTATCAGTATCTGAAAACTCACTCCTTGTGATCTGCTGGCGCTTACACCACCCTTGTGGGACGGCCTTGAGGGACCATTCCTGGCCACTTCCACTACAGCGGGGTAGCAATGCGCGAGTCGGTACAGGCAGAGGTCATGATGAGCTTCCTCGTTTCCGAGGAGCTCTCGTTCCGGATCCCGGTGGAGCTCCGGTACGAGTCCCGCGACCCCTACGCGGTGCGCCTGACGTTCCACCTTCCCGGAGACGCGCCCGTGACATGGGCGTTCGGCCGGGAGCTGCTGCTCGACGGCATCAACAAGCCGTGCGGTGACGGAGACGTGCACATCGCCCCCACCCACCCGGAGGGGCTGTCCGACGTCCACATCCGGCTCCAGGTCGCCGGTGACCGGGCCCTGTTCCGCGCGAGCGCGGCGCCGCTCGTCGCGTTCCTGGACCGCACCGACCGACTGGTGCCGCTCGGTCAGGAGCGCAGCCTCGGCGACTTCGAAGAGAACCTCGACGAGGCGCTCGGCAAGATCCTCGACGACGCGCGGCAGAACGAGCAGAACGCCGGCTGAGGGCTGAGGGGCGGCCGTCGGCGGTCCGTCAGCGCTTGCGCCTGCGGCCCCGGCCACCGCGGCCCGTCTTCGCGGGCCCGTCGGAGGCCTCGGGCCCCGGCCGGTCGGCGGAGACCACCAGCGCCGCGAGCGCCGTCGTCACGGGGACCGAGGCCACGAGCCCGATCGACCCCACGAGGGTCCGTACGATCTCCTCCGCGACGAGCTCGCTGTTGGCCACCGAACCCATACTGCTGTTCGCGATGGAGAACAGCAGCAGCAGGGGCAGCGCGGCACCCGCGTACGCGAGCACCAGGGTGTTCACCACCGACGCGATGTGGTCGCGGCCGATCCGGATGGCCGCCCGGTACAGGGCCCGAGGGCCCATCTTCGGGTCGGCCTGGTGGAGTTCCCAGACGGCCGAGGTCTGCGTCACCGTCACGTCGTCGAGGACGCCGAGGGAACCAATGATCACACCGGCGAGCAGCAGACCGCTCATGTCGATGGACGGGTAGAGGCCGTGGATCAGCCCGGTGTTGTCGTCCGTGTTGCCGCTCAGGAACGCCCAGTCGATGAACAGCGAGCCCAACAGCCCGATCAGCAGCAGGGAGGCGAGGGTGCCGAGGACGGCGACCGAGGTCCTCGCCGTCAGCCCGTGGCACATGTAGAGGGCGATCAGCATGATCGCGCTCGCTCCGATGACGGCGACGAGCAGCGGGTTCGAGCCCTGGAGGATGGCCGGGAGGATGAACAGCGTCAGGATCCCGAAGCTGACCACCAGGGCGATGAGCGCGAAGAGACCGCGCATCCGCCCGACCACGACGACCGCGACCGCGAAGATCGCGGCCAGCAGCGCCATCGGGAGCTTGCGGTTCACGTCGATCACGGAGTACTGGAGGTCACGCGGCGCGTCCGGCGCGTACGCGACCACCACCTCCTGGCCCTTCTCCAACTGCCGCGGCGCGCCCGGCTGGATGATCTCGAAGAAGGCCCGGCCCTTCTCCGGTCCGCTGCCGACCTCGACGGTCGCCTTCTTGCACTCGCCGGTCTGCGCGGCCTGCGCCTCGCGTCCCTCGGGAGTGGAGGTGTCGCCGGTGGGCGGCACTTGGGAGGCGTTCACCGATTTGCAGTCGACCTTCGCCAAGGCGACGACCGTGCCCTGCTGGGTCTGGCGGTCGAAGCCCACCCCGGTCCGCTCGTGGGCCGGGGCGCCGCCCGGCCAGAGCACCGCCATGCCGATGAAGACGGCGGCGGCGAAGGGGATCAGCACGGCGGCGATGACCTTGCGCAGGTGCTTGGAGACCGGAGCCGCCGGCCCGTGGCCGTGGCTGTGGCCGTGCGCATGACCATGGGAGGCACCGGCCGCGGGTCCATGAGGCGCGTGGTCGTGACCGGTGTGGCCCTGGTGATCCGTGGGCTCGGTGGGGGGCTTCGTCGAGGACGTCACTGGCAGATCATCGCAAGAGATGAGGGGGCCCACTATTCAGCACGCCACAGATGACGCTAGCGTGGGGGCACCTTTGCACAACGCGGGAGCTCGGAGCACCGGGCTGAGAGGGCGCTGATCACCGTACGCGCATGAGAATGCGTACGGGAAGAGGCTGCGTCGACCGCCGAACCTGTTACCGGGTAATGCCGGCGTAGGGAGATCAGGTCTCATGACCATTCAGGACGCACGCACGCCTGCCGTCAGCCAGGACGCCGACGGCCAGACCGAGCGCCAGCCCGGCTGGCACAAGGGATACCTGGCGGGCTCCCGCCCGGACATCCGGGTGCCGGTCCGCCAGGTCCACCTCACCAACGGCAAGGACGTCACGCTCTACGACACGTCCGGTCCGTACACCGACCCGCAGATCGACACCGACGTCCGCCGGGGCCTGGCGCCCCTGCGCGAGAACTGGATCATCGGCCGCGGTGACACCGAGGAGTACGCGGGCCGTCCCGCACGCCCCGAGGACGACGGCATCAAGCACACCTCGCCCCGCGGCGGCCTCAAGAACCTCGACGCGGTCTTCCCGGGCCGTCCCCGGCTGCCCCGCCGTGGCCGCGGCGGCGCCGCCGTCACCCAGCTCGCGTACGCCCGCCGGGGCGAGATCACCCCGGAGATGGAGTACGTCGCGATCCGCGAGAACGTCTCCCCCGAGGTCGTCCGCGAAGAGATCGCCGCAGGTCGCGCCGTCCTTCCCGCGAACGTGAACCACCCGGAGATCGAGCCGATGATCATCGGCAAGCGGTTCCTGGTGAAGGTCAACGCCAACATCGGTAACTCCGCGGTCACCTCCTCCATCGAGGAGGAGGTCGACAAGATGACCTGGGCCACCAAGTGGGGCGCCGACACGGTCATGGACCTCTCGACCGGCCGCAACATCCACACCACCCGCGAGTGGGTGCTGCGCAACTCCCCCGTTCCGATCGGCACCGTGCCGCTGTACCAGGCGCTGGAGAAGGTCGACGGCCGGGCCGAGGAGCTGACCTGGGAGATCTACAAGGACACGGTCATCGAGCAGGCCGAGCAGGGCGTCGACTACATGACGGTCCACGCCGGAGTGCTGCTGCCCTACGTGCCGCTCACCGCCCGCCGCAAGACGGGCATCGTCTCGCGCGGCGGCTCGATCATGGCCGCGTGGTGCCTGGCGCACCACAAGGAGAACTTCCTCTACACGAACTTCGAGGAACTCTGCGACATCCTCGCGACCTACGACGTCACGTACTCGCTCGGTGACGGCCTGCGCCCCGGCTCCATCGCGGACGCCAACGACGCCGCGCAGTTCGCGGAGCTGAAGACGCTGGGCGAGCTGAACACGATCGCCAAGCGCCACAACGTGCAGACGATGATCGAGGGCCCGGGCCACGTCCCGATGCACAAGATCAAGGAGAACATCGACCTCCAGCAGGAGATCTGCGAAGAGGCGCCGTTCTACACGCTCGGCCCGCTGACCACGGACGTCGCGCCCGCGTACGACCACATCACCTCCGGCATCGGCGCCGCGATGATCGCCTGGTGGGGCACCGCGATGCTCTGCTACGTCACGCCCAAGGAGCACCTGGGCCTGCCGAACCGGGACGACGTCAAGACGGGCGTGATCACCTACAAGATCGCCGCCCACGCCGCCGACCTGGCCAAGGGCCACCCCGGCGCCCAGGAATGGGACGACGCCCTCTCGGACGCGCGGTTCGAGTTCCGCTGGGAGGACCAGTTCAACCTGGCGCTCGACCCGGTCACGGCCCGGGAGTTCCACGACGAGACCCTGCCGGCCGAGCCCGCGAAGACCGCGCACTTCTGCTCCATGTGCGGTCCGAAGTTCTGCTCGATGAAGATCTCCCAGGACATCCGCCGTGAGCACGGCGGTGACCTGAAGGCCGACGAGATCCAGGCGGGCATGGCGGAGAAGTCCGCCGAGTTCGCCGCCGCCGGGAACAGGGTGTACCTGCCGCTGGCGGACTGACCGGACACACCGGGGGGAGTGCTGCTCCCGGCCGGCGGACCGCCGCCGTCCGGGAGCAGCACGTGTCCGGAACAAGGGAGTTGCGGGAGTTCCGGGAGCTGCCTGGCCGACGGGACGCTCTTGCCCTGGAGTGCGCTCCAGCTCCTAGAGTGCGGCCGCATGACCATGCGATACCGAAATCTTGGCGGGACCGGCATCGAGGTGAGTGCGCACTGCCTCGGCACGATGATGTTCGGGGCGGTGGGGAATCCGGACCACGAGGAGTGCGCCCGGATCATCCACGCCGCGCTCGACCGGGGCATCAACTTCGTGGACACCGCGGACATGTACTCGTCCGGTGAGTCGGAAGTGATCGTCGGCAAGGCGCTCAAGGGGCGGCGCGACGATGTCGTGCTGGCCACGAAGGTCCACTTCCAGATGGGAGAGGGCCGCAACCGCAGCGGGAACTCCCGGCGGTGGATCGTACGGGCGGTGGAAGACAGCCTGCGCAGGCTCGACACCGACTGGATCGACCTCTACCAAGTGCACCGGCCGGATCACACGACCGATGTCGAGGAGACGCTGGCCGTCCTCGGCGACCTGGTCAGGGCCGGGAAGATCCGGTCCTTCGGGTGCTCGACCTTCCCGGCGGAGGAGCTGGTCGAGGCCCATCACACCGCCGAGCGGCGGGGCCTGCCCCGCTTCCGGACCGAACAGCCGCCGTACTCGATCCTCGCGCGGGGGATCGAGGCGGACGTCCTGCCCGTCGCCCAGCGCTACGGGATGGGCGTGCTGACCTGGAGCCCGCTCGCGTCCGGCTTCCTGAGCGGCAAGCAGCGCCTCGGCCGGCCCGTGGACCTGACGTCCGGGCGGGCGGCGCTGAACCCGGCGCGCTTCGACCCGGCGATCCCGGGCAACGTCGCCAAGCTGGAGGTCGTGGAGCGGCTCGTCGAGCTGGCCGAGGAGATCGGCTGCACGCTCCCGGAGCTGGCGGTCGCCTTCCCCGTGGCGCACCCCGCGGTCACCTCGGTGATCATCGGGCCTAGGACGATGGAGCAGATGGAGTCGCTGGTGAAGGGCGCCGGTCTGGTGCTCGACGACGACGCGCTGGACCGGATCGACGCGATCGTGCCGCCGGGCGTGAACATCTACCACCCGGACGGGGTGTGGCGTCCGCCGGCGCTGACGGACGCCGGACTGCGGCGGCGGCCCCTGGGCCGGCGGGCCGCGGGCTAGCGGCGGGGGTTCGGGAGGGGCGTTCCTTGCGATGTTTCACGTGAAACACCCGCCGAGTTTCACGTGAAACACCCGCCGACCGTACGGGGAGCCCGGAGCCGGTCCGTGGTTACTCCGGCTCGTGCTCCGGGCCGCCGAAGTCCGGGCTGGTGAAGTCCGGCGGCGTGTAGCCGGGCCGGGGTCCCTCTGAGCGGGACCCCGGACTGCTGAAGTCGGGCCGCGAGTAACCCAGGTTGGGGATGCGCCCGGCTTCCGGGGTGCGGGGTACGGGATAGCCCGGCCCGGCACTCGGATCGGCCAGTGCGTCCCGCAGGAACGGCACGATGCCCCGTTCCAGCAGGGCGTGGCGCCAGGCCTCGCGGGCCCGCGCGAGTTCGTCGGGTACGGACACGGTCTCCTCGGCGGCGACTTCCGTGGAACTGTTGCGTATCGCGGTCACCAGCAGCCCGATCACCGCGAACAGCAGGGCGGCTACGGTCAGCGCGCCGAACAGCCAGCCCGCCGTCAGCATCGTGTCGGCGAACGCCGGTGAGGGCTCGACCACCTTCAGGCTGTAGCCCACCAGCAGGAAGATCAGCATGGCGGTGCCCGCGAGGACGGGCGCGAGGACCCCGACCACGGCGCTCACACCGGCGCCGCCGCCGTCGCCCTGGTCGTCGGTGCCGTCCTCACGGGCGCTTCCCGGAGCCGTCAGGATCCCGTCGCGCAGTTCCTCGCGGAGCTTGACGTAGTGGGCGTACTCGGCGGCGGCCGCCGCGGTGAGCAGTGCGGTGGCGCCGAGGGCCATCGTGCGCAGTTGTTCGGCGTTCAGCCGTTCGCCCAGAGGGGCGAGTTCGGGCCGCTCGTCCGCGGTGCGCAGCGCCTCGTCGAGGAGCCGGTGGAATTCGGGCCGGTCTTCGGTCAGCAGGTGCGGAGCGCTGGTCATGTGCATCCCCCGATGCTCCGTAGAAGCCGGTATGCCCGCGTAGACCCGGGCGCCGGCACAAACGGAGGAGAGCCTGCTACGGATAGAGCGATGGTAGAGCGCCCCTGCCACACGGTGACAGGGGCTTTGCTGAAATACCCCGCTCCGAGAACGCTCAGTCGCTCAGAGGTAGTTGAACGACGAGGAGCTTGCCCGCCATGGTGACGCCGCCGTCCATGGCGATGGCCAGTCCGTCCGCGTACACGTGGGGTCCGTCGACGGCCTCCGGGCCGCGCGACTCGTCGCCGTCCTCGGTGCCCACTTCGCCGAGCAGGTACGGGATCGGGCTGTGTCCGTGGACGACGCGGCCGCCGCCGTAGGTGCCGATGAGCTCGCGCACGGCGTCGGGTCCGGTTTCCTCGTCGCGGAAGGCGAACCGCTTGGTGAACTTCCGGAACAGGTCCCACGTGATGTCGGCGTCGTGGCGGTTGAGCAGCTCGTGGATGGTGTCGTTGACGTCCTCGATGGAGCTGCCGTAGTCGAGGTAGGCGGTGGTGTCGGAGTGCAGGAGCAGGTGCCCGTCCGCGAGGGTGGCCGCGTCCAGCCGGGACATCCACTGGAGGTGGACGTCCTCCAGCCGGTCCATGTCGGAGCGCTGCCCGCCGTTGAGCAGCCAGGCCGCCTGGAAGGTGGCGGTTCCGGCGCCGGACTGCACGGGCGTGTCGCCGAACCGCTTCGCGCCGATGAGGAGCAGCTCGTGATTGCCCATCAGGGCCTTGCAGTAGCCGCCGGCGGCGGCGGCCTCGGCGGACAGCCGCATGACGAGGTCGATGACCCCGATGCCGTCGGGCCCGCGGTCGGTGAAGTCGCCGAGGAACCAGAGCCGGGCGTTTCCGGCGGACCAGTGGCAGTCGCCGTCGATCAGGCCCTGGGCCTGGAGTTCGGTGATGAGCTCGTCGAGGTAGCCGTGGACGTCCCCGACGACGTAGAGGGGGCCCGGACCGGCGGCCGCCGGAGCCTCCTGGGGCACGTACTGGACCTGGACGGTGTCGCCGGGGCCGCCCGGTGCCGCGCCGCGGCCGATGACGGGCAGGTCGCGCTGGGTCGGCGTGTAACCGTCGTCCTCGGCGTCCGACTCGGGGAACTCCGCCTGAGCGGCGGGACGCTGGTGCGGGACGGTTTCCGTACCGGAGCGGGCGACGGGCGCGGGCTCCGGGTGGCCGCCGGGCTCCGGCGCGTACCCGGGCTCCGGCGCGTACCCGGGCTGCTGGTCGGCGGCGGGCGCGCCCTCCGCGTAGTAGGCGGGGTACTCGCCGTACACCGGGCCCTCGCCGGGCATCCCGGTGGACACGGGGTACGGGGCGGGTTCGCTGACCGGCACCCGGAAGTCCCGCAGCGTGTCCGTCCGCATCGCGGGTCCCTGACCGGCCCCCTGAGTCATCGACCCCTCCACCACCGTCGCGCTGCCGTACACCTGCGGACCCTCCTGACCTCCTGGGCGGAGGGTCCGTGATGTCGTGCGCCCATCATAGGAATGCGGCTCGCGCTCTGTGACGCACCAGGGGTGGTGAATCCTGGCCGGAGCCGGTCCTTCCTGACGTTTTCTCCCGATATGGGTGTTGTCGAAATGCTCGGCGGGGTCGTCGGTCCCGCCGTTGCGGCCGTGTGGCGGTCAGTCCTGGGCCGGTGAGCGGGGTGGGCTGACGGTGGTGCGGGGTGTCCTGCGCTGCGAGGAGGTACGGATGATCAGCTCGGTCGGGACGACCTGTTCGACGGGCCGTCCGGTGTCGACCCCCTCGATCGCGTCGATCAGCAGCTGCACGACGGCGGTGCCGATGCGGCGCGGTTTCAGGGAGAGGGTGGTGATGGGCGGCTCGGTGTTCGCGTAGACGGTCGATTCGCTGCAGCACACGAGGAGCAGGTCCTCGGGCACGCGCAGGCCGTAGCGCCGGGCGGCGGCGAGCAGGTCGGTGCCGTTCGGGTCGAACAGGCCGTACACGGCGTCCGGCCGGTCGGGCCGGGCGAGGAGCCGGTCGGCCGCGACCGCCCCGGCGCACGGGTCGTGGGCGGGGTAGGACTCGTAGACGGGGTCTTGTCCGACGCGCTCGCACCAGCTGAGGTACGCGGTCGTGGAGAGCCGGGTGTAGGTGTCGGTGGTGGTGCCGGTCAGCAGCCCGATGCGGCGGGCTCCGGCGGCGGCGAGGTGGTCGAGCAGGCCCAGGACGGCGGCTTCGTGGTCGTTGTCGACCCAGGCGGTGACGGGGAGGGTGCCGGCCGGACGGCCGTCGGAGACCACGGGCAGGCCCTGGCGGACCAGTTCGCTGACGACGGGATCGTGGTCGGAGGGGTCGATGACGACGGTGCCGTCCAGGGCCACGTTGGACCAGACGTCGTGTCGCGAGGTGGCGGGGAGGATGACCAGGGCGTAGCCGCGGGCGAGCGCGGCGGAGGTGGCGGCCCGTGCCATCTCGGCGAAGTAGGCGAATTCGGTGAAGGTGAAAGGTTCATCCCCGTACGTGGTCACGGTCAGGCCGATGAGGCCGGACTTGCCGGTACGGAGGGTCCGGGCGGCGGCGGAGGGGCGGTAGCCCAGCCGGTCGGCCACTTCGCGGACGTGGCGGCGGGTGGCGTCCGGCAGCCGCCCCTTGCCATTGAGCGCGTCGGAGACGGTCGTGATCGAGACGCCCGCCGCGGCGGCCACGTCTCTGATGCCGGCGCGGCCCTGTCGCCCGCCGGCTCGCCGGGTGGTCTCGGTCCGGCTCACCTGATGCTTCCCTGCTGCTGTCATGGCGAGCCGATAGTAGGGCTCGGAGGGGTGGGTGGTCCGGGTGCATATGCACGCGTTGACAGGCACGATTCTGCATGGTTCGCCACCCCCAATGACCTTGGAAAAGTAGGCATTTTGGGGCTCCGAGCCGGAGTGGTGCTTGTCGGCGGGTACGAGCATGCCAAAACCGAGCCGCCCCGGACCGGCCGCAACTCACCTGTACGAGGGATGCGCGCCACGGCGCAGGCCAGTGGCGCGCGCATATATGCGCGCGCTCCCCCCATGTTCCGGGCGCCCACCATTCTCGGATCGGCGGAATCCTCATATGGTGAGCAGTATTGAGTCGACGGAGACGTCGACGGGACGGTCGAGGAGGACCTGCGGTGAGCGAGAAGAGCCCGAAGCTGCGCGCCGAGCTGGACGGCATTCCCACCTACAAGCCCGGCAAGCCCGCGGCCGGGGGCGGGGCCGTGGCGTTCAAGCTGTCCTCGAACGAGAACCCGTACCCCCCGCTGCCGGGCGTCCTGGAGAGCGCGGTCGCGGCCGCGGGCCGGTTCAACCGCTACCCCGACATGGCGTGCACCGGCCTGGTGAACGAGCTGGCGGATCGTTTCGGGGTGCCGGTCGAGCACATCGCGACCGGCACCGGCTCGGTGGGCGTGGCCCAGTCGCTGATCCAGTCGACGGCGGGCCCGGGCGACGAGGTCATCTACGCCTGGCGGTCCTTCGAGGCCTACCCGATCATCACGCAGATCTCGGGTGCGACGTCCGTTGAGGTCCCGCTGACCGACGGGGACGTGCACGACCTCGACGCCATGGCCGCCGCGATCACCGACCGGACGCGCCTGATCTTCGTCTGCAACCCGAACAACCCCACCGGCACCGCGGTGCGCCGCGCCGAGCTGGAGCGGTTCCTGGACCGGGTCCCCTCGGACGTCCTGGTGGTGCTGGACGAGGCCTACCGCGAGTTCGTGCGGGACATCGAGGTGCCGGACGGCATCGAGCTCTACCGCAGCCGCCCCAACGTGGCCGTGCTGCGTACGTTCTCCAAGGCGTACGGCCTCGCCGGCCTGCGGGTCGGCTTCGCGGTGGCGCACGAGCCGGTGGCCGCGGCGCTGCGCAAGACGGCGGTGCCCTTCGGTGTGAGCCAGCTCGCGCAGGACGCCGCCGTGGCCTCGCTGCGGGCGGAGGACGAGCTGATGGGCCGGGTCGGGGCGCTGGTCGGCGAGCGCGCGCGGGTCCACGGCACGCTGCTGGCGCAGGGCTGGACGGTGGTCCCGGACACCCAGGCGAACTTCGTGTGGATGCGGCTGGGGGAGCGGACCGCCGAGTTCGCGGCGGCCTGCGAGAAGGCCGGTGTGGTGGTCCGGCCCTTCGCGGGCGAGGGCCTGCGGGTCACGATCGGTGAGACCGAGGCGAACGACCTCTTCCTGCACACGGCGGAGGCCTTCTTCAAGGAGATGTAGTCCTCGGCGGAGCTGCGGTGCCGTGGAGCTGCGGTGCTGCGGTGCCGTGGTGCTGCGGTGCCGCGGAGCCGCTGGGGCCGGGGTTCCGTCGGGGCGTGTCCCCGGCGGGACTAGGGCGTGTCCGCAATGTAGGTCGGTCGTTGCTCCGTTCGTGGTGCGACGTCATGAGGTGACTGATCAGGCCTGGGATGTGATCGGGCCGTTGCTGGCTCCGCCCCGGATGGGGCGGCCCGTGCGGGACCGGCGGCAGGTCCTCAACGGGATCCTGTGGAAGCTGTCCACGGGGGCTGCCTGGCGGGACCTGCCCGAACGCTACGGGCCGTGGAAGACCGTCTATGAACGGTTCCGCCGCTGGTCGGCGGACGGAACCTGGGACCGGCTCCTGGCCCACGTCCAGCAGCACTCGGATGCGATCGGTGAGGTCGACTGGTCGATCGTCTGCGTCGACTCGACGATCGTGCGGGCCCACCAACATGCGGCGGGGGCCCGAAAAGGGGG